>JAJDCA010000065.1 GCA_029261055.1 Candidatus Omnitrophota bacterium | reverse complement strand
AACAAAATCCTCAACTATTTGCTCATTGGCAGATGGGGGTTAAACCGGTAAGGGCTAGACGATAAGAGCCGTATGAGTCGAGAGGCTCACGTACGGTTCTGTGAGGGCGTGGAGGTGAAATTCCTCTGCGCTACTCGACCGGTGCTCATGCGTATTGATCTGGGGTTTCAGGTGTGGAAAGAACAACGCATTCGGTTTGCCGCATTGGATACACCGGCCATGGATGAAGAGGGTGGACAGGAGGCGTACCGGTATGTGTTGGATCAATTAAGTAAGGCGCAAACGGTTGTGGTTAAGACGCGCAAAATTGATGTGTACGGCCGTTACATTGGTCATATTTTTTATTCGATGCAGGCACAAAACATTGACACCATTTTTACCAAAGGCCGTTACCTTAATCAGGAACTTATTAGCCAGGGGCTGGCGCGGAAATATTAATTTTTTGACAAATAAAGGGGAGTACGTAGAGTAGCAAATTGTTTGCCGTAGGACATTAAGGGAATTAATAAAGGAATCTTATATTTTAATAAAATTCTCCATCCGGAATCCATCTAAAATCTCCTCGATTAGAGGGTGAGGCATTTTTCGTTTTTTTGAAATAAGGTATATTTTCTCAAAGATATGGTAATCTTTTCTTTTATTTAGAATAACTAATTTTTGACGCGCAGGGGCCTCCCGGATCGTTAGTAAATTTAGTACAACTATCCCATATTTTCGTAAGGCTAATCTACGTACAACCTCAATATCTTGTATTTCTCCAACAATGCGAGGTTCAATATGGTGTTCATAAAGGTATTCTTTGAGTGTGTAAAATACTTGCCTTGGTGCGGCAGGAAGAATTAATGGTAGCCCACTCATGTCTTTAGGAAATCTCTTAACTTTTTTAGCCAAGCTAGGGTGCGCGCAAAATACAATAGGGAGTTTACCCACAAGCTTGTTATTAAAATCTGCACCCATAGTGGTTTCGAATGGGGTATCCGTCAAGATTAGATCAATCAAATGATTATCTAAATCCTGCACCAGCTTAGGCATGTTATCTTTCGATAACTTAATATAAATATTGGGACTGAGTTTAAGAATATAATCGAGAAGCATTTCTACAACCGTTTTGGGTACAAAATTTGTTATACCAATATTTAAATGGATTCTGTCCTTGTGGGATAAGTCAACCATTCTATCTTTTAATTCCTGCCCAATATCAAAAATCATTTTCGCATAAGAAAGAACGCGAAGTCCTTCCTCTGTTAATGCGAGTTGTCTATTTTTCCTTATAAATAGTTTTACATTAAGAAATTTCTCAAATTGTTTTAGTTGGGTGCTTAAGGTGGGTTGTGCCAAATTCAACTGCTTCGTAGCTTTGACAATAGAGCCTTCCTGAGCGATTACGTAAAAATAATAGAGATGATGGTAGTTAAAAGGTATCATAGATTTTATAGATGTATGGTATGTGAATTATCAATTTTACAAATGTATAATATAATTTTATACTTTGGTTAGATGAATGTCAAGTATGAATAAATGTCTTAGCAAGGAGGGGGAAATGCTTAAAGCAATGAAAGAACAACTCAAATATTTAGCTCAAAAAGATGAAGACAATTTTCATGTTCAATTAAGAACGCGCGTGGGAAAGAAAGCCACCGCCGTGCTTGAAGGTCGTCTTAAAAAAATTATTCTTTTGATGCCGGATTTAGTGAGTCGAATTTATTTTTATTGGAATCACAGTAAATCAAATGCGAAATCAAAGAAGTTAGGAGGATACCTGCTTACATATCTCTACACACCTGAAGATTTTTTGTCGGTAAAGGAATGGGGATTGTTTGGGTATTTAGATGACGCCTATTTCGTTGCTAAGGTGTACACCCAAGTGATTGATGATGCACTCAAGGAAAACCAGAAAACAGCAGGTATTGATTTGAAATATTATGAAGAAGCAAAGTTTTTAAAGAAATATGTGCGTGGTGTTATCCCTAAAGAAACTAAAAAAATCAATAACATGATTTCTCAACTAAGTGAGGATAATCAGGAAATATATTCGGAAATCTTTGAAAAATAGGTTTCGATAACAATGGAGAATACTATTGCCGGTTGCATTATCGCTCTATTTGTACGGTTTATATCAGAAGAAGGTTGAGAAGGCCTTTGATGCAAATAATAAGGTTCTCAGCCAAAAAGAGATTGAGGCATTATTTAAGAAGGAGGACGTTCAAAAGACTTTACAGATTTTTCGCTCAGCAGTCGTTGATCATAAAGCCGTTGATGGTATCACGTGTTATTCAAGAGAATTACAAGAAGAGGCATTAACCGACGTTTTGTTAATTTTAGATAAGCTGATCGATCCCGAAGAGTCTATTAGTTATGTCCAAATTTTGGCGTGGAATTCTTTGGGAAGAATAGGGGACTGTTGTTCAAAGCTTGTTAAAGATAAGAGGGAATCAATTATGAGCGCATTTGGTGGTTCTGTAGCTTCTGTTTTAGGTGTGTTGATATTTTTGGATAAGATGCTTGAAACGTCTCAAAAAAGAAGAGCTTTATCTTTTATTAAGGAAGGTAAATCATTCATCAAGTATCGCGTTCAAAAAGCGCTGATTAATTATTATTTGTTTAAAAGTCCTTATTTTGGTAATCCAGTAGAAGAGAATCCAAATTTGGAGAGTGACATTAAGAGGTTTTTATTAAACAACCGTTCTTTTACTCAGAGTGATACGAACGAAGGATTAAGGCATATCGGCATAATACCTTGGAATAAGGAAGAGTCCTTTTGGGACAACGCTCCTCATGTTAATGTGGGAAAACGAGTAATGAAAGCGGCGAATGATTATATTGCGCCGATAGGCGCTTTTTCAAGAGGTAATGATGGGAAAAAATAATCACAATGCAAAAAAAATATTAATGCAAAGGACAACGGCTCAAATTTCATTGAAAGGCTGGATTTTTCGCGCAGTATCTTTGGCTGTAGTCTGGAGTTTTTTAACGGAAGGATCTGTATTATCTTGGACGATAGGGGTAGCAGCTATCATTCTTGCTTTAATGGTGACGCGTATTTTGCCGCCGTTGCCTTCGTTTCATTTTCGTATAGGAGGAACATTTTATTTTTTTATCTTTTTCTTACAACAATCTATTCTCAGCGGTTTTGATGTGGCCATGAGGACGATCCATCCTAAATGTCCATTAGCTCCGAGTTTAATAAAATATAAATTTCGAATTTCGAATGGATTTGCCCGAGTATTTTTTACGAATGCCATAAGCCTCCTTCCAGGAACACTTAGTGTGGATCTATTGGACGAAGAAGTTTTAGTGCACACGCTTGATGAGAAATATCCGAATTTAGATAACTTACAGGCCTTAGAAATGAAAGTAGCCGGCTTGTTCGGGGAGAATATTTAATATGAGTGCATGGTATTTATTTTTTGCAACAGTCATTTTAGTGACGGTTATGGTGGGTCTTTTGAGAGTTTTTCTGGGACCAACACGGGCGGATAGAATGCTTGCCGCACAGCTTTGTGGTACGGCCAGTGTAGCCATATTTTTGCTTTTAGCTCAGGCTCTCAAAAAAGCATTTTTGTACGATGTTGCGTTGGTATTTGCCATACTTGCAGCGGTTTCTACTATTGCCTTTGTTCGCCTTACATGGCAAAGATCATTGTCTAACGAGGAGAAAATTCATGTCAGTTAATGATTATATTTCCGTATTTTTTATTGGGGTTGGAGTGATGTTTTTTATTGCAGGAATATTAGGCGTATTAAGATTTCCAGATATATACAGTCGTCTGCATGCTTTAACCAAGGCAGATAATTTAGGTTTAGGGTTTATTATATTAGGTCTTGCTTTGGGGATAGGTGAAATAAGTATGGCATTGAAACTTTTATTCATCTGGGTGGTGGTCATTATTTCCAGCGCAACATCCTGTTATCTGATAGCCCGAGCAGCATTACGGATGGGTATTGTTCCGTGGAGAAAGTTATGAATATAAATATTTTTGATCTATTGTTAGCGCCGACTTTAATATTTCTTGCCTGGCAGATGTTGCGTGCAAGAGATCTGTTGGTGAGCATCGTATTGTTTATTATTTTTGGAGTGTTGGTTTCACTGGCATGGGTACAGCTTCAAGCCCCTGATATTGCACTCGTTGAAGCGGTGATAGGATCAGCTTTAACCGGCGCTCTTTTTTTGGGCTGTTTAGGTCACATGGAATCCCACAGGAAAAAAATTGTAATAGAAAAAATAAAGATATCTAAGGGATCAAAAGTTTATGATTGTTTTTTATCGGTATTAGTCATCAGTATGGGATCAATTCTTTCTTGGAGTGTATTAACGCTTCCAAAGAATGTGCTTGGACTGACGGATAAAATTCAAAGTGCCTTAGCGAAAAGTGGTGTAGAGAATCCCGTGACAGCCGTAATTTTGAACTTTCGCGGATACGATACTCTTTTAGAAATGGGTGTTTTATTTCTTGTTGTCGTATCTGTTTATGCTCTTCATGCCATTGAGCCGGTTTCAATCAAAATCCAACCACGCCAGGCAAGTAGAGTATTGATTGCTTTTTTACATATATTGACCCCGTTAATGATACTTGTTGCTTTTTATTTGCTATTGGTTGGTGGTCATGCTCCCGGGGGGGCTTTTCAGGCAGGCGCCATGTTGGCTGGTGTTGGAATTTTAATGCTTGTAGGCGGCGTAGCTTTTTCGTTTAATGTGGAAAGGTGGGTATTACGATTTATTTATGTTATTGGTTTTGGAAGTTTTTTACTTATTGGTTTGGGGGTTATGGGAGGGGAGAGAAACTTTTTAGAATACCCTGAATATTTATCCAAAAAACTTATTTTTCTAATCGAGTTTCTGGCAACCATTTCTATTTCATTTATTCTTGTTACGTTATTTGCAGGATGTTCGGGGTTTTTAAATTATGGAAAATCAAACTCAGGAACTGTAAGAGGGGTTAGCGCATGAGTACTGCTATTCTATACAGTATTACGGGCATTATAATTTTTACTGTCGGGTTACGTGGTTTAGTTATTTATACTCACTTTTTAAGAAAAGTGCTTGCTATAAATGTGATGGGTACTGGAATTTTTATGTTTTTGATCGCTTTAGCTAATCGAAATTCCAACGGTATGCCAGACCCCATTCCTCATGCCATGGTTCTTACGGGGATAGTAGTTGCGGTAAGTGCTACGGCATTTATATTGGCTCTTGTTGTTCGATTACATGCGGCAACAGGGCATACTAGTTTTGAAGCAATTCATAATGATGATAGAGGTGCGAAACTATGACACAAATTATTGCCTCTCATGCGAGCGTGTGGACCATTATGCTTCCTTTTTTATCCGGTGTTTTGTGTTTTATGGCGGGACGCCGGATAGGGACATTAATTGGTGTTGTGACGGCATTTATTTTAACAATCTTAACATTGAATTTGGGAGTAAGCGTATTTCAGTCGGGGCCGTCTCGATATGCCATAGGAGGGTGGTCTAGCCCATTAGGCATTGATATTCATCTTGACGGGTTGAGTGTCCTTATGCTGGGATTCACGGCTATTGTAGGGACATGCATCAGTATGTATGCTTTTGGATATTTTAAAGATCGAAAAGGTTTGAAAAAAGAAAAAAATAAACATTATGCCAAAATGGGAACTTATTTTTGGCCATTATGGTTTTTTGCTTGGGGAGGGCTAAATGTTCTGTTTTTGTCATCGGATATTTTTAACATTTATGTTGCCTTGGAAATCGTGAGCTTTTCGGCGATTGCTTTAGTTGCACTCAAGGGGTCGGTTGATGCTCTTTTGTCGGCGACACGATACTTTTTTCTGACACTTTTAGGTTCGCTGGTTTATTTGTTTGGCGTAGGTTTTTTGTACAGTGCTTATGGTGTACTGGATTTAGGATTACTGGAAACAGTGATTCGTCCGGGAATGATTTCTACTGTTGCAATAACACTTATGACTTTGGGACTCATTATCAAAACAGCTCTTTTTCCGATACATTTTTGGTTACCCCCGGCCCATGCCAATGCTCCTGCTCCGGTAAGCGCAATACTTTCAGGCTTAGTTGTCATGGGATCTTTTTATTTACTTGTCCGCCTTTGGTTTGAGACTTTTACGGGTGTCATTATGCCTGTAGCTGGACAGTTATTAGGCGTATTAGGAGCCATAGCCATTTTGGGGGGAGCCCTACAGGCTCTTAGGCAATCGCGGTTAAAAATGATGCTGGCTTATTCCACGGTTGCTCAAATTGGTTACATGTTTTTATTGTTTCCTTTGTTAGCTGGGAATTCAATTGGACAGGGATTTGCCTGGGGTGGAGGCATTTACTTTTCAATCTCCCATGCTTGCGCCAAGGCTGCAGCTTTTATGGTGGCGGGATCAATCATGTATGCATTGGGCCATGATCGCATTAAGGATTTTCGTGGGTTGGCACAGCGTTTTCCAATAGGGGTATTTGCTTTTGCTCTTGCGGGCATGAGTCTGATGGGATTGCCGCCAAGTGGAGGATTTATTGGGAAATGGATGCTTCTTAAAGCCGCTATGTTAACGGGACAATGGTGGTACGCTCTTTTGATTGTTGCCGGGAGTATATTAGCCGCATGTTACATTTTTCGTGTTTTGGAAATTACTTTAAAGGCAGCCAATCCGGGTGAAAAAGCCTTACACATTCCATTACGAATGCAGCTTTCGTCCTTGGCAATGTCTTTTTTTGCGATATTACTTGGTTTAGCAGCGACGATACCCCTAGAAATATTAAAGATTGATAGTCCGGTGTTTTTTCAGTCTATGGAGGGTTTTATTAAATGATTATGTCGAATTGGTTACCCTTATTTATTTTGATGACATCCTTTTTGACAGGTATTGCGATTTTCTTTCTTCGTGAGGAAAATCATTCCACACGTTCTTTTTTAAATATATTTAATGCTGTCTTGAAGATATTCTTGGTAGGTCTGCTTATGTGGGGGGTTTTTAACGGTCATGTTTATGAATTCCGTTTTCCGTTATTTTTGGGGTTTGACATTGTTCTTAATGCCGATTCTCTTTCTTTATTATTTGTTTGTCTTTCAGCGATTCTGTGGTTACTTACGACTATTTATGCCATTGGTTATCTCAAAGGGACTTCTAATCAAAGTCGTTTTTTTGGGTTTTTCAGTTTATGTGTTAGCGCCACGACCGGGATAGCGTTAGCAGGTAATTTATTTACTCTTTTGGTGTTTTATGAATTTTTAACTTTAACAACATATCCACTGGTTGTTCATAAAGGAACAAAAGAGGCTGTAAAAGCCGGGCGAGTGTATCTGATGTATACATTATTGGGCGGTGCGGTATTATTTTTTGCCATGGTTTGGTTAAGCTCTTTAGCAGGTCCAGCAGACTTTACTGAGCGCGGCATTCTTTCGAGTGTGGCAACCGAATATCATCCACAAATTATTATTATCTTTTTTCTTTTGATATTGGGGTTTGGAGTTAAGGCAGCCCTTGTACCGTTACATGGATGGCTGCCAAAAGCAATGGTTGCGCCTGCTCCGGTTAGTGCTTTACTTCATGCTGTCGCCGTGGTTAAAGCGGGTGCCTTCGGCATTATTCGCGTTGTATATGATCTTTATGGTATTGAATTTTGTCAGCAATTAAAAATTTTACAAGGGCTGGCCATAATGGCCGCTATTACAATTATTTACGGATCTATCCGTGCTTTGTTTCAAGACGATTTAAAACGGCGTTTAGCGTACTCCACGGTAAGCCAGGTTTCTTATATCATCCTTGGTGTGGCCGCGATCGGTCCCATAGCGACCATCGGTGGAATTGTTCATCTTGTGCATCAGGGGATTATGAAAATTACATTGTTTTTCTGCGCAGGTAATTTGGCAGAAGGGATGAACATTAGCCGCATAAGTGAAATGAATGGTGTGGGGCGGCATATGCCGTGGACGATGGGCGCTTTCACAATAGCAGCCCTGGGAATGATTGGGGTTCCGCCGATGGCAGGATTTATCAGTAAATGGTATTTGGGAATGGGTGCGTTGCAATCGAGTCAGTTATGGATTGTGCTTGTCCTTTTACTAAGTAGCCTACTCAATGCCGCTTATTTTTTGCCCATTATTTATGCGGCATGGTTTAAAGATTCAAAGGAGGTAAGTTTTCAAGGATTAACCACGAAATGGACACAGAATCGTCGGTACCTTTTATATCCTCCTCTTGTAACAGCAGGGCTGACGTTATTAATGGGTATATTTGCTGGGTTGCCTTTTAGTCCTTTGGGTTGGGTAAAATTGATTACATTACGAGAATATGGACATTAATTTATTTTTTAGGAATCTTAAATGATATTTTTATTATCAAATAAATTATTTTGGCTTATCCTAGTATTTGCTCCTTTACTAGTTGCTTGTGCCTTTTTAGTTCCACGATGGCGCCCTGGATTGACGCTGTTGGCTCCATGGATGGCATTGCCGGCGTTTCTTATGGCTGTATTCGTCAAGTCTGGCAGCTCGATTCGTATTCCATGGTTATTACTGGATGCTCAGTTTGGGATGGATGCTACAGCTAAAGTATTTCTTTTTTTTACAGCACTTATCTGGTTAATAGCAGGCGTGTACGCTGTTTTTTATTTGTCGGATAAAGATAAGAAGTCCCGATTCTTTGTCTATTACTTGTTTGCCATGTGTGGAAATATTGGATTGATTTTGGCGCAAGATGTGATTAGTTTTTATTTCTTTTTTGCGTTAATGAGTTTTGCCTCCTATGGGCTGGTGGTTCATTCTAAAACAAAGTCTGCTCATCATGCGGGTAAGGTTTACATCTGTTTAGTTATTCTTGGAGAAGCCTTTATTTTTTCTAGTTTGGTTATGGCCGTTCATTTAACAGGAAATATTTATCTTTCGCATTTACCCGCAAGTATTGTAGGCTCACCGATGAGAGACATAATCATTGGTCTGGCTTTGCTGGGTTTTGGAATCAAGGCCGGCGCGTTACCGTTTCATGTTTGGTTACCGCTTGCACATCCTGTGGCGCCGACTCCAGCCAGTGCGATTTTAAGTGGTTCCATGATCAATGCGGGATTATTGGGTTGGTTACGTATTTTACCTTTGGGAGAATCGGCTTTTCCTCAATGGGGAATTCTTGTTATCGGCTTAGGTTTGTTGGCGGCTTTCTACGGGGTGTTTGTCGGACTTACGCAGAGCAATGCTAAGACGGTATTAGCTTATTCATCGATCAGTCAAATGGGAATGATGACAATCATTGTTGGATTAGGATTGCTAGTGCCGGATTTATGGCCCGGTTGTTGGGCTGTTTTAATGGTCTATGCGGCCCATCATGCTTTGGCTAAAGGGGCTTTATTTTTGAGTGTCGGTACGGCTGCAACAAAGATTTCTGTCCCATTATTAAGGTATTTACGGAATTTTGGTCTGCTTCTACCAGCTCTTGCGATCATCGGAGCACCCTTTACTAGCGGAGCATTAGCTAAGGGATCGTTAAAATATGTTATGAGTAGTGTGAGTTATCACTATCAGTGGGCTTATTTAGTTAAATGGCTGATCAGTGGTGCGGCCATTGGAACAACATTTATCATGGCACGTTTTCTTTGGCTGGTATGGCCAAAAAAGATTGAAAAGGAGAAAGAGGTTTCAGTCAAATTGGGAGTTTACTTATCTTGGGGTTTAATGCTTGGCATGGTTGGATTATTACCTGTTTTGACGCAAGTTCAGGAATTTATCAAGCTTCCGGGAAAAGAAACGTTCACCTTTTTAAAGTGGAGCGCTCTTTGGCCATTGGTTGTTGGAGGTGTCATAACATGGGTTGCACTTACAAGACGATGGAAAAATTCTTTTTGTATTCCGGAAGGCGATGTGTTAACTGTTTATACAAGAGTGTTGACCTTATGCCAATCTGCTATTTTGGTCTTTGTCCGGTTTATCAATGAGAGAAAAGAAGAATTGTCGACGTCCCTTATTGAGTTGCGGCATAGGATAACGTCTCAATCGAAGCACATTGATCATTTTGCGCAAAATTTTGGAAGTTGGAAAGTTTTTGGAGTAATGTTCTTGACATTATTTATAACATTTTTTTTGTTATTGCCGTTTAATTAACCTGGAAGGAGGGATTGGCTATGAAACGTTTTAAAGATATTCTTTTGGTTTCTGACTTAAAACCCACAGGACGTGCTGCTTTAGAAAGGGCTTTAGCTTTAGCAGAACGAAATCAAGCGGACTTGACAATTGTAGATTTTCTAAATGATCTGCCCAAATCTTTAGAAAAAATACAAGAGGATGTTCTCAGAGAAAAACAAAAGAAAATGGAGCAGGATATTTCTTCAGTACAGGGTCAATTACCAAATGTTACTTGTCACGTGTTAAGAGGCCGGCCATTTGTCGAAATTATTCGTAAAGTTCTACAGGATAATCATGATTTAGTTATTATACAAGCGGAAGGGAAAACACGTTTTAAAGAACATATTTTTGGCAGTACATCTATGCATCTCATGCGTAAATGCCCATGTCCTGTATGGGTTGTCAAACCTGCAAGGCGAAAGAAGTATTTTCGAATTCTTTCTGCTGTAAAACTTAGTGAGTATAAGAATTCTGATAACTCTTTAAATGTGAAAATTATGGATTTAGCTACTTCCCTAGCTGATTGGGATAAAAGTAATCTGCACATTATTTGTGCATGGCATTTATACGGTGAATCTTATCTGAATCATGTATCATGGGATGAATTGCGAAGCCTTGAGAAAGAGACGAAGCAAGAACTTAAGATAAAAATGAAGAAGCTTCTTAAGAGTTATAATTTGAATAAATCTACAACAAAAATCCATGTTGTTAAAGGAGAATCAATATCTGTTATTCCGAAGATGGTAAAAGATCTTAATATTGATTTGATCGTTATGGGAACGGTTTCTCGTAGTGGTTTGGTCGGAATCCTTATTGGAAATACAGCTGAAAGTGTATTGCAACAGGTGAATTGTTCGGTTTTAACTGTTAAACCTGATGGATTTATTTCTCCAATCAAATAGAAGGGAGGTTGACGATGAAGCATGAGAAAAGACTAAAAAAAGAGCTGACATTTCTTGATGTGTTTTGTCTAGCAACTGGCGCTATGATTAGTTCTGGATTATTTATTTTGCCTGGAATTGCCCATGCAAAAGTAGGGCCAGCGCTATTTATTGCATATTTCTTTGCGGGTCTTTTGGCTTTGACGGGGGTTTTCAGTCAGGCGGAGCTTGTTTCAGCTATGCCTAAATCAGGAGGGGCCTACTTTTTTGTAACACGAAGTTTAGGGCCTGCGGTCGGCACTATTCAAGGTTTGCTTACATGGTTTTCACTTCTTTTAAAGGCCGCATTTGCTTTAGTTGGTATTGCGGCTTTTGTTCAACTAATCCTTCCGCAATTAGCGGCATCCATGTCTGTTATTCCTTGGGTTGGTATGCTTTTAGGTTTGTTTTTTACTTTTCTCAATTTGAAGGGAGCTAAGAAAGCTGGTCGAGCACAGGTGTATCTTGTATTTTTTCTCATAGGAGCTTTGCTCATTTACATATTCAATGGAGTTAAATTTATTGAAGTTGAGAATTTTACCCCATTTACGCCTTATGGGTTTGAATCTATTTTTGTAATAGCTGGATTTATTTTTGTATCCTATGGGGGGTTATTAAAGGTTGCCAGTGTCGCTGAAGAGGTCAAACAAGCAGAGAAGGTTGTTCCGCAGGCAATGATTGCGTCACTGATTGTTGTTACATTGTTTTATTCTCTTGTTGTCTTTGTTACGACGGGTATTCTAGGAAGTGAACAGTTGGATGGTTCTTTGACGCCGTTGTCTATTGGTGCACAAGTGTCAATGGGGAAGTGGGGCGTAATACTGTTGAGTTTGGCCGCGATCGCTTCTTTTATCACAACGGCTAATGCCGGTATTATGGCGGCATCAAGATATCCATTGGCTTTAAGTCGAGATAAACTACTACCAAAGTTTTTAAGCAGGCTTCATCCTAAGTATCAAACTCCAGTTGTATCCATTCTTTTATCCGGGGTAGTCCTTGTATTATGTCTATTTTTAAAATTAGATATGCTCGTTGAACTTGCTTCATCTGTCCTTATTCTTACATTTCTCTTCTCTCATTTGTCCGTCATAATTATGCGTGAAAGTAAAATACAAAATTATCAACCAACATTTCGATCACCGATGTACCCGTGGGTTCAAATTATCGGCACAGTGTTGTTTCTCTTTATTCTTTTTGAGATGAGTACACAGGTCTTTTTTATAAAAATTGTACTGATTGCGGTTGCGTTTATCATTTACTGGTTTTATGGGAGGCTAAGAACTAAACAGAAGTCTGCTGTGCTTCATATTATTGCACGATTGACGGCAAAAGAATTAGTTACAGGAGGCCTTGAAGAAGAATTAAAGGGCATTATTCAAGAAAGAGATGAAATTATCAAAGATCGTTTCGATCATATGATTGAAGATTGTGATGTTATTGATATTGATAAAAAAATAACGGTTGATCAATTGTTTGAAACTGTATCCGATAAGATTGCACAAAAATCATCATGTCCGAAGGAAGTTGTTGAACTTGCTCTTTTAAAAAGGGAAAGAGAGGGGGCGACAGTTATTAATCACGATGTTGCCATCCCTCATGTCATTGTTGATGGAACAAAATTATTCGGAATTGTTTTAGTCCGTTGTCGAGAGGGTATTGTTTTCGATGAAGAGTATCAGGAAATTAATGCTGTTTTTATCCTTTACGGAAGCAAGGACGAACGTGCTTATCATTTAAGGGCTTTGTCTGCTATTGCTCAGATTGTAAGTAATGCTCTCTTTAGTCAAATATGGTTACGTGCTAAGAATGATCAAGGTTTACGCGACGCGATTTTGTTAGGCAAAAGAAAACGTGTTTCTTTAAAGGATAAATAATTTATTTTCATAAAAAACTATCATTAATGAAAGGCTAAGAAAATACTATGGGTTTACAATCTTTATCATCCGTAAAGTTAAAAGAACTTAAACTTTTTAAGAAAGGCAAAGTTCGAGATGTCTATGACCTTGATGACAAGCTGTTAGTTATCGCGACAGATAGAATCTCTTGTTTTGATGTTATCCTTCCCACCTGCATACCGAACAAAGGCCATATTCTGACGCAATTCTCAGTCTTTTGGTTTGAATTTACGAAGGACATCGTACTCAATCATTTAATTACGCCGAATGTGGAAGATTTTCCAGAAGAGTTAAGAAAATATTCGGACACTTTAAAAGGGCGCTCAATGCTCGTGAAAAAAGCACAAGTTTTCCCATTCGAATGTGTCGTGCGCGGTTATTTGTCTGGATCAGGGTGGAAGGAATATGTAAAAAATCAAACGGTGTGTGGAATTAAGTTGCCGAAAGGATTAAAAGAGTCAGACAAATTACAAGAACCTATATTTACTCCGGCAATAAAGGCAGAGGAAGGTCATGATATTAATGTAAGTCAGGAATACATGGCCAAAGAAATAGGATCGGACGTTACCGAGAAACTAAAAGAGATTAGTATGGCGCTCTATAATAAGGCTACTCGATTTGCAGAAGGTTGTGGCATTATTATTGCTGATACAAAATTTGAATTTGGGAAAATTGATGATGACATTATCCTTATTGATGAGGCGCTTACGCCTGACTCATCTCGTTTTTGGCCTAAAGATAAATATGAACCTGGAAAGGAGCAGCCAAGCTTTGATAAGCAATTTGTTCGGGATTATCTAGAAACACTTGACTGGGATAAAACAGCGCCTGCACCAGAGCTACCAAAGGAAATCGTCAATAAAACCACCGAAAAATATCTCCAGGCTCTTCAAATGATTACGGGCAGAGGGCTTTGAATTGACTAAGAATACATTTGTTGAAATGATTAAAAATTTGGATTATTGTATGGCACAATGGTATAAATTTTCATGCAAAGCACATGTGTTATTTTTTTAATTAAATAATTTAGGAAAAATTATGGATGTATTATTACTCTCAAGAATACAATTCGCTGTAACAATTGCTTTTCATTACATTTACCCTCCACTTTCTATTGGACTCGGACTTCTTTTGGTAATTATGGAGGGAATGTACCTAAAGACTAAGAATCCTCTTTATCATAATATGACGCGTTTTTGGGTTAAGATTTTTGGATTGACATTTGCGATTGGGGTAGCGACGGGTATTGTCATGGAATTTGAATTTGGAACGAATTGGGCTACATACTCCAGATATGTGGGGGATATTTTTGGTAGTGCATTGGCCGCCGAAGGAATTTTTGCCTTTTTTCTAGAATCTGGTTTTTTAGCCATTTTATTATTTGGCTGGAATAAAGTTAAACCATGGGTGCATTTCTTTTCAGCCATGATGGTTTGTCTAGGCGCGCATTTTTCATCGGTGTGGATTACTGTTGCTGGAAGTTGGATGCAGACACCAGCAGGTTATCATATTGTTGGAGAAGGAATGGAAGCGCGAGCTGAAATTGTAGATTTTTGGGCCATGGTATTTAACCCGTCCAGCATGGATCGGCTTGTTCACGTCATTCTTGGTTGTTGGCAGGCTGGAGCTACTTTGGTTTTAAGTGTCAGTGCGTATTATCTATTGCGTAATCGCCATCAAGAATTTGCTAAAGCTTCCATGAAGATCGCTTTAGGTTTAGCTATTTTTGCTTCCATTGCGCAGCTTATTTCCGGTCATAGTAGTGCAAAGCTTGCAGGTGAGTATCAGCCAGCTAAGCTAGCGGCGATGGAAGGGCATTATGAAACCGCACCTGCCGATTTATATTTATTCGGATGGGTTGATGAGGAAAATGAAACCGTTAAGGGTATCAAGTTACCGAATATGTTAAGTTTTCTTGTCCATAATGATTTCCAAACGCCTGTGACGGGGTTAAACGAATTTAAAAAAGAAGACAGACCTCCTGTACAAATTGTTTTTCAATCATTTCATTTAATGGTTTTGATTGGTATGTTATTAATTGCATTAAATATTATGGGTGTTATTTATTTGTTTAAAGGAAAGTTGTTTACAACACGCTGGTTGTTGTGGGGATTTGTAGGTTCGGTGTTAGGCCCGCAGATAGCCAATCAAATTGGTTGGATAACAACTGAAGTGGGGCGTCAACCCTGGATTGTGTATGGACTGTTAAGAACATCTCAGGGGTTGTCTAAAGCGGTAACAGCCAATATGGTTGTGACTAGTTTAATTATGTTTACAATTGTGTATACGCTGCTTTTTGTATTATTTATTTTCTTACTTAACCGGAAAATAAAAATTGGTCCAGAAGATACAACTGATTTACCCAAAGGACAGATAGCTTAAATTATGTTTGATTTTACACATTTAGATTTAAATCTTATTTGGTTTGTTCTGCTTGGTCTTTTATTTAGTGGGTACGCCATTCTGGATGGATTTGACTTGGGCGTTGGCGCCTTGCACTTGTTAACCAAGACAGATAAAGAACGACGAATCATGATTAATTCCATCGGTCCTGTGTGGGATGGGAATGAAGTATGGTTGGTTACTGGAGGCGGAGCCCTGTTTGCAGCATTTCCTGATGTGTATGCCACACTTACATCCGGATTTTATTTAGCGGTCATGTTACTTTTGTTATCGTTAATTTTTCGGGCTGTCGCTATTGAATTTAGAAGCAAAGTAGAAAATCCACGTTGGCGTCAATCTTGGGATATCGCTTTTAGTCTTTCCAGTATACTCGCAAGTTTTGTTTTAGGTGTTGCTCTTGGGAATATTATTTGGGGTATACCTCTTGGCGCAGATAAAGAATATATGGGCGGATTCTGGAATCTCTTCAATCCCTATGCGTTGCTTGTAGGACTAACTACAGTGGCGCTTTTTATGATGCACGGCTCAATTTATGTTCTTTTAAAAACAGAAGGGGAGTTTCACAAGAAAGCCCGTGGTTGGATTAATAATTGCATTATTTTCTTTATTATTTGTTATGCGACGACAACGTTGGCAACATTGGTTTATCTGCCGCATATGGCGGACAAACTCAGACAATTTCCAATTTTGTTTATTGTGCCCTTAATTAATATGCTTGCCATCGCTAATATTCCCCGCGAAATTTATCATAATCGAAGTTTAAATGCTTTTTTATCATCTTGCGTTGCGATGGTAACGTTAATTTTTATTTTTGGTGGAGGTATTTTCCCAAACTTTGTTCTATCCACCCCTAATCCTGAATATAGTTTGACTATTTATAATGCTTCCTCATCGGTGAAATCACTTAATTATATGTTAAATATTGCCGTTATTGGTATTCCATTTGTATTGTCCTACACGATTGCAATTTATTGGATTTTTAGGGGGAAGGTACAGATTACAAAAGATAGTTATTGATATGTAATTTGCAAAAAAATATAAAGTTAAACGGCAATGAATAAATATGCGGGGTCAGGTCTTGAAAGATGATATTTCTATCAAAATATGATAATTCAGGATCTGACCCCTTCTAATTAGCCAGGGGCTGGCACGGAAATATTAATTTTTTGACAAATAAAGGTAAAGACGTAAAATAGGCGGCTGATGGAAAGAGATATTTGACAGGCGCCGCCAGTCCTGAAACTTTATTACGTATTATTCAATCCGTTCCAAGCCCAAAAGCAGAATTTATTAAATTGTGGCTGGCAAAGGTTGGATACGAGCGTATGCAGGAAATGACTGATTCTGAAAAAGCTCTTAATCGTTCTCGTGAATATTGGCAGAAGCAGGGCAGAAGCAAAAAATGGATCCAGCAACGCATGATGGGCCAGGAAACCCGTAATAAGTTGACGGATTATTGGAAAGGCTTTAATAAGGGAGAGGGATACGCTGATGAAAAAAATTGGGTTGGTCATTTTTGTAGTATTAATTAGCTTGGGTTTTTATGTTAACGTGCAGTCAAATGAGCTGCGGGTAACGCGTAGTTTAGCCATCACAGCTCCTGCGGAAAAAATATTTGAGCAAGTTAATAATTTTCATCATTGGCAAAAATGGTCGCCATGGGTTAAGCTTGATCCAAATGCCCAATACGAATATGCAGGATCTCCCAAAGGAGTAGGGTCCATTTTCAGTTGGAATGGAAACAAAGACATAGGGCAAGGAAGCAACAGCATTGTCGTTAGCCGCCCCGCTGAATTAATACAGATCAAAAGTGATTGGATAAAACCGTTTAAATCTACTAGTACTTATGAATTTATGTTTCAGCCTCAAGGTAATCAAGCTGTTGTGACATGGGCGATGTTTGGTTTAAAGAATTTTATGATGAAGGCGATGAGTTTGGTGATGGATTGTGACAAGATGGTGGGGGCGCAGTTTGAGGAGGGGTTGGGGGATTTGAAGAGGGTTGTTGAGTAGGGTGTAAATAGGGGTAATTAAAGATGGACAATAAAAATAAATTATTAAAAGGGTGGAGGCAAATTGCCACCTCCCTTGCAAATTTTAAAAGAGAATTTAAAGAGAAGAATCAAATTAGTGGGGATTAGGTATGGGAAAAGATGTGAAGAAAATAATTGTTGAAATGGGTGGTGTTGCGTTTTTGTCGGTGTTGCGTAGAAGCATCGCAACACCTCGTAACGTTTTAAGAAAAATTTTGGGGGTCAAATGAAGAAAATTTTTCTTGAAACGTATGGTTGCCAAATGAACGAATATGATTCGGAACTCGTGCGGGGGATTCTGACGAAGGATGGGTATGTGTTTGTGCAGGAGGAGACGGCGGCGGATATTGTGCTTCTTAATACTTGTGCGATCAGGGAGCATGCGCATCGGAAGGTGTTTGGGAGGATTCATAAGATTCGGCATAAATACAAGCAGCGTTCTAATGGGGATGGTGATTCGTTGATGATTGGGGTGCTGGGGTGTATGGCGACGAATTTGCGTAAGGATTTGCTTGAGGATAAGGCGTTGAAGATTGATTTTATTGCGGGGCCGGATAGTTACAAGCGTTTGCCTGGATTGATTCGTGAGGCGGCTGGGATCGGGGCTAAAGCATTTGATACGACATTGTCGGAGTTTGAGACTTACAGTGATGTGTATCCTTCGCGGGTGCAAGGGGTGAATGCGTGGGTGGCGGTGATGCGGGGATGTAATAATTTTTGTACGTTTTGTGTGGTGCCGTACACGCGCGGACGGGAACGTAGCCGGTCGGTGGCGAATGTGGTGGAAGAGGTTAAGCGGTTGGCTGGGGAAGGGTTTAAGCAGGTCACGTTTCTCGGGCAGAATGTGAATTCGTATTCGGGGGAAGGTGGAGATTTTGCGGCGTTATTAGAGGCTACCTCCAAGGTCAACGGCATTGAACGTATTCGATTTACGTCGCCGAATCCGAAAGATTTTCCAGATGATTTGCTCGAGGTGATGGCGAATAATCCTAAGGTTTGTAAGCACATTCATCTGCCATTACAATCCGGTAATGATCGTATGCTGAAATTGATGGATCGGTTTTACACACAAAAAGAATTTTTAGATTTGGTGGATAAAATTCGCGGGTATTACCCTCAGATGGCGTTGACCAGTGACATTATTGTAGGGTTTTCTTCGGAAACAGATGAAGAATTTTCAGATACGGCAAAGGTCATGCAGGCGGTTGAATTTGATGCGGCGTTTATTTTTAAATATTCTGAGCGTAAAGGCACGATTGCCGAACGTAAGTTTCCGGATGATGTACCGGAGGAAAAAAAGACGGCACGCATTGTCCAACTCGTTGATATGCAAAAAGATATTTCGTTAAAAAGGAATGAAGCTCATATTGGTGATGTTTGCAATGTCATGATTGAAGAAACAGAGTTAACACGGTCGACCGATAAATTTCAAGGTCGGACTGATGGGAATAAACGTGTCATCGTACCGGCCGGAGCGTATGGCCGCGGTGATTTTGTGAAAGTTAAAATACAAGAGGCCACCCCACATTTGTTAAAAGGGGAATATTTCTACGAGTGAAATAAAAATTTTGCATAGATGAAGGGGTATCCTTGACTGGGCCCCTCCGCCCAGTGTGGATCCTCCCATTCAAGGATACCCCTTCACCTTAAACATGCAAAATTTTTATTAAAATAGATCATGGATGCTTTCTCGACCAGAAGGAGATCTCCTCTGAGCTGGAAGGCTTTAACAGAATCTCCAATAGCCGGGTTGACATGCACGTGTCGCTAATTTAGAGAAGTTGTGAAAATACATAAGACAAAATTAGAAAGAGGAAAATAAAATGATTTGGATTAAAATGGGAAGTTTGATGATGTTTTGTGCGGTGGCTTTGGGGGCATTTGGGTCGCATATGTTGCGGTCAAAATTGTCTGAGCATTATTTTGATGTGTTTCAAACCGGTATTTTTTACCATTTTATTCATGCTTTAGCTTTGTTTGTGGTTGCCTGGCTAGCCACGCAAGGAGTTGATCCGAAAATCAATATGGCAGGGTGGTGTTTTACGGTAGGGATTGTGTTTTTTTCCGGATCTTTGTATCTTTTGGCCACAACACAGATGAAAATCTTTGGCCCGATTACACCCATTGGTGGTCTTAGTTTTCTAGCTGGTTGGCTGCTGTTATTTATTAGTAAGGTGTAACTCCATCAGATATTTTAGTTGCGTTATCCTCGCAATTAGGTAAAATGCGTTACTATGATTACAACTAATCACACAACAGCTGAAGAGCTTTACGAAACTTTGAAGAATATCAAGGTCACGGGGAGCGTGTGCCAGTATTCCTTGCGCAAATGTGAGGAAATGACGCCTTTGATTAATGAAATTCGTGATCTTAAGGAAAAAAAGAACGCGGTTATTCTTGTCCATTCTTACGTGAACCCCGAAATTATTTATGGTGTAGGTGATTATGTTGGAGACTCTTACGGCTTAAGTAAAAATGCGATGGAAACCACGGCCGATACGATTGTCTTTGCGGCGGTTCGATTTATGGGAGAAACAGCCCAGATACTCAATCCTGAAAAAGAAGTGCTGATTCCTGGTTTAGAAGACGGTTGTAGTCTGGCCGATGCGATTACCGCGGAACGTGTTCGTGCATTGCGGCAGGAATTTTCTGAGTACACCTTTGTCTGTTACATCAATACCACCGCAGCTGTTAAAGCCGAGTGTGATGTGTGTGTGACATCAGCTAATGTGTATGACATTGTCGAAAAAATTCCGAATGATAAAATTTATTTTTTGCCGGATGAATTGATGGGGCAGAATCTTGTTAAGGAAATGGCCAAACGCGGTGTGGCCAAAGATGTGCGTTATTTTGAGGGGAAATGTTACGTGCATGAAGAATATGATACGGAGCAAATTTTTAAGATTCGTACAGAATATCCTCAAGCCAAAGTCGTCAGCCATCCGGAATGTAAACCTGAAGTTTGTGATCAATCGGATTTTGTCGGCAGCACTTCCCAGATGTTACAATACATGGAAACAACGGATGCGCATCAATTTTTGATGTTAACCGAGTGCGGTTTGTCCGCACGGTTGCAGAAGGAATTTCCGGACAAGCATTTGGTGGGCACCTGTACGTTGTGCCGTTACATGAAATCGAATACCTTAGAAGACATCCGTCGTGTTTTAACGAATCCTACCCCGAGAGATCGGGTTGTTATTGATAAAGAAGTCGTTCAAAGAGCTAAAAAATGTATTGAAGCGATGTTTGAATTTAGTGCTTAATTATGCCTTTTAACAATCAAGATATTATTACAACCCAGACCATCACGTTTTGTGAACAGCCTAATGAGTTGCGTTTAGAGAGCGGCGAAAAGTTGGGGCCTATCACCCTCGCCTATGAAACCTACGGCGAACTTAATCAAAATAAATCTAATGCCATTCTTATTTTTCATACTTTAACCAGCGATGCGCATGCCGCGGGATTTCATGAAGGCGATAAAAAACCTGGCTGGTGGGACAAGATGATCGGGCCGGGAAAGGCCTTTGATACGGATAAATATTTTCTTATTAGCGTCAATGTGATTGGTGGGTGTAAGGGAAGTACCGGTCCAGCCTCTATTGATCCTAAAACAGGTAAACCTTATGGGTTAAGTTTTCCGTTTGTGACGATTGGCGATATGGTCAGTGCGCAGAAATTATTGATCGACCATATGGGTATTAAAAAATTAGTGTGTACAGCCGGTGGTTCCATGGGTGGTTTACAAGCCCTGAAATGGTCGGTGATGTATCCGGAGACAACGGCTTCGGTTATTGTCATTGCGGCCAACACACGGCACACCGCTCAGCAAATTGCTTTGCATGAAGTGGCGCGTCAGGCCATTATGGGGGATCCGGATTGGCACAATGGCGATTACTACGGCAAGTCTATTCCAGCACGTGGTTTGGCCCTTTCGCGTATGGTCGGTCACATCACGTACATGAGCGATAAATCCATGGAAGAAAAGTTTGGTCGTAAACTTATTAGTAAAGAGCGGCTTGGGTATGATTTTAACCAAGATTTTCAGGTAGAAAGTTATTTGAAGTACAGAAGTGATACCTTTGTGCAGCGTTTTGACGCAAATTCTTATTTGTATCTTTCCAAGGCCTTGGATTATTTTGACATGGCAGAAGATGGGAGTTTATCCAAATCATTTTCCAGAGCCAAGGCAAAGTTTTTGATTGTATCATTTACATCAGATTGGCTGTATCCGACGTATCAATCCAAACAAATGGTTAAGGCTTTAAAAGTAAATGATTTGGATGTTTCGGACATCGTCATTAATAGTGATTATGGGCACGATGCTTTTTTGGTTGAAGCCGAAGGGTTAACCAAGCTTGTTCGACCTTTTTTAAAGAGAGCTAAAATTTAGTGAGATTAGATCATAAAATTATTTTAGATTTTGTTAAGCCACAGTCCAAACTGCTTGATCTTGGCTGCGGAGACGGAAGTCTGTTGGCGCTGCTTATTAAAGAGAAAAGTTGTACCGGTACAGGTATTGAATTGGATGAAAAAGCCATTTACGAATGTATTGCCAAAGGCTTGACGGTATCCCATGAAAATATTGATTCAGGGTTGGCGGATTATTCGAATAAACGGTTTGATTACGTTATTTTAAGTGAAAGTCTTCAGCAGGTGCTTAATCCACGGAGAGTAATTCTAGAATCGTTTCGTGTCGGGAAAAAGGTTATTGTTGTTATTCCGAATTTCACCCACATTCGTGCCCGGTTTCAAATTTTCTTTCGCGGTCGTGTGCCGATTACCAAAGAACTGCCTTACCAATGGTACGATACGCCTAACTTGCGATTTTTAAGTCTAAAAGATTTTCGTTATTTTTGCCGGGACAATAGCATAAAAATTTTGCAAGAAATCGGTATTGTGGGGAATAAAAAAGTTTTAGTCAGGCCAAATTTATTTGCTAATGCAGGCGTGTATTTGTTGGAGAGGGGGAAGTAGGGGGTAAAGAAGTAGAGATGCAAGATGCAGAGAGGCAAGAAGTAGAGAGGTAAGAAGCAGAGAAGTAAGAGGTAGAGAAGTAAAAAAATTAATTAATTTTTTGTTTTTTTCTCTGCATCTTGTCTCTTGCACCTCTGCTTCTTTAAATAAAGGAGACATGAATGCCATACATTAATTTGAAACTTGTGGGGACGCTTACCAGCGAACAGAAGGATGAAATCGCTAAACAATTTTCCGATACGCTTTTAAACGTTGCGAATAAACCTAAAGAGCATACGTATTTGGTGATTGATGAAGTTTCCGGGGAGAATTGGGCGGTGGGGGATAAGTTTTTTAAATAACGGATCACGTACCTCTTTTTACATGCGATCCATCACAAAAGGCGCCTTTTTCGCTACATTTGCATCCGCACCAGGTAATGGTTTTTGTTTCAGTGATTTCTTCAATGACAGGGTACATGCCGGTTTCCCCGTGGCGACCGTCGCAAAAAGGTTGTTTTTGAGATTCGCCACAGGAGCACCAGGCATATCGTCCGGGTTTCATTTCCAGGACAAACGGGGCATTTTGAGCGTGTGGAAATTTTTTTTTGGACATTTTTAAAGTTGACTATGGCTTCCATCGCAGTAAGGCGCATTCTTACTTTTTTTGCATCCGCACCAGGCAACTTTTTGTTTTTCGGTTATTTCAACGACGATAGGGGCTAAGTCAGACCCTTTGTGGGCGCCGTCACAAAATGGTTCGTTTTGTGATTTACCACAGGAACACCAGGCATATTTACCGGGTTCCATTTCTTGAACATAAGGGTGATTATTGTCACTCATAAAAACCTCCTTCAATGGTTACAGGTTTGTTAAAAAAACAATAATAGCAAAATGACTTCTAAATATCAATACATCATTATTGGATCTGGTATCATCGGTTTGGCGATCGCGCGTGAGCTCAAAAAGACGCAGCCCAATGCAAAGATTTTGATTATTGATAAAGAAAAAAAAGAAGCGGCGCATGCTTCGGGGCGTAATAGTGGTGTTTTACATGCCGGATTTTATTACGCGGCGGATAGTTTTAAGGCGCAGTTTACGGTTGAGGGAAACAAGGCTTTAAAACAATATTGTAAAGAAAAGAATATTTCGGTGAATGCCTGCGGTAAGTTAGTTGTGGCGAATGATGAGGAAGAGTTAGCTGGGCTGTACGAATTGGAGAAGCGTGGGCGACGCAATGGGTCGAATGTAGAGATGATGAGCGAAGCTCAGGCTTGTGAAATAGATCCTAATGTTAAGACTTACAAAAAAGCCCTTTATTCTCCGGACACCGCTAGTGTGGATCCGGTGGAAGTCTGCCGCGCCCTGAAGGAAGATTTGATACAGGCCGGGGTAGCGTTTCAATTTGATTCAAAGTATCTGCATCGATGTGGCTCTCACGGGATTCAAACGACGACCGGTGATTTTCAGGCGGATAAAATTATTAATTGTTCCGGGCTTTATGCTGAAAAAATTGCCAATGATTTTGGTTTTGGCCAGCGTTACACGATCATTCCGTTTAAAGGCTTGTATTTGAAATATACCAAAAATAAAACAGATGTGAAAATTAATATTTATCCCGTGCCAAATTTGAAAAATCCTTTTTTGGGTGTGCATTTTACAAAGACCGTTCATGGGGATATTAAAATTGGCCCAACCGCCATCCCGGCTTTTTGGCGGGAAAATTATGAGGGGTTAGATAATTTTAAGGTTGACGAATTGACGCAGATTGTATGGCAAGAAGCCAAATTATTTTTAACCAATGCCTTTGGCTTTCGCAATTTAGCTATTGAAGAAATGAAAAAATACCGCAAGGCCTATTTTGTCGGCCTGGCGCAAAAAATGGTTCGGCATATTGATCCTCAAGGATTTACAGAATTTACGAGGCCCGGCATTCGCGCCCAATTATTAGACAAAAAACACATGAAACTCGTCCAAGACTTTGTAGTCGAAGGCGATGCCACCAGCATCCACATCCTCAACGCCGTTTCCCCCGCCTTTACCTGCTCTTTTCCCTTTGCAGAGTATGTGGCTAAAAAATATCTTGACGTTTAACGTTGAGCAGTACATATTTGAATGGCGCAAGGGTAATACATATGTCGAATTTATGTAAAGTAAGGTATTAAAAAAATGAAAAAGCCATTCACACCTAATTTCAAAACACCTCAGGCAGATTATTGCAAGGAAGAAATAAATAAGTTAAATTCCAACGGGATTCGGGGTAATTTGGCTGGGGATTGGCAGGATTTGCAAAAGTCGGATATTGCCTGGGAATCGGAGCAATTGGCCAAATCGTACGGTATTTATCTGGAATTTAATCGGGCTCCGACAGGTACGGAAAAAGAGTGGGTGTATTTGTTGCGTATTTGTAATCCTGGCGGTGGACCGATTACCAGAGAGCAGTGGTTGGTTTTTGATGAGTTGTCGGAACAGTTTGCTATTGATCCGCAAGGGCATTCATCGCTACGTTTGACAACGCGACAGACGATTCAGTTTCATTGGGTCCAAAAGCCAGACGTGCTTAAGATCGTAAGAGCGTTGGCGGAAGCCGGTTTTTACAGTATCAATGGTTGCGGCGACAATACGCGTAACGTGATGACGTGTCCTTTGTCCCGGCATTCTGATGTTTTTAATACGCATGCGTGGGCACAAAAGGTGACCGATTATTTTCAGCTTCCTGTAGAACCGTACATTCAAATTTTTGCGATTGATCCAAATCATGTGCGTAAGCCAGAGGAGTCTTTTTCATATGGGCCGAATTTATTGAACCGAAAATTTAAGATCGCTTTTTCAAGTGTTCATCGTGATCCGCAAACCGGTAAATTAATACCGGATAATTGTGTTGAACTTTTAACGCATGATTTGTCTGTCGCCCCTGTTATTGAAAATGATAAAGTTGAGTGGTTTCAAATTTATGTCGGTGGAGGACAAGGGGAGCGCAACGGTAAGCCCGCTATGGCTACGTTAGGTCAACCGTTGGCCATGGTGTCTGAAGAGCAGATTTTGAAAATTTTGGATGCGGTTGTCCAGGTGCAACAGGGGTGGGGTGATCGACAGAATCGTCATTGGGCGCGATTTAAATATTTGATAAAAAGTAAGGGTATTGAGTGGTGTCGTGAACAGGTTCAAGAGATTGTAGGTTTTGAGCTGGGGCAGCCAGAATTAAATCACGATTATGGACAACGTCACCTGCATTTTGGATGGCATGTTCAGCTAAGTAATGGCCTTTGGGTGTACGGCGTTTTTATTGAAAATGGCCGTATCACGGATAATAGTCCCAACGGTCAGCTAAAGACGATGATTCGTGCAATGATGAAAAAATATTCGGTTGAGCTTATGGTTACACCGAATCAAGATATTCTTTTTACAAATATTCCTGCTGATGTTAAGGATGTGTTTGAAGCGGATGTCAAAAATTTTGGATATGGCCAGAGAAATGGTAAAGATTATTCGGCCTTGCGTTTGTCTTCTGGAGCGTGTGTGGGGCGGGATACTTGCCGGCTGGCATACACAGATTCAGAAAAATATGAGCCCTACCTAATGGATGAGCTTGAGAAAATGGGTTGGGGCGACATGGCAGAATCTATCGGTGTCACAGGCTGTGAACGACAATGTTTCCGTCCAGCCACCAAGACTATCGGACTCGTCGGTTCAGGCCTCAATCGCTACCAGTTTAAGTTGATGGGTGATGAATCCGGTCGTCACCAGGGCCAACCGCTTATTTCTACCGATGGTCAGTTAATGTATTTACGATCGGTGGAACGCGACAAAGTGCCGATAGTCATCGATGCCCTGTTTAAATATTACAAAACCAATGCACAAAATAATGAAAGCATGGGGGTTTATCACCGTCGGGTAGGAGTGAATGCCATCATTCAATATTTGAAAGATCAGCCGGAAACTACAGAACTCATGATGAAAACGTTTAACACAAGCTGTGTTATGAAATGAAAAATTTGCAACAACTGTATTTTCATGTTATTATTAAGTTGGAAAATAGGAAATAGTAGGAAAATAGGAAAAGGAGGGTTTTTATGCTAACGCGCGTTCGTGATAAAGGACAAATTACAATTCCCTCGAGTATTCGGGAGGCATTGCATATTTCAAAAGATTCTGTGCTGTCTGTTGCTAAAGTCGGGGACTCTATTATTTTGACATCAAAAAAATCCTTATTTGAGTCGGTTTCGGGTAAATTTTCCAAACAAGCTCAAAAAGATTCTATTAGTTTGAAGAGTCTTCTAAAAGATCTAAAAGAAATTCGAAAGCAATAATTTTATGGTTGCTCGATACCGAATGTTTTTTGATACAAGCGTGTATGTTGCGGCTTTATTGTCACCCAAAGGAGCAGCAGGAGAATTAATTCAACTAGCAGAATACGGCAGTATTCAAATGGTTGTTTCTGAAAGAGTGATTATTGAGTCTGATAATGTTTTAAGTCGTAAGTTTCCTGATATTGTTGAAGAAAGTCGTAAGCTTTGGAAAAATATTGCACCTGAAATTGCTTCCGAACCAACGCAGGCACAAGTAAAGCGTTTTAAGAAAATTCTTCCTTTCGCAGATGCTGCTATTTTATGTTCAGCCCACCTTTCTAATAGTGATGCTTTTGTCACATGGAATACCAGGGATTTTATGAAAACAGGTATTAAAAATTTAGTTTCTTTTCCTATTGTTGTTCCCGGTGATGGTCTCAAGCTTTTCCGTAAATCTCTCGCAGCCTTTTTAGATTAAGGTTTTTAAATAAGTTATTTTATGAAGTATTTGTTGACATTTATTAAGCTTTGTGTAGTATACTTGAAGTAGAGAGACTTATTGTGATAACGTTTTAAGAGGAGAAATAATATGGATACACAATTAATGATTCAGAGTACACCCAACCCAAATGCGTTGAAATTTGTCTTAAATAAATCGGTTAAGACAGAAGGGAATGTTACTTACAAGTCAGCGGAGGAATGTGAGGAAAATGCTTTGGCGAAGGCGGTATTTGAGATTGGGGCCTTTGTGAGTGAGGTGTATTTTTTTGACAATTACATTACAGTTACGCAGGATGGTAGCGGTGATTGGGATGAACTGGAACAAAATACCCGGGCTGTTATTTTAGACAAAATCGACGCACATAATCCGGATTTTACCCTTCCTGTTACGGATCAAGCCAAGAAACCTGCGGTTGCGTCCAGCCCGGATTTAGACAAGATTAATACCGTGTTGGATCAGACGATCCGTCCGGCCCTTCAGATGGACGGTGGAGATGTGCAGGTATTGGAATATCAGGATAATAAGGTGAAGATTTTTTACCAAGGCGCCTGTGGAACTTGTCCAAGTTCGACGATGGGCACGATGTACGCGATTGAGAATATTTTAAAAGAGCAGTTTAATCCGGATGTCACGGTGGAATTAGGAGATCCTATTCCAGAATAGGCTAGGGGAGAGAGTTATGAGCAAGGTCAGTTCATTAAGCCAGCATAAGTGTGAGCCCTGTGAGGGGACGACACAACCTTTAAGTTCAACAGAGGTTGAGGAATTTCTCCGCAATGTCCCCGGATGGCAAATAGATGAACAGGCAAAAATGATTTCGCGTACGTATTTTATGAAAGATTTTGTGACTGCGGTAAATTGTGTTAATCAAATTGCCAAAATTGCGGCATCAGAAAACCATCATCCGGATATTCATCTGGAAGGATACCGACGCTTGCGTATTGATTTGAGTACGCATGCTATCGGTGGTTTATCTAAGAATGATTTTATTGTTGCGGCTAAGATTAATGAAATACCTGTTGAGTTAAAGGAGTAGTATGTTTAAGGTTAATCGAAAAATCGAATATGCATTAATTGCTCTCAAACATATGAGCGCAAAGATACCGGGGCAATTGACTTCGGCCAAGGAAATTTGTGATATTTATCAAACGCCTTTTGATCCGACTTCGCGTGTTTTACAAATTATGACGCAGCACGGAATATTACAAGCTGAACAAGGCGCTCATGGAGGGTACCAGATTGTTAAGAGTTTGGAAAAGGTGACGATGAAAGAGCTTTCGGATATGCTCATCGGGCCAATTGAGATTGTAAATTGTTTTCATGGAGATTATTCGCATTGTGAAATATCGACGAATTGTCATATTATTGCCCCGATGCTGAATTTAAATGAACGTATTAATTCTTTGTTTCACACAATTACGGTGACCGACTTGATTGCAGCTAAACATCAAGGGGAAAAGGGCATTCGTAAAAAGCAAGCCAAAGAATCGGCTGCCGTAAAATGACGAAGAAAGATAAAGATATGTCTAAAACAGTTGAAGAAAAATTATTAAACGAGAAAACCATTGAAGAAAATACGCTATCCAGCCGGGAATATAAATACGGTTTTGTGTCGGATGTCGAAACGGACCGTATTGCCAAAGGCCTCAATGAAGATACGGTAAGACTTATTTCTGAGAAGAAACAAGAGCCGGAATGGATGTTAAATTGGCGGCTTAAGGCATTTCGGCATTGGCAAACATTGAAAGAACCTCATTGGCCAAATTTTGAATATGGCCCGATCGATTATCAGGCAATCAGCTATTACAATGCGCCGAAGGTCAAAAAAGATGGCCCTAAAAGTATGGATGAGGTTGATCCGGAGTTGGTTAAGACCTTTGATAAATTAGGCATTCCTTTGACAGAACAAAAGCGTCTTTCCGGTGTGGCCGTGGATGCGGTTTTTGACAGTGTATCCGTCGGGACAACACATAAAGATGAATTAGCGAAAGTCGGGATTATTTTTTGTTCTATTTCTGAAGCGATTAAAAATCACCCGGATTTGGTGAAAAAATATTTGGGTTCTGTGGTTCCTTATGGAGATAATTATTTTGCGGCATTGAATGCGGCGGTTTTTAGCGACGGTTCTTTTTGTTACATTCCTAAAGGAGTGAGAAGTCCTTTGGAATTGTCGACGTATTTTCGTATTAATGCCGCCGAGTCCGGTCAGTTTGAGCGGACATTGATTGTAGCGGAAGATGATAGTTATGTGAGTTATTTGGAAGGGTGTACAGCACCGATGCGTGATGAGAATCAATTGCATGCCGCGGTGGTTGAAATTGTGGCTTTGGATCGAGCAGAGGTAAAATATTCTACCGTTCAAAATTGGTATGCCGGTGATAAAGACGGTAAAGGCGGTATTTACAATTTTGTGACTAAGCGGGGTAAATGTGCCGGTGTAAGTTCTAAGATTTCCTGGACGCAGGTTGAGGCTGGTGCAGCGATTACGTGGAAGTATCCCAGTGTGATTTTAAAAGGGGATAATTCCATAGGTGAATTCTATTCTGTAGCCCTCACGAATCATCGTATGGAAGCGGACACAGGGACCAAGATGATCCATATTGGAAAGAATACCAGCAGTACGATTATTTCCAAAGGTATCTCGACGGATTATTCTAATAATAGTTACCGCGGGATGGTCAAAATTCTTCCTTCTGCTGATGGCGCACGGAATTATTCTCAATGTGATTCAATGTTAGTGGGTAATAATTGTAGCGCGAATACGTTTCCGTACATTGAAGTCAATAATAGAACAGCCACATTAGAGCATGAGGCATCGACTTCAAAAATTAATGCTGAACAAATTTTTTATCTGATGTCGCGTGGTCTAGATATGGAAGGCGCGATTTCATTGATTATTAATGGATTTTGTAAAGAAGTTTTTAAGGAGCTTCCCATGGAATTTGCCGTCGAGGCAGTGAGGCTTTTGGAAATGAAATTAGAAGGGAGTGTTGGATAATGCTAGAAATAAATAATTTACATGCCGGTATCGACGGAATACCAATTTTAAAAGGGATTGATCTAAAAATAAATGCAGGTGAAGTGCATGCGATTATGGGACCAAATGGTTCTGGCAAAAGTACTTTATCGAAAGTGATTGCCGGTCATCCGGACTATGAAGTGACGACTGGGGAAATCATTTATGAGATTGATTTTAAGAAAAGAAATATTTTAGAGATGGAACCGGAAGAGCGCGCTCGTATTGGGTTGTTTTTGGCCTTTCAATACCCTGTGGAGATTCCAGGTGTGAATATGGCGACGTTTTTAAGGGCCGCATTCAATGAAGTCTGTAAACAACAGGGAATATCGGAAATGGATCCTCTGGATTTTGATGAATATTTGCGTTCTAAAATGAAAATTTTAGAAATGGATGATAAATATATTAATCGTGCGGTTAATGTTGATTTCTCCGGTGGAGAGAAAAAGCGGAATGAAATTCTTCAGATGGCCATCCTTAATCCTAAGATGTCTGTTCTTGATGAAACAGATTCCGGTTTGGATATCGATTCCATGCGTATTGTGGCTGACGGGGTAAACAAACTTAAGACGAAAGAAAATGCTTCGCTTGTGATTACTCATTACCAACGGCTTCTCAATTACATTGTCCCGGATGTTGTTCATATTTTGTACGATGGGAGAATTATTAAATCCAGTGATAAGAGTTTAGCCTTAGAAGTTGAAGAAAAAGGTTACGATTGGTTGATAGCAAAATGATAACAAAAATAAATGACAATTTAAATTTCAGTGAAGGTTGTGAGCAATCGGGTTTTCCGAGCATAAAACAAGAAGATTGGAAATACACAAATCTTTCGGCCATAAGAAAATATACGTACGTCACTGATGTCCCTCAAGTTATGCATGAAGAGGAAGTTTTGAGGGAATATTGTGAGTCGCAAGATATTAATTTGGTTTTTGTGAATGGTGTGTTTTCTTCGAAATTTTCAAATTTAGAGAAAATGCCCGAAGGTGTAAAATTATTAACGATCAAAGACGCTCTTGCACAGGATTCATCCTGTTTGCAAAAGTTTGAAGAAAAATGTGCGTGGCCCAAGGCCACTCCGTTTACTTCGGTCAATAAAGATTTAGCTGAAGATGGGGTGTTTATTGAGGTCAACGATAATGCGATTTCAAAGACATTGATTCATATCGTTCATGTGACGAGTCTTACGGAAGAAAATTTATTAACCGCACCACGTACGTGTGTACTTTTAGGTAAGTCCAGCGAAGCTAATGTTTTAGAAACACATGTCTGTTTTAATGATAAGAATATTTATTTTTCATGCGCCCAAACAGATATTTATCTTCAAGAAAATGCACGGTTGCAATACATTAAGGCTGTGAAAGAAAGTCTTCAGGCATTTCACGTCGGGCAAACACGGGTTTTTCAGGAAGGGAATAGTTGTTTCGATGGGTTTTCATTGAGTGCCGGCGGTAAAATTGTACGTAATGATTTAGATGCTATTGTAAATGGCGAAGGGGCGGAAACCATCATTAATGGTTTGTACACGGCTTGGGAAGATCAGCATGTGGATAATCATACGTCTGTTGAACATAAAGTAGCCAATTGTGGGAGTCATCAATTGTACAAAGGGGTTCTTAATGATTCAGCGCGAGCGGTATTTAATGGAAAGATTTTTGTGCGGCCGCCAGCTCAAAAGACAAATTCATATCAGTTGAATAAAAATCTTCTTTTGGGAGATGGTTGTCGGGTGGATACCAAACCACAGTTAGAAATTTTTGCCGACGACGTTAAGTGTACTCATGGAGCTACTATTGGACAGCTGAATAAAGACGAAATGTTTTACATGCAGACACGCGGTGTTTCCCAACGAGATGCGGTTAAGATGTTGTACCGTGCTTTTGTGGAAGATGTTTTGGATATGATTAAAAATGATCATGTGCATCAAAAATTAAACAGCTTGCTTCAACCGGCTTTTTGTACAAAGAGTTAATTAGGAATTTCTAGCTTTAAAGAAATTCCAAAGGAAGTTATGATTTATGATAACGACAACGCCCATGCTTGATATTAAAAAAATACGCAAAGATTTTCCAAACTTAGATGTAACCGTTCATGGCAAACCCTTGGTGTATTTGGATAATGCGGCCACGACCTTTAAACCTCAATGTGTGGTGGATGCAGTGGAACAGCATTACAGTCAAGGGGCGTCCAACGTGCATCGTGGGGTGCATTATTTGAGTGAAAAAGCTACGGAAGATTTTGAGGGCGCTCGTCGTAAGGTTCAGAATTTTATTCATGCAAAGCATCCGTCGGAAATCATATTTACCCGCGGCACAACCGAATCGATTAATTTGGTGGTTCAAAGTTATGGTCGGGCCTTTTTAAAAGAAGGCGATGAAATTATTATTACGGAAATGGAACATCATTCCAATATTGTTCCTTGGCAAATGTTGTGTGAAGAAAAAGGATGTGCGCTAAAGGTTGTTCCTTTTAATGAAGACGCTGAATTGATTTGGGAAGAATTTGAAAAGGTGCTGGGGCCTAAAACAAAATTTGTTTCTGTGGTACATATCTCAAATTCGTTAGGCACGATTAATCCTATTGCAAAAATTATCAAGGCGGCCCGTCAATATGATGTGCCTGTTTTGGTGGATGCCGCCCAATCTATTAGCCATGCCCCTATTGATGTGCAGGCGTTGGATTGTGATTTCTTAGCATTTTCCGGTCACAAATTATTTGGCCCGACGGGAATTGGTGTGTTGTATGGTAAAACAGATTTGTTAGAAAAAATGCCACCTGTTCAAGGCGGGGGCGATATGATTGCTTCGGTGACATTTGAGAAAACGACATACAATGTGTTGCCGTACAAATTTGAAGCTGGCACGCCGCATGTGGCCGGAGTGATTGGATTGGGCGCAGCGGTGGATTATGTAAAATCCATCGGGTTTGATGCCATCGGTGAATACAAAAAAGATCTTTTGGATTACGGAACACAGGTTCTTCAGGCTGTCCCTGGGCTTAGGCTTATTGGGACCGCTAAAGAAAAAACTTCCGTGTTATCTTTTGTCTTGGAAGGAATTCATCCGCATGACATTGGAACTATTGTTAGCGACGAAGGGGTGGCTATTCGTACAGGACATCATTGTACACAACCGGTCATGAAGCATTTCAAAGTTCCTGCAACGTCACGTGCTTCATTAACATTTTACAATACAAAAGAAGAATTAGATGCCTTGGTCAAGGCGATTGAAAAAGTGAAAGACGTTTTTAAATGAGCATGGACAGCCGCGCAGAACTTTATCAGCAGGTAATTCTCGAACATAATAAAAAACCGCGTAATTTCCACAAAATAGAACTAGCCACGCATGATGCCGAAGGTTATAATCCTTTGTGTGGAGATCATTTGAGTGTTTATCTTCATGTCACAGGTGACATTATTGAAGACGTTTCTTTTGAGGGCGAAGGTTGTGCGATTTCAAAAGCTTCCGCATCCATGATGACAGAAGCGCTCAAAGGAAAAAATGTTGAAGAAGCTAAAGAGCTTTTTCGACAATTTCATCAGCTGGTTATCGGTGAACTTAATCCAGAAAAAGACGCCCACATTTTAGGTAAGTTAGCTATTTTTTCCGGCATATGGCATTTTCCTTCCCGCGTTAAATGCGCCAGTCTCTGTTGGCATACGATGAATGGAGCTTTGGAAAATAAAGAAAGTATTACGACGGAATAATTAAGTCAAGGGCATGATTTATCATGCCCGTACGGGAATGTTGATTTGTAGGGGCATGATTTATCATGTTCTTTAAAGGAGACAGAATGATTGCAAAAGATACAGAATATGTAGTATTTGACGTCGAAACAACAGGCTTGTCTCCCGTAGGGGGCGACTGTATTATTGAAATTGCGGCGGTAAAGGTGAAAAGAGGGGAAACAATTGATACCTTTGAATCTTTAATTAATCCTCAGCGATCACTTCCGCTTGGAGCGCAACAGGTCAATAAGATTACTGAAGAAATGGTTGCGACAGCGCCACTGGCAAATGAAGTTTTACCTAAGTTTACTGATTTTATTGGCGGGGCATGTTTAGTCGGACATAATGTAAAATTTGATTTAGGCTTTTTGTGTCATGGGTTATCCAAAATTGGTCGTAAATTGAAGAAAGAAACACCTGCCGTAGATACGTTAAAAATGGCTAAGAACCTTTTGCCGCATTTGAGTAATCACAAATTAGCCAGTGTGGCTCAATATTTAGGGGTGCCGGTGGGGGCAACGCACAGGGCCCTCGCTGACGTAGAGTTAACCTACACAATGTTTACGCGACTTTTGGAAGTGGCTCAAGACCAAAGACTTGAAACTTTCATGCAAATTTATGAAAGTTTTGGCGTCGATAAACCAAATTTTAAAATTGTTCCTGTCGAACAAGCAAGTTTATTTTAACTCATTATGAAACATCCTTCAATTTTGCTGCTGATACTGGCAGCTATTTTTTTAACTTCCTCGCAGCTTCACGCTAAAGAAATTTTTCTTAAAAATGGCGATAAGGTGACAGGTGAAATTGTCAAAGAAACCAAAAAAAAGATTATTGTGCAAACACAAGCTTTTGGGAAAGTTTCTGTAGATAAAGAATTTGTTGATTATGGCTTAACAGATGATGTCGAAGCGATTGTAGAAGATATTTTTTTAGAAACGGAAAAAGTTCCACAAGATGAAAAAAGTAAATGGAGTCGTAAAATTTCTTTGGGATACAGCCAAGCCAGCGGGAATACGGAAGCGAGTCAGTTTTCAGGTAAATTTGATATCAGTCGGAAGTTAGATCATGCAGAATGGTCAGGGAAATTGCATAGTTACATTTCTTCAGCGAATGAAAAAATGGATGCCAAAAAATTTAACGGTATGTTGCGATATGCCTTTAGTTTCGGTCAGGAGTACAAATGGTACAATTTTTACAAATTTGAAGGGAATCAAGATCGTTTTGCTAATGTAAATTATCGTTTGATTCCCTCTGCGGGTGTGGGGTATTGGTTTTCCGATGAAGAAGAATGGAAGGCTATGATTGAAGGGGCTCTCGGTTTTGAACATACAAATTACCGGGATGGAACAGAGAATGAAAATCAAGTCGTTTTCGTACCGCGAGCTTTCTTTGAAAAGGTATTATTTGACGATTTAAAAGTATCTCAAGATATTACTATGTATCCTTCTTTGGAAGAATTTGAGCAATTCCGTTTGCATTCCGAGACATCTTTAATAAATCCTCTCAGTGAGCATATCGAATGGCGTTTGAGTTTTATTGACGATTATAATTCAAAACCTTCCGGCAGTGCCGAAAAGAATGATTTTCGCCTAATTTCCTCCATTGACTATGCGTTTTGATAAAGGTATCATAATTTTATGAATATTAAAACCAACTCTGTCCATACGGGTGTTTACAAAGATAAAAGTTACAACTCCGTTACCACACCTATTTATCCTACCTCAACGTTTTATTATGATGCGATCGGTAAAAATAAAGGATACGATTACACGCGCAGCGGTAATCCTACACGCACAGCCTTGGAGGAAAATTTAGCATCCCTCGAAGGTGGTAGGGGGTGTTGTGTGACAGCCACAGGTATGGCCGCCGTGACGGCATTGATGTTTCTTCTTAAGCCCGGAGATCATGTGGTAACGGGTAATGATATTTACGGTGGGGTTTATCGATTGTTTAATCAAGTTATGTCGCAGATGGGTTTGACATTTTCTTTTGTGAATATGCGCAACGTGGATGAAGTCAAGAGTGCCATGACGGATAAAACAAAAATGATGTGGATTGAAACGCCATCTAATCCTTTATTAAATATTGTCGATTTAGAAGCTATGATTGCGCTGGCTAAAGAGCGAGGTATTGTGACGGCGGTAGATAATACGTTTATGTCACCTTATTTTCAAAATCCTCTCGAGTTGGGTGCGGATATTGTCATGCATTCAACGACAAAATACATTAATGGGCATAGTGATGTGGTGGGTGGAGCGATTATTTTTAATAGCGAAGAGATGGAAGATCGTATTCGTTATTTGGTAAATGCTTTAGGAGTATCTGAGGCGCCGTTTGATGCGTGGTTAGTTTTACGTGGCGTCAAAACTTTGGCCCATCGCATGGAAGCACATCAGGCTAATGCCTTGGCGATTGCGCAACATTTAGAACAGCATGCGCATGTCAAAAAAGTGTATTATCCTGGTTTGGCCAGTCATCCTCAGCAGGATCTTATTAAAAAGCAAATGAAAGGTTTTGGCGGTATGCTTTCATTTGAGTTAGATACGAGCAAAGTGTCCCTTGATCAATTCTTTGCCAAGTTGCAATATTTCAATCTTGCCGAATCTTTAGGCGGGATAGAATCTCTCATTGAGTCGCCTTGGCATATGAGTCATGCCTCCATGGGTGAGGATGGTCTTAAAGCGTCTGGTATTACTCCAGAGACTATTCGGGTTTCTGTCGGCATTGAAGAGGTTAAAGATTTGATTGCTGATTTAGATAATGCTTTAGAGAAATAATAAAATGTCCCACGCTATTCTTCTTATATCCTGTCCCGACCAAAAAGGTATTACCGCTACAGTTACCAATTTTGTTTATCAAAATAAGGGTAATATTGTGCACGCTGATCAGCATATTGATGAGCAGAGTAATACGTTTTTTATGCGTATTGAATGGGAGCTTGAAGGATTTTCCATTGAAAAACAAGCGATTGCGGAACAGTTTTCAGCCATTGCACAACAATTTTCCATGCAATGGAATGTGTATTTTACAGATATTTTGCCGCGTATGGCCTTATTCGTTTCTAGGCATACGCATTGTCTTTATGATGTACTTTTGCGATACAAGGCCGGGCAGCTGGCCTGTGAAATTCCGTTGATCGTAAGCAATCATGCTGATGCTGAGGTTATTGCGAATGAATTTGGTATTACGTTTGCAGAATTTCCGATTACGCAAGAAAATAAAATGGATCAGGAAAAACAGCAAATAAATTTATTACAGAAAGAAAATATTGATGGGATTATTTTAGCTAGATATCATCAAATTTTGACAGAATCATTTATTCAAAATTATGTCGATCGGATTATTAATATCCATCATTCTTTTTTACCTGCTTTTGCCGGTAAAAGTCCTTATGCGCAGGCCTATCAAAAAGGCGTCAAAATTATTGGTGCCACTAGCCATTACGTGACCGCCCAATTAGACGAGGGCCCCATCATTGCACAAGACACGGTACACATCAGTCATCGTGATTCACTGCAAGACCTCATCCTTAAAGGCGAAGATCTAGAAAAACTTGTCCTCAATCGTGCCCTCCGCTTACACCTCCACCACAAAATTCTTCGGTATGGGAATAAAACCGTTGTGTTTGATTAAAGGTAGTGAGAAGTTAGACATCTATGAAAAATGAACCCACTCAATTAATTAAAGTCTCACGTTTGGCCGGTCAGGCGATTATGGATTTCGGCATGATTGAAGAAGGCGACAGGATTGCTGTGGCGGTATCCGGCGGCAAGGATAGCTTGTCGCTTTTGCATGTGTTGAGGGATCGCTTGCGGATCAGTCCGGTAAAATTTGAATTTTGTGCGGTACATGTTGATTTTGGATTTCCGGATTTTGATCCACAGGACCTTATTGATTATTTTCAAAAAGCGGAGTTTCCATATTTTCTAGAAAAGGTGGATTCATTAAAAGAAGAGCAATACGAAGGGATTGACTGTTTTGTTTGGTCACGCGCACGGCGTAAAGCACTTTTTCAATTGGCGGACCGTAAAGGTTTTACGAAAATAGCGTTTGGGCATCATTTGGATGATATTGTAGAGACGATTCTTTTGAATCAATTTTATCGCGGTGAGATTGGGGCGATGAAACCTAAACAAGAGCTTTTCGGTGGAAAGGTCACAATCATCCGTCCTCTTGCTTACGAGCGAGAATACAATATGCAGGCTCTTGCTAAAGAGTTAGGAATCGCATCAATGGGACAGTCCAAATGTGCGAATGAGGACACCTCGCATCGCATGATTATTAAATCTATGATCCGTGACATGGAGCGGCATAATCCAGCGATGGTTAAAAATATTTTTCGTAGTCTTCAAAATATTCGACAAAATTATCTTTTAGAGACTGTATCCCATGCGTGATTACACGGCAATATTAGATTTTTGGCTGGAAGGGGCCAATGATCAGGTTTTAATTAAGAAAAAGAATCCTCCGTTTAGCCGGTGGTTTGCTTCTAACAGGCGCTTTGATGAAAAAATTCGTGAATTATTTGAAGATGATTGGAATAAGGCTTATGATGGCCAGTATCGCGAATGGGAAAAAACGGCCCGCGGCCGATTGGCTTTGATCATTTTGTTTGATCAATTTTCCAGGAATATGTATCGCAATACAGTAAAGATGTATGCGAGTGATCCCAAAGCCCTCGCGTTAAGCCAAGAGATGGTGCGGGATACAATGGATGAAGATTTATCCTTGATTGAACGTAAATTTGTTTATTTGCCATTTATGCATGCTGAAGATATAGAGGTGCAAGAATTTTCTGTAGCATGTTTTACCGGGTTGATGGAATTAGTTAAAAAAGTAAATCCGGCTAATCTGTCGTATTACGAAGCCAATCTTAATTATGCGAAAAATCATTGTGAAACGGTTAAAAGATTTCAGCGTTTTCCGCACCGGAATAAGGTTCTTAATCGTGTTTCAACCCCCGAGGAATTAGCGTTTTTATCCGCATGACCGTGTTTAATCCGAACGATAATTTAAATCCCTATCTTTCCGACCCAGATGTTCAATTGATGTTATCTTTTCAACAAGGCGATAAGGCGGCTTTTGAGGCCTTGTTGCGTAAATATTTTCCTCGCTTACTGAATTTTATTTATCGTTTTGTGGGTACCCGTGAGATTGCGGAAGACATCACGCAGGAAGTCTTTATTAAAGTATACAAAAGCGGATCCTATTATCAGCCTCAATCAAAATTTCAGACGTGGGTGTACACTATTGCAAAAAATATGAGTTTGAATGAATTGAGACGAAATCGAAAAGGTATGGTTTCATTGGATGCACCATTTGATACAGGCAAAAATGAGATGCAAAGGCAAATGGCGGATACGGAAACTTTGGGTCCTGATCAGGCTATGGTGCAGAAGGAAAAGGTGACGGCTATTCGCAAAGCGATCAACAGTTTACCGGAAAATCAGCGTCTGGCGGTTCTTTTGCGGAGGTATGACAAATTTTCTTATGAGCAAATTGCGCAAACTATGGGGACGTCGGAAAAAGCTGTGAAGTCATTATTGAATAGAGCTAAAGAGAATTTGAGGACTAAATTAGTGAAATGGGTATAAAAACATCGGAACTTTTTGGCTTGTTTGGTGTTAGAAGTAATGGAGGCATAAGAAAATGAACTGTGAGAGTATAAAAAAATTAATGCCGATTTATTTGGAAGGTGAGCTGCAACCTCAAGAAAGTAAAGAGGTTAAAGATCATCTGGCTTCTTGTTTGCTGTGTCAAAAGGAGATTTCAGCCTTTGAGCGATCTTGGGATATGTTGGATGAAATAGCCGATATTGAGCCGGCACCGGATTATGTGTCCCGTTTTTGGACAGAACTTTCGTTACGGACACCGTGGCATGAAGCTATTTTAAAGAATTTAAGCGCTGGATTGTCTAAAAGGCCGCTTGTACCTGTTTTAGCAACAACCTGTATTATGATTATTGTTGGGTTTTTGAGTATACAAAATTATTTTAATGGGCGGTTATCTGATGAAGGTTTGGCCCATTTGAATGAAGGGTATTTTGAAATGGTGGCAAATATGGAATTGATTGAGCATTATGAAATTATTGAAGATATTGATTTCTTGGTGGATTTAGAAGTTATTGAGAATTTGGATGTTTTGGAGGGCGAAGCGTGAGGAAATATTATGTTTTGTTTATTTTATGTTTGATTCAAATATTTCCCATTGTGAGTGGGCAGGCAGGTCGTGCAGACGAAGTTGTTGAAAAAGAAATGTCGGAGGAAGATTTAGAGATCATTGGTAATTTAGATTTTTTAGAGAACATAGATATGCTTGAACAAGATTTATCTTTTTTAGAAGAATACGAAGTTTTAGATGAAATGAGAGAGGACGATAAAGATGAATAATAAGAAATATTTGGTAATTATTTTAAGCTGTTTACTAACGGCAAATTTATTGGGTGTGGGTATTGTTTTAGAAGTTCAAGCCCAGGAAATGAGCTCTGAAGAGGCTGCGCAGAAGAAATGGCGTAATTTAGCGCCGGAACAAAAAGAAGCATTACGACAACGATGGAAAGAATGGAAAAATCTTAGTTCTGAAGAAAAATCTAAAATACGTAAGAATTATGACCGGTTTAAAAATTTTTCTAAAGAAGAGAAGTCTCGTATTCAAAAGAATTGGAAAAAACATAATGATTTGCCGAAGCATCGGCGTAAGATGGTTGAGAAAAAGTTTGAACGGTGGAAAAAAACAACACCGGAAGAGCGTCAGCGTATTATTAAAGAACATAAACGTTTTCGTCAAACCAAGCCAGATGAAAGGCATAGGTTAAAACAAAAAAAGGAAAAATGGCAAAAATTTTCTCCGGAACAAAAGCAGCAACTTCGGCAAAAGCATAATCGGTTAAAAAAATCATCAGCAGAACGGAAAAAAGATGTGAAGCAAAAAAAGAGAACGCATAAGAAATTACAGCGAGAGCATAGGAAAAAAAGATAAGGGCATTTTTTACCGAAACTTTTTGGAGCATCGGGTGTTTAATATAGTAGGACCCATGGGAAAACAAGAATGAGAGAAGCAATTTAAAAAAAGGAGCCAAATTATGAATAAGCTAACACTAGTAGTACTTCTAAGTATCGTATTAGTACCTGCTGTTTGGGCGCAAGAAGATTCTACGGGTGAGGTAGATTCGAGATCAGAATTTAGAGAGTATAGAGATCAGGAACAAGAAGAAAATAAGCAGTGGTGGAGTGATTTTCAATCCAGAAGGAAATCATCCATTGAAGAGTATAAAGATCAAGGGTTGTCCCCTGAAGAAATTCGTGAAAAGATGAAAGGTTTTAAAGAAGAGGCTAAAGAGCATAAACAAGGTAATAAGGAAGACCGTCAGGAAAAAAGGCAAGAACATCGAGATGACCGTCAGGAAAGACGTCAAGATCGTCGAGATGATCGTCAGGGAAATCGGAGTGAAAATCGAGAAGGCCGTCAGGAAAGACGTCAAGATCGCCGAGATGATCGTCAGGGGAATCGGAGTGAAAATCGAGAAGGTCGTCAGGAAAGACGTCAAGATCGCCGAGATGATCGTCAGGGGAATCGGAGTGAAAATCGAGAAGGCCGTCAGGAAAGACGTCAAGATCGCCAAGATAATCGTCAGGGAAATCGGAGTGAAAATCGAGAAGGTCGTCAGGAAAGACGTCAAGATCGGCGAGATGATCGTCAGGGAAATCGGAGCGAGAATCGTGAAAATCGTCAAGAAAAACGTCAAGATCGCCGAGATAATCGTCAGGGAAAGCGAGAAAAGTTTAAAAGTGGCGCGGATAAATATCGGGCGAATAATCCTGGTTCATCTCAGCGGGAGGCTAAGCAACAAATACGTAAAAATGTTAATCACCAGCGGAAGGGGTTGAAGGCGAAGCATCGTGCGAGAAAAAATAAATAAATTAGGTGATGGGTAGATCTACATACAGTAAAGAAATAACGGCCACTTTTTTTAAAATAAAGTGGCCGTTATTTTTTTGTTTTTGCGCTCCCTACTCAATAAGAAGATAAAATGTTATACTTGAAGTAATAGGTATTATTAAAAATAAGGGATATTTACGTATGTCACAACTCAATCCATTTGCCATATCGTCATTATGTGTTTTGATTTCTACTTTAATCATGACGATATTTGTTTTTTTAAAAGGTAGCGGGAAAAGGGTCACAACGATTTTTGGTTGGATTAGTTTATTGGTAGCTCTTTGGGGTTTTTGTGGGTATCAAATTGCGACAACAAACGTTAAAGAAAAGGCCTTCTTTTGGTATCAAATTGCGTATATTGCCAAAATATTTATTCCACCACTGTATGTTCATTTTGTTTTTTCATTTTTACAAATAAAAAAAGATTATGTGTTGGCCATTTTGTATACCTTAGGTGGGGTTTTTCTTTTTTACAATTTTTTTGCCAGAGAATTATTTTTAGGCGATCTCAGATTTGCATTTGGTCAATTTTATGTGGTTGATTGGCCGGTGCATAAAAGCCCACTTTGGTTGACTTTTTTTGTTGGATTTTATGGACTGCTTTTTTTGTATGCATTTTATTTGATGTTGAAGTATTTACAACAATCTACGGGGTTAAGACATCAACAAATGCGATATTTTATTACTGCTTCTATTGTGGGATGGATTGGTGGGCAGGGTAACTTTTTTATTTATTTTGGCGGAAATATTTATCCATGGTCTAATTTCTTAATAGGGTTTTATCCAGTGATTATGGGATATGCGATGGTTCGTCATCGTCTGTTTAATATGAGTATTATTGTTAAAAAAAGTCTTGGGTATTCATTATTAATTAGCTGTATCTATTTAACGCTTTTGGTTTTGGTTATTTTTTTCGAACGGCTATCGCAAGGTGTTTTAGGTTACACGACCATATTGGGTTCTATCGGAGCGGCTCTTATCATCGGAATGATGATTATTCCGGTAAGGAATCGGATTCAGCATTTTGTTGATAAACTATTTTACAAAGGCACGCAATCTGAGATTGCCGAAGAAAATGAGCTTCTTCTTCAAGAAGTGTCCCAGACGGATCGGTATAAAACATTAGCTACTTTAATTGCCAATATTGTTGAGGGTATAAAAAATCCTCTTACATCATTGAAAGCCTATGGATATCATTTACCCAATAAATTAGATGATAAAGAATTTTTAAAGAAATTTGCCAAAATTCATGAAAGCGAAGTGAGTAAAATTAATAATTTGATTGAACTTCTTAAAGATTACAGTCATCCGGCGCCGCCTTCTATGGATGATACAGATGTTCTTAAATTATTGAATGATACTATTGATTTGTTAAAAAGTAATTTTTTTGAACGAAATATTCAAATTTCTAAGAATTTTGAAATGAATAAGAACATTATCCTGCATATTGATTCTAATCAGATACGGCAGGCTTTTTTGAATATTATTATGAATTCTGTTGAGGCAATGGAGCATAATGAAAAGCTTTGGATTGAAGTTAAAGAAGGTGGTGGTTTTTTTCAAATCATATTCAAAGATACAGGCTGTGGTATAGATGCGAAAGAACTTCTTAAAATATTTGATCCTTTTTTTAGTTTAAAAGAAGGGCATACGGGGTTGGGTTTGTCCATTGCACAAGGAATTATGGAAAATCATCGTGGTAAAATCAGTGTGAAAAGTGAAGAGGGTTCCGGAACAGAAGTAATTATCGAATTGCCTTTGGACTAAGAGTAAACCTTGAGATTGTCGAACAGGTTGACGCGCATTATCGAGTATGATAAGTTAAGCATCAACATTCCCCAATAAGCAGCACAATTCCCCAAGAATACATCCCCACTGATTTTTTGATTTCCCCAATAATTTAGAGAAAGGAATGATCTGTATGGTTAAAGAGAAAAATACTTTTGCAAGTGTTGTTGCTCAAGACATGATAGAAATTAAGATTCTATTCATAAGAGGGCAGAAAGTCATGTTGGATAAAGATTTAGCAATACTTTATGGTGTTGATACAAAAGTACTTAATCAAGCTGTAAAACGTAATCAGGGTCGGTTTCCAGTCGAATTTATGTTTCTTCTTACAAGGGAAGAGGTTTCAAACTTGAAGTCACAATTTGTGACTTCAAGTTGGGGAGGTACGCGTAAACTTCCATCTGCCTTCACGGAACACGGCATCCTGATGCGTTCAAGTGTTTTAAATAGCAAGCGAGCTATTCAGGTCAATATTCAAATCATGAAAACATTCGTAAAGTTTAGAGAGTTGATGGTAACTCATAAAGATTTGAAGCGAAAGATCGAAGTGATGGAGGAAAAATATGATTATCAATTCAAAGTAGTTTTTGATGCAATCAAATGCTTAATCGATCCCCCGGTAAAGCGTAAGAAACTTATTGGATTTCATCCCCCGAGGACTAAAAAGGAGAGCAAATAATGTTAGCCAAAGTATGTAGTTATAGTATTGCCGGATTGGATGCCTATCCGATTATTATTGAGGTGCATGTGTCGCGGGGATTGCCATGTGTGCATATTGTAGGTTTGCCAGACAGTGCGGTGCGGGAAAGTAAGGAGAGGGTACGTTCGGCGATTAAGAATAGTGGTTACGATTTTCCAATGGGACGGATTACGGTGAACCTTTCTCCGGCGGATGTTAAAAAGGAAGGGCCTTCTTTTGATTTAGCGATCGCTTTGGGGATTCTTGCAGCCAGTGAACAAATTGATATTACGCCTTTGAAAAATTATGTCCTATTGGGTGAGCTTTCTTTAGATGGACGTATTCAACCCATAAAAGGGGTTTTGCCTATTACCATGTCTCTTGAAACAGATCAATTTCAAGGAATGATTCTTCCATTGGCTAATGCTGCAGAGGCGGCTGTGACTAAGAATGTTTCCGTTTATCCGGCGAAGACGCTCAACGAAGTCGTGTATTTTTTTCAAAACCCTACGATTATTGAGCCTTTTAAAGTTAATATGGAATCTTTGTGGAATAAGGTTAATTTTTACGATACAGATTTTTCCGAGGTTAAAGGGCAGGCGCATGTTAAACGGGGTTTGGAAATTGCAGCGGCTGGAGGACACAATGTTCTTTTGATAGGCCCTCCGGGAAGCGGTAAGACCATGCTTGCCAGACGGATGTTGACGATATTGCCTGATATGATACTCGATGAGGCTCTGGAAACTACTAAAATTCATTCAGTGGTGGGATTGGTACAGGCTAATCGTGGGATTATTCATCAGCGTCCTTTTCGTTCACCGCATCATACAAGTTCCGATGTGGCTTTGGTTGGCGGCGGGTCAATGCCCCGGCCGGGTGAAGTGACGTTGGCGCATAATGGGATTTTGTTTTTGGATGAATTGCCTGAGTTTAGCCGCAATGTATTGGAATCTTTACGGCAGCCTTTAGAAGATCATCAGGTAACTATTTCTCGTGCCAGCCAAACCGTTCGTTTTCCTTCACGTTTTATGCTGATTGCGACGATGAATCCTTGTCCGTGTGGTTGGTATTCAGATCCAGCGAAAGAGTGTCATTGCAATCCTAATCAAATTCAACGCTATATGTCCAAAATATCCGGCCCTTTGCTTGATCGTATTGATATTCATTTAGAAGTACCTTCGCTGAAGTCTGTGGAATTAATGACTGTCGGTAATAGAGGAGAGGCTTCGGCAGCTATCAAAAAGAGAACTGTTGCGGCGCGTGAGGTTCAGCAAAAAAGATCTCAAGACGAAATTAATCTTTTGGCACCACCAGAGAAAATATTTACAAATGCCCATTTAAATCAAAAAAGAATTCGGACACATTGTGCCTTGACTGATGAAGGCAAAGATTTGCTCAGGAGAGCTATTGATGAACTCACCCTTTCCGCCCGTGCCCACGACAAAATCCTCAAAGTCGCCCGCACGATTGCCGATTTGGACGGTCAATCAAGCATCCAACCCGACCACATCGCCGAGGCGATACAGTATCGGAGTCTGGATCGAAGCTGGGGGCGGTGAGTGATGCTAAATAATTTATGAAAGGATTAAAAAATGACAACAAAGAAAATAATAACCAAAATAGTTCCCGAAGAAATCATCCAAAACAAAATTTTGTTGATTCGTGGGAGGAAGGTCATGTTAGATAAAGATTTGGCAGAGCTTTATGGTGTGGAAACAAAACATTTAACACGACAGGTACGCCGTAATAAAGATCGGTTTCCAGTAGATTTCTTATTACCCCTTACACAACAAGAGGTTGCAAACTTGAAGTGCCATTTTGGCACTTCAAGTTGGGGAGGCCCACGCAAATTACCCTATGCCTTTACAGAGTATGGTATTCTCATGCTTTCCAGTGTACTCAACAGTAAGCGAGCTATTCAGGTCAATATTCAAATCATGCGCACCTTCGCAAAACTCCGTGAACTGATGATCGAGCACCGCGACTTGCGTGAGAAGATTGAAAAGATGGAGAAAAAATATGATCACCAATTCCAAATTGTTTTCGAAGCGATCAAGCGCCTGCTAGAGCCACCTACGAAATCTAAAGGATCTATTGGATTTCATGCTAGATAAATTTCTGAGGGGGGTTTTTATCAATGACACATAAATGTGATCTATTCTTTTTCGAAATATAATATTAAAATTTATGGAATACCTACCTTCAAAACCCCTTGCATTTTCAAAGTCGCCGATTATAATGGTGGGCAATGAACGCGATTTTTCAGAATAAAATATTGCTTATTACGATGTCCGTTTGGGCGATTGCTCAGGGATTGAAGGTTGTTTTAGGGGTTTTTCGTGAGAAGCGATTCAATTTTAAGTGGTTTATTGGAACTGGAGGGATGCCATCCAGTCATGCCGCCGGAGCTACGGCTTTGGCTACCAGCTGCGGTTTGCAGGAAGGTTTTCAATCTGTCGTGTTTGCTTTGGCTACGGTTTTTGCGATTGTAACGATGTTTGATGCTCAAGGAGTTCGACGGTGTGCTGGTCAACAGGCGGCTATCCTTAATCAGGTATTGGATGACATTTATTGGAAAGGAAAGCTTGAAGGAGATCGTCTTATGGAGCTTATAGGGCATTCCCCTTTGCAGGTTATTATCGGTGGTTTTTTAGGGATTGGCTTGGCATGGATTTTTTATCGAGCTTGGTGAGGCAAGAAAATCGCCTACAACGATAACTTGAGGCGATTTTTGGTGCTGATAGGAAAGTTTTATACTTTCCTATACGGCTGGAAATTCTAAATTTAGGAGATTAGTTCATGAATAATAGAAAAATTTTGATTGGTGGAGCTGTCGTACTTTTAGGTGTTTTTATTTGGGTAGGGTTATCAGGACGAAAAACTCAAGAAGCCGTTGAGGTTACGCCGGAACAGGAAGTTACAGCCCAAGAGCTTTACACTCAAGCTGCCGCTTTGATTGAGGATGGAGATGTGGTGAAAACGAAAGAAGCGTATCAGAAAATCCTTACAGAATATTCTGATTATGAGCATGTCGAGTCTGTTCAAAAAGAGCTGGAAGCACTTAATCTTAAAATTATTTTTTCCAATACCCCAACGTCGCAAACTGTGATGCATGATGTTGTGAGTGGCGATACTCTGGGAAAGCTAGCAAAGAAATATAATACCACCATTGAACTTATTAAAATTAACAATAACCTTAAAAATAATATTATTCGTATCGGCCGAAAACTTCGTATTTGGACGGGTACGTTTAATATTTATGTCGATAAATCTCAGAATATTCTTATTTTGAAAGACGGTGAAGAGGTTGTTAAAGTATATAATGTTTCAACGGGGGAAAATAATATTACGCCTGTCGGGACATTTAAGGTTTCAACTAAATTAAAAGATCCTGTTTGGTTTAATAGGGGAATCGTTGTGCCGCCGGAAAGTCCCAGTAATGTGTTGGGAAGCCGCTGGCTTGGATTTAACATACCTGGATATGGTATTCATGGAACCGTTGAGCCGGAAACGATAGGTCAGCAGGTTACGGCTGGCTGTGTGCGTATGCATAATGAACAGGTAGAAGAGTTGTACAGTTTAGTTCCTATGGGAACAGAAGTGGTAATTGTGGATTAATTATGGCCATTCTAGATTTTGAAAAACCTATTGTAGAGTTAGAAGCAAAAATTGAAGAGCTAAGAAGTTTTGGTTCTGACAAAAATATTGCTATTGAGCCGGAAGTGGAAAAGCTTACTGAGAAATTGGAACATATGAAATCCAAAATTTACAGTAACCTTACAGCCTGGCAGAGGGTTCAAATCGCCAGACATCCTGACCGACCGTATACGTTTGATTATATTCGTATGATGATGTCTAATTTTGTTGAATTGCATGGTGATCGGCAGTTTGTCGATGATTTGGCCCTGGTGGCAGGTTTTGCAGAGTTAAACGGGCAAAAAGTGATGGTTATGGGGCATCAAAAAGGTCGAGATACTAAAGAAAATATTATGCGGAATTTTGGATGTGCACATCCTGAAGGGTATCGTAAGGCGAGGCGTTTAATGTTAATGGCTGAGAAATTTCAATTGCCTATTATTATTTTTGTCGACACACCAGGCGCGTATCCCGGCGTTGGGGCTGAGGAGAGAGGTCAGGCTCAGGCCATTGCGGAAAACTTACGTGACATGGTTGGAATAACGGTCCCGATTATTATGACAGTTATTGGTGAAGGTGGTAGCGGTGGGGCTTTAGGTATTGGTGTGGCTGATCGTGTTTGTATTTTGCAACATTCATATTATTCTGTAATTTCCCCGGAAGGTTGTGCTTCTATTTTATGGCGTAATAGCGTGAAGGCTCCAGAGGCAGCAGCCGCATTAAAATTCACAGGGGAATATCTTAAAAAATTTGGTATTATTGATGAAATTATCCCAGAACCTCTCGGTGGTGTGCATAAAGACCCGGATATGGTGGTAACTCACCTTAAAAAAGTTCTTCTAGATTATATTCGAGATTTATCTGCCCTTTCCAAAGATGAGCTCCTTGATCATCGTTACAATCGTTTTCGTAATATTGGCGAATACACAGAAGAGTAAGATGTCCCTCCCTGATATTAGAAATTTTTCCTATGAAGAATTATTGGCGTACATGAAATCCATCGGGGAATCTGCGTTTCGGGCAGGTCAGATATTTGAATGGATTTATCAGAAGCAGGTTAAACATTTTTCTCAGATGACCAATCTTTCTTCTCATCTCCAAAAGCGATTACAATCAGATTTTGTATTTTTTGAGCCAAAAGTAGGAGAAAAGCAAATTTCTTCTGATGGTACAACGAAAATTTTATTTGATCTTAATGATAATGAGAAAATTGAGACAGTGCTTATTCCCGTTAAAAGTAGGACAACGGTATGTATTTCGACTCAGGCAGGGTGTAAGTTTGGTTGTAAATTCTGTGCCAGTGGTATTGGTGGTTGGAAGAGAAATCTTTCGGTCGCTGAAATAATGAATCAAGTATTGTACGTCAAAGAAGAGGCTCAAAAACATGATAATCCATTGTCGCATATTGTTTTTATGGGGGTGGGAGAGCCGCTGGATAATTTTTCAAATTTGATGAAAGCAATTCGGATTATTAATCATAAAAAAGGCATTAACATCGGGGCGCGAAGGATAACAGTTTCTACATGCGGGGTTATTCCAAACATTTTACAATTGGGAAGAGAAGGACTTCAGATTGAATTAGCCATTTCTTTGCACGGATATGATAATGAATCTAGAGATGTCCTTATGCCAGTTAACAAGAAGTATCCCTTCGATGATTTGATTCAAGCCTGTAAAGATTATCAAAGGAATTATCGTAGACAGATTACATTTGAATATATCCTTATTAAAGGTGTGACGTGCTCAGAAAAAGCAATTAAAGCTTTAAAAAAAGCATTCAAAGGGTTGATTTGTAAGATGAACCTTATACCTTATAATCCCGTCTTAGAGTTCAATCATAAAACGCCATCACGTCAAGATATGTTTAAATTTCGTGATCAGTTAAAAAGTTTTGGAATTCATGCCACTATCCGCAGTCCTCGTGGACAAGACATTGCTGCCGCTTGCGGGCAGTTACGAATTAAGAAAAAGTAATTTCTACTTAATTTCTTACGGGGCCACTTTCTGATTGATTTTTTCCATTAATGCCTGGATCGAGGGATTTTGCATTAACTCTTGTGTATTGGAATTTTGCTCGATTTTGTTCATGTCATAGCTCATGACATCATTGACAAAATTTTGATCAGCAAGAATAGATCGAATACCTTCATCTTCCAATAACCCTTCAATATCTTCCATTAGGGAAGGGTCGGACATTACACTGCTTTGGATTTGCATGACTTGATTTTTTAACTGCGCATCTCTTGAGGATGATGGGTCATTGTTAGGCGTGTTTTGTGTCGGCAGAGCATTTCCGGCATTTATGCTGAGGATATCGGCGTCATCAATTTCAATTTCACCCAAATGGGGCGTTTCAATTGTATAAACATCATTTTCAAATGAAACGACTTGGCCTTTGAGATTTGAGCCGTCTGTCAGTGTAATAGTTTTGGTTTCTTGGGCATAGGATAGGGATGTGAATCCTGTGGCTATGGCCACAATTAGGGCTAGGATTAATTTTTTCATTATTAAACTCCTTTAATAGATTAATTTGAGTACATTTGAAGTATACAATATTTTTTAAGATCGTGCCACTTATCTACCATAGGATATTGTGAATATTGGGTGGCATGTTGTCAAAGGGGCCTGCAAAGCGGACTTCACGGATGAGATCAATATTAAATTGATTTCTAACGGCTTGAGCCATTTTTTGGGAAAGATCAAATACATTTTGAGCTGTGCCGTTGTCATTTTTGATGATAATGTTAGCATGTTTTTCAAAAATTTTGGCACCACCACATGCGAATGTTTTGACACCGGTTTGCTCTAAAAACCAACCAGCAGCCTGTCGTTTTTCAGCTTTAGAAGAGGGTTCAATATTGCGGAAAAAACTTCCGGCGCATGGTTGGGTAAAAAGGTCAGGGTGTTTTTCGTGGCGAAGTTTTAGGATGTCAATACGTTCTTTTTGTAAGGTCTTTTTATGACCGGATTTTAAGTTTAAACAAACAGAAGATACGATATCATTGGTTTCTTTAAGGCAGGAGTGGCGATAAGAAAATTGTAAAGATGACCCTGGGACGGTGTTATTTTTACCATGTAAAGAAATTAAATCAGCAGAGGTAACAACATCGCCGATTTGTTGTCCAAAGGCTCCGGCATTTCCTGCAATAGCGCCACCAACGGTTCCCGGAATGCCACTTGTGTAATTAAGTCCTTCGAGTCCAGCTTCAGCCGCATGTTCAGCTAAGGTATCCAACTTTGTACTTCCTGAGACAATGAGTTCATTGCCATGATGTTCGATAATAGGGATGTCGGTGAGGTAACGAATAACGTAACAATTTAATCCTTTATCTGAAACAACAATGTTGGATCCTCCTCCGATGAGAATAAATGGATGATTTTGATTGATCATATTAAGGACGGATTGTTGCAGCTGTTCTGGTGTTTGGCAAGTTATTAGCCCACGGCAAGGACCGCCTAGTTGGAAAGTTGTGAAAGAGGATAGGCGTGCATTATCCTGTATTTTACACAGAGGGGCTATCTTGGTGTTTTTCATGTTTATGGTTTGCGCAGGCCTGGCAATTAACCCATTCTGCATTTCCATCGACGTAATATTCTTTTTTCCAAATAGGTAATCGGATTTTGATTTCATCAATGATGTAACGGCAGGCTAAAAAAGCTTCATCGCGATGGGCGGCTGTTACGCCTACCCAAACAGCCATTTCACCAATCGCTAATTTACCAACGCGGTGGATGCATTTCGTATGGAGGATATCAAACTTTTCTGTAACTTCGGTTAATACTTTTTGAGCTTCTTTTTCGCAAAGGGATGTGGCTGCCTCATATTCGAGGGCATGGACTTCTTTTCCTTCATTGTGATTACGCACAAGTCCTTCAAAGATGCTGAGGGCACCGGCGCGGTCTGAGATAAGGCCTTCTTTGAGATGAATATCTTCTAGAGGTGTTGAGGAAATGGCAAACATTAGTAGCTCACTTTAACCGTGCCGCTTTTAATGATGCATTGGCAGGCTAAGCGTGTATCGCGGTCCATGTCTAAATCGACTTCCTCCTCGGTAAGTTCGCCGAGATTGTCGTGGCCTTCAAGGATTAGGATTTGACAGGTTGCGCAAACGCCAGTGTTACAACTAAAAGGTATGCCAGCATTTTCGCATGTTTCATCAATACGTGCGCCGTCTGGAATTTCGTGTTCTGAATTATTTATAAGTAATTTTGCCATGGCATGTATCAAATTTCTGGTAAAGCAAAGACAATATTTTTTTCCGGGTTGTCAAAATTATGGACATCTGTATTTGAGAATTCTTTTTGAATGCGTTCAACTAATTTTTCCACAATAATTCGTGGTACAGAAGCTCCAGAACTTATGCCAATTTTCTTTTTACCTTTTAGGATGCTCATATCCAGTTGATCAACATTATCAATAATATAACTTGGGATCCCTGATTTTTCACCCGTCTCTCTGAGGCGGTTACTATTCGAACTATTTGGGGAGCCGCAGACAATAATCACATCGCAAACTGTCGCCAGATCTTTAACCGCATCTTGTCGGTTTTGAGTTGCGTAACAGAGATCAGAGCGAGGAGGGGCAATCAGATTAGGAAATTTGTTTTTAAGTTTTTCAATCATGGCTGTTGTGTCGTCGACCGAAAGGGTAGTCTGTGTGATGTAAGCAACCTGTGCTTTGAGATCAATGTTGAGGTTTTCGATGTCTTCTTCTTTTTCAACGATATGTAAAAGGTCTGGGTTAACATAACCAGCCGTGCCGATGAGCTCTTGATGTCCTTTGTGCCCGATGAGGATAATTTGATAATTAAGTTCAGAGAATTTTACAGCTTCATTGTGAACTTTGGTTACTAAAGGGCAGGTGGCATCGATAACTTTTAAATGTTTTTCGGCAGCTTTACGGATAACAGAAGGGGGGACGCCATGGGCACTTAAGATAATGCGTTCTCCTTCGGGAATATCTGTGATATGTTCAACAAAAACAGCGCCACGTTTTTTAAAACTTTCGACAACGCAGGTGTTGTGAACAATTTCGTGATACACATAAAGGGGGGCGCCGTATTTTTCAAGCGTTTTTTCAACGATGTCCACGGCAAAAGAAACGCCGGCACAAAAGCCCTGAGTTTTAGCGAGATATATTTCCATATTGCAATATTAAAACCTATACCCTATAATCGGGCGTAATTATAACATGATTTTTTCAATAGTAAATTATAAAAGTTGAATATGAAAATACGAAGAAAAACACCTGCAGTAAAAATTGGCTCCGTCAGCATGGGGCAGGGGCATCCGGTGGTAGTGCAATCTATGACCAATACACCAACGGCTGATCAAGAGGCTACCTATCAGCAGACGGTTGAGTTAATTGAAGCTGGCAGTGAGATGGTACGCTGGACGATCAATGATGATAAGGCTGCATCTGCTGCCCCGGAAATTATCGGGCGCCTGAGGGCTGCGGGATATGCGACACCGATCATAGGGGATTTTCATTTTAATGGCCATATTTTATTAGGGAAAAATGAAGCGTGCGCTAAGGCCTTGGACAAATATCGTATTAATCCTGGCAATGTTGGTAAGGGAGAGCGGCATGATAATAATTTTGCGCAGATTATCAAAATAGCGATTGAGCATGATAAGGCCGTACGTATTGGCGTGAATTGGGGATCTTTGGACCAGGAGCTTTTAGCCGAATTGATGGATCAAAATGCGCAACACAATGAACCTAAAGAATTGCAGGAAGTGATGTATGCAGTTATGATTCAAAGTGCTTTGACCAGCGCAGCCTGTGCGGAGAAAATCGGACTTAAAAAAGATAAAATTGTTCTGAGTGTTAAGATGTCTGTATTACAGGATATGGTGACTGTTTATGCGCGACTTGCGCAACAGTGTGATTATGCTCTTCATTTGGGATTGACGGAAGCGGGAGGTGACATTCAGGGGGTTTCTGCTAGTTCTGCGGCGTTAGCTATTTTATTGCAGCAGGGTATAGGCGATACCATTCGTGTTTCACTCACACCGCAACCCAACGTCAAACGTGCACGTGAAGTCGAAGTTTGTAAGGCTTTACTACAATCCCTGGGGCTACGTTATTTTGCTCCCAGTGTCACCAGCTGTCCTGGCTGTGGACGAACCAGTAGCACTTACTTCCAAGAGCTTGCACAAGATATCACTACATATATTCAACAAAATATGCCGATATGGAAAAAGCAGTACCCCGGTGTGGAAAAATTAAAAGTTGCCGTCATGGGTTGCGTAGTTAATGGCCCTGGTGAAAGTCGCCACGCCGACATCGGCATCAGCCTGCCTGGAACCTCCGAACAACCCATTGCCCCTGTCTATGCCGACGGTCATCAAATGATCACACTTAAAGGGAAAAAGATCAAAGAAGAATTTACGAATATTTTAGAAGAATATATTCAAAAAAGATATTCACAATGATCTTTTATGTGTAGGAACGGCAGGAATTGGGAATAATAATTGTTTGAAATAAAGAAAATACTAACTTCACTGCTGCTTATTACAATCCTTACAACCGTTGCGTTCCTTCCTTCCATTAATAATGATTTTACTAATTTTGACGATCCTGCGTATGTCACACAAAATGATTCTATAAAAAGCTTATCTGTAAATAATCTAAAAAGCTTTTTTAGCGGAATAAGCCTTAAAAAACCTGGTTATATGCCGCTCACATTAACTTCATTCGCATTCGAGCATCATTTTTTCGGTTTGAATCCTAAGATATTTCACCTCAATAACCTAATTCTTCATCTTTTCAATACAATACTCGCATTCATTTTTATTTTTTTGCTATTCAAAAAACTAGACATCGCATTGATTGCATCGATTTTGTTTGGAGTGCATCCCATGCATGTTGAATCAGTTGCCTGGATTTCAGAACGTAAAGATGTTTTGTATGCCTTTTTTTATTTTAGTTCTTTGATTAGTTACATCTTATATTGCAGCGGGGAAAAATTAAGAAAAAGATATTTTGTAATCTCATTTCTATTATTTTTACTCGCGGTATTTTCTAAAGTAATGGCGGTAACGCTTCCTGTAATACTTTTGTATATTGATTTTTGCTTAAAAAGAAAATTTTGTTCGAGAATTATATTTGAGAAAATTCCATTTTTTGTTATTTCGCTTTCTTTCGGGTTTTTTCAATTGGCGCAAGGTTTAGCCGGAAAATGGCAGATGAACATGGTAGATTTTTTCTTAGAAAAAATCCTACTTAGTGCTTATGCGTTTAACACGTATATTTATAAGCTTTTTTTCCCATTTAATCTTTCTTGTTTTTATCCTTATCCGCAGAAAATAAATAATTCATTTTCCCTGGAGATCTACATTGCGCCGCTCATTTCTTTTTTTGTCATTTATCTCATAGTTAAATTAGGTAAAACTTCGAAAGAAATTCTTTTTGGGTTTCTTTTTTATATTTCTACAATCTTTATTGTTTTGATTGTGCCGTCTATTAAATTTGTTGTAGCCGATCGATTTACGTATGTTCCTTTTTTAGGATTGTTTATTATTATTGGTCAAGGGTACAACGTATTGATCAATAAAAAACCTCAATTGAAATATGCAGCAATTGTATTTTTAATTTGTGTAGTATCTTTTTTTTCTTTTTTAACTTTTCAAAGGTGTGGCGTTTGGAAAAATAGTTTAACGTTATGGAATGATGTTCTCGCAAAGTATCCAAATTTGAGTATAGCTTACAATAATCGTGGGAATTATTTCGTAAAGGAGAAACAATACAATCTTGCCATCGATGATTTTACGGCTTCATTAAGGATAGATCCAACGCGTGCTAGAATTTATGCGAATAGGGGCGGCGTTTATGCGAATCTTAAGAAATACGATCTGGCGCTTAAAGATTACAATAGCGGGTTAGCCTTAGAGGAGAATTATTTTATTTTAAATAATAGGGGGAATTTGTACAAAGCTGCTGGCAAGTATTCTTTAGCTATTAAGGATTACACTCAGGCTTTGAAAATGAACCCAATGCTTGCGAAAACTTATGTCAATAGAGGGATTGTCTTTTACATACTTAAGCAATATGATCTAGCCTTGAAAGATTTTACTTCTGCTTTGCGTATTAACTCACGATTTGCAAAAGTTTATTCTTATCGGTCGGTTGTTTATAAATCTAGCGGTGCTTATCAAAAGGCTTTGGAAGATGCTTTACATGCAAAATCGTTAGGGTATTCCATAGACCAAAATTATATAAGAAATTTAGAGGCGCGTTTTAAGTAAGCGTATTGAGACATTCAAGTACTTCTTCGTTATGCCCTTTGGGTTTGACTTTTTCAAATATTTTGACGAGCGTGCCTTCTTGATCAATCACAAATGTTGTTCTCGCCACGCCCATGTATTTTCGGCCGTACATGCTTTTTTCAACCCATACGCCATAATTTTGGCAGGTTTTCTTTTCTGTATCACTTAGAAGAATAAAGGGGAGTTGGAACTTTTCGATGAATTTATTGTGTTTGTCGACAGGGTCAGGGCTGACACCTAAGACGACAGTTTCTTTTTTGGCGATGTCTTTGATGCTATCACGGAAGGCGCAGGCTTGGGTTGTGCATCCAGGCGTGTCATCTTTAGGATAAAAATACAAGACCACATTGGTTTTACCTTTAAAATCTTTGAGAGAAACATTTTTGCCGTTACTGGCAGGTAAGTTGATATCTGGAGCTTTGTTGCCAACTTTGATTTTAGACATGGAAATATCCTTTTTTATAATTTTATCGTGCGTTCGATTTTGCGGTTTTTAAATAAGACATACTCTGTGTAACCGGCTTCTTTAGCCAAGGCAAGGGCTTTATCAAAATCGCAGCCAACATCCGTGGGTTGGTGTGAGTCTGAACCGAAAGTTAGAGGGACGCCGGCTTTTGCATAAATCTTAAGATTAGAGAGGGCAGGGTACATTTCTTTGACGGGTTTACGCAGACCTGAAGTGTTAATTTCAATGGCCACACCGCATTGTTTAAAGGTGTTGGCTGTTTTTTCAATTTCTTCTAAAATATCTTCTGTAGCACGATGTCCAAATTTCTTGACGAGGTCAGGGTGTGCAATAATATCATAAAGTCCAGACTCAGCGCTTTGGCGTAGAAGTTCATAGTAGTCACAATACACTGCATTGATACTTTGATCATCCCATTTATTCCGTTCATCCGGATTATCAAATCCCCAATTTTTGATGTAATGCACAGATCCAATGACATAATCATAAGGGTAGTCGTCTAAGAGGGCTTTAGTTTTATCTTCATATCCGGGGACAAAATCAGCTTCAATAGCGATTTTAATGCGTAATTGATTTTGATATTTCGCGCGAACCTCTTCAATCATACGATAATAATCAGGGAGTTCTTCATGTTTCATTGTAATGCCTGGTAATTCGCGAACGACAAAAGGTGCATGATCAGAAAATCCAATTTCTTCAAGTCCCATCTTAATAGCATGTTCAGCGTATTCAAAAGGGGCTCCTTCGGCGTGTCCGCAAAGGGGGGTATGCATGTGATAGTCAGATATGATTGGCATGGTGACGTAATTTAGCAGAGGCTTATCCGCATGTCAAGATGAAGAGTTTATGGATAGAATTTCTGGGTATAAAAATATTTTTTCCGTCTTGTTGAATTTGTGTTATAATCCGCGCTCTTTAAAGGAGATATTTAAAAATATGATTTCAGCAAATAATGTAACTTTACAATACGGTAAACGGCGGCTTTTTGAAGAGGCAAATATTGTCTTTTCAAAGGGGAACTGTTATGGGCTTATTGGGGCCAACGGTTCCGGTAAATCAACTTTCTTGAAAATTCTTTCCGGCGAAATTGATCCAACCGCAGGTTCGGTTTCTGTGAGTAAGGGGGAGCGTCTTTCTATGTTGAAGCAGGATCAATTTGCGTATGATGAGCATCCGGTATTAATGACGGTTTTTATGGGGTATGAGAGGCTTTATCAGGTAATGAATGACCGGGATGCCTTGTATGCCAAGCCGGATTTTTCGGATGAAGACGGTATTCGTGTTTCTGAGCTTGAAGGGGAATTTGCTGAAATGGATGGGTGGAACGCAGAGTCTGATGCGGGGAAATTATTGAGTGATTTGGGAATTAGCGAAGATTTACATCAGGTCAATATGAAGCAGCTTGAAGCCAGCCAAAAAGTGCGTGTTCTGTTGGCGCAGGCCTTGTTTGGTAATCCGGATATTCTTCTTTTAGATGAGCCCACAAATCATTTGGATATGGAAACGTCGATGTGGCTTGAAGAATTTCTCTATAATTTTGAAAACACGGCTATTGTGGTTTCGCATGATAGGCATTTCCTTGACAAAGTATGTACGCATATTGCCGATATTGATTTCGGGAAAATTCAGTTGTTCCCTGGGAATTATTCTTTTTGGTCCGCATCAAGCCAGTTAGCCCAGCGCCAAAGGTCTGATGCGAATAAAAAGGTTGAAGATAAAAGAAAAGAATTGCAAAATTTTGTCGCACGTTTTAGCGCGAATGCATCAAAGTCTCGCCAGGCAACTGCCCGTAAAAAAGTTTTAGAAAAATTGACGCTGGACGATATTAAACCTTCCTCAAGGAAATATCCGCATATTATGTTTACACCTGCAAGAGACGCCGGTAATGATCTTTTGGAACTTAATAAGTTGGGCAAGACCGTTAACGATATTGATATGTTTCAAAATTTAAATTTAACGGTTCATCGTGGGGACAAAATTGCCTTTATGGGGCGTAATGATTTGGCTAAAACAACGCTTTTTCAAATTCTTGCTGAGGAGTTGGCCCCGGATACAGGGAATTTAAAGTGGGGTATTACAACCACACGATCTTATTTCCCAAAAGATAATAAAAAATATTTTGAAAAAGATTTAAATCTTATTGATTGGTTGCGACAGTATTCTAAAGATTCTGATGAGAATTTTGTGCGAGGTTTTTTAGGGCGCATGCTTTTTTCAGGAGAAGAAACGCTTAAGAAGGTTGGCGTTCTTTCCGGTGGTGAAAAAGTACGCTGTATGTTATCTAAGATGATGAATACGGAAGCTAATGTTCTCATTTTGGATGAGCCGACCAATCATTTGGATTTAGAGTCTATTACGGCTTTAAATGAAGGCCTTGAAAAATTTCGTGGTACAGTATTCTTTTCCTCTCATGATCACCAGTTCGTTCAAACCATTGCCAACCGCATTATTGAACTCACCCCTAACGGCATTATTGACAAGCCGGATACAACTCTTGATGAATATTTGATGAATGAAGACGTTAAGAAACAGCGGAAAGAGTTATATTCTGAGGAGCCTGTCGTACAATAAGGTCGTTATTTATACTGTTCTACCTTTTTTGCTAGAATTATCAATTTATCTAAATAATTTTCCAATTGATTGATGTTATTGTGTTCAGATAATGGGCGGGGTTTGTGGGTGGAGACAGACTGAAATTCCAGGGTTATGGAGCCATTATGAATTCTCAAGGATGAATAGGGGAGGCCGTCCCGATCAGAGTATTTATATTCTGTGAAAATTTGTGAAGCTCTTGAATCATTTAATAAAGCATTTGCATGTCGGCGGTCAGAGGTGTTGACATGAAGACCACTGAGACCTTTAGGTAATTTTATTTTTATTTCTCTCTCCGGCACTTCGTTAGGTATTTCAGAGGCCAGAAGCATTTTTGATCCTAAGATTTTAGTTCGCTTTTTTTCGTGGAAACTTAAAGATAGCTTGCTGGATGTTTTAATTTTTAAAAATGATTTGTATACTTCTCCATGGAAGCCCGGATACTCGATATCTTCATAGATGAAATTTTTCTTCTCAAAGGTGAAATCAATTTTAAAAGAATTCTCATTTGTATGTAAGGGTTCAAGCGTTCCATCGGTGGTTTTAGCCAGGGATAAAAGAAAGTCATTTCGAGTAACTTCTTTAAAGGGCGATTGTTTTGATAACAAAATGGCTCCTGTTAATAGGAGAATTCCGACGATGATGAGTATCCAGGTCATATTTTATCCTTCTTCATCTCCAAGCAATAGATTTCCATATTCATCATAATTTTTGCTTAGAATTTTTTTATTGGTTTCGAAAGTTTTCTTATTTTTTAAGATGCCGTTTTCTCGGTAAGTCACAAATAAGCCTTCACGTTTACTGTTTTTAAAATGGCCAGTACTTTTGATAGTTCCGTTTTTATGGAATTCACGAAAGAGCCCATGACGTTTGCCACTTTTAATATCAATTTCTCGCCATAATGCCCCATTTTTATAAAATTCTTTAATGAGCCCGGTACCTAATTTTCCTTTAGGCGTAAGTGGTCCCTCGCTGCGTAGTTCACCAGTAGGGTAATATTGTTTTATGGTACCATTTGGGATCCCATTGTGTGCTTCAAAGGCTCGTGATAGTCGGCCTTGTTTGCTGTATTCCCGAATGATGCCTTTTTGAACGCCATCTGCAAATTGTGTTGATCGTTTAAGGAGTCCGTTGTCTGAATATTCTTTAGCGAGGCCGTGTTCTTTATCATTTTTGTAATTTCGTTCATAATGTAAGACCCCATTGTCCCGGTATTCTCTGGAGGGACCGTTGAGTTGATTATTTTCATAGCGTGATTCGCTTTTGAGTGTGCCATCTTCGTAGAATGATTTGGAAACTCCGTGGAGAGCTCCATTTGTATAAAATAATTCTAGTTTGGGCAAGCCGTTAGGATAATAGCTAATGGCTTTGTCATCCAATATGCCGTCAATATAGAGTCCTTCGCCTATGAGTTTGCGATTTTTGTCAAAGATATTAAAATGCCCATTCGGTTTTCCATTGGCATATGTGACGAGGCGTCGGAGCTCTCCAGATTCATAAAATTCTTCATACAAACCGTCTGTTCTTTGTTCTTGTCCGAGGGCAGTAGAAATAATTGTCGTGAAGAAGAAAAGGGCAATGAAGGCGTATTTCATATTTTTTTTGAGTATGCTTATTTTTTTTCTTCAAGAAGCATTTTAATTTCTTTTAAAAGTTTAGCGGTTTCTTTTTGAGAAACAAGAATTTCTTTTAAAAGTGTACGATCACTTTTGTCGGTAACAAATGTTTGGCTTAAATCTTCTGTTGCGGATTCTTTTTTATAGGCATTACCGTTAACATTTAATAGTAATAGAAGGGCAATAACGGCACCGGCCACAGCTAAATAGGGCATAGATCGTTTTTTCATCAGGGTTCCTTTCGTTATTTTTATGATTTAAAAAAATCATAGCATTTGCACACTATTCTGTCGAGATTAAATTAAGGCAAAAAAAATTGACATACCCCCATAGGGTATGTTATCCTTTGGGTGATGAAAAAGTCACCGAGTCATAAAATGAAGTTGGATGCTTTAAGACGTATTGAAGGGCAAGTGCGTGGCATTCAGAAAATGATCGAGGATAAGCGTTATTGTGTGGATATTTTAACGCAGTTGAGCGCTGTGTCCAGTGCTGTCGGAAGGGTACAGAGTGATATTTTAGAAAAGCATTTGGATACTTGCGTTAAGACGGCTTTTGAAGGAAAATCAGAACCTGAGAAAAAAAAGAAAATAGAAGAAGTATTAAAATTGTTAAAGACGTTTAGAAAGAGTGGGTAATAAGGTATTCTTTAAAAAAGAGGTAAGGTGCAAGATGCAAGAAACAAGATACAAACAAATTTTAAAAATTAATAAGCAAAGTTTTAGATGGGTTGTTTTTGTTTTTATTCTTTTGTGTTTGCCTATCTCAGTGGCCGCGCAAGAAAGTCTTCATTCCTATATTGAGAAAGCTGTTGATCATAATCCTAATATCCAACAGGCCTACCATAAATGGAAAACGGCTGAATATAAAATTAAAAGTGCGAAAAGTCTGGATGACCCTGTTGCCAGTTATGGGTATTTTGGGGAAGAGGTGCAGACAAGGGTTGGTCCGCAGAAGCAAAAATATGGCCTTGCGCAAAAAATCCCATTTCCTGGGAAACGAAGGCTGAAAGGTAAAGTGCAGTCGAAGCAGGCGCAAATATTTAAGGAGCAATACGAAGCAGTTAAGAATGAAATCATTAAGGATATAAAGTTTGTGTATTATGATTTGTTCTGGGTGGATAAGGCGGTAGAGATTAATGAAGAAGAAAAGGCGATTTTGGAGAAGCTGGAAAAAGTAGCCCAGCGAAAATATGAATCCAATCTTGTTCCGCAGCAAGACGTGATCAAGGCGCAGGTCGAGCTTTCTAATATTATCCGGAAATTATTTTTATTTAAACAAAATAGGCAAAGTCTAGCCGCGAGGATGAATAGTCTGCTTAACCGGAAACCAAATGTCATTATCGCAAAGATCACAGAGGCAGAATATCAGGATTTTATTTATACCATGGAGGATGTTGTTAATAAAGCTCAGAATTCCCGACAAGAGTTGATGGCGGCGGACTTTTTTGTTGAAAGGGCTGTATATGAAAAATCTTTAGCACGTATGAATTATTTTCCAGATTTCACTTTGGGGGCAGAATTTATTGAAATTGGCGGAGGGACAACGACCTCTATTGATGACGGCCAGGATGCTTGGCTAGCCAAAGTTTCGGTTAATGTGCCAATATGGTTTGGCAAATTAAAGGCCTTGTTTAATGAAAAAACATCATCTTTAAAAGCAGCACAGGAAAGTCAAAAGGGTGTTAGGAATCAGATTACCTTTGAGGCGCAAGATATGTATTTTAAAATTACGACTTACCGCGATATTATTTCTCTTTATGAAACAGCTTTGATGCCTCAGGCTCAGCAGGCGTTTGACTCTTCGCAAACGGGATTTGAAACGGGAAATATTAGTTTTTTAGATTGGTTGGATACGGAAAGGACGTATTTACAGACACGCCTAGCGTATTACAAGGCGGTTGTGGATTATCATAAGTCCATCGCGTATTTGGAAAGAATTGTTGGAGAGAAATTATGATAGGGAGGATAAAATGAAATTAGTAAATTTTATGATGGTCATTTTGTTGATGGGACCTTTTGCAGTAGATGGATTTGCGCAAGTATCTTCTCAAGAAAGTCATCAGCCTGAGCATGTGGAAGAAGTGTCCCACTATACCTGTGGTATGCACCCTAGCGTTAAAGTAACACCGGAAAATTATGCAAAGGGTGATACCAAATGTCCGATTTGTTTTATGCCGTTAACTCCGGTTAAAAAGGGGGGAATGGTAGAAGAGAAATTTGATGCAAATGTTATTAGTAAGGTTGAAATTAAGGCGAGAGAATTAAAATTGGCAGGTATTAAAACGGAACAAGTTGTTAAACGTCATCTTTTTAAAGAAATTCGTGCGGTAGGACGTGTGGCGTATGATCCACAACTCGCTATTGCACAGGATGAATTTATCTCTGCGGTTAAGGCCTATTACAAGGCTACGCAGGGTGAAATTGTCGAAATTATTGACCGGGCAGCTTCAATGATTAGTTCTTCGAAGCGTAAATTGTTGTTGCTGGGTTTAAATGAAGATCAAATTAATGTATTGGAGCAAACTCAGGAAGTCGAAGAAAGTTTAATCCTTCCTGGTAAAAGAATGTGGATTTATGGAAATGTTTTTGAGTATGAGTTGAATTGGGTCAAGAAAGATTCTTATGTAAAAGTGCGTCCACTCAGCTTCGCGGGAGAAGAGTTCTTTGGTAAGGTAGTATCCATCAATCCTGTTGTAGATCCTTTAACGCGTTCTGTACGATTTCGTGCTCTTGTGGAAAATCCTGATGAAAAACTTAAGCCGGAAATGTATGTGGATGTTGAAATCATGAGTCAATACACTGATCCCGACGGCAATGAAGATGTGCTTTCCATTCCTAAAAGCGCTTTGTTAGATACCGGGCGGAGAAGGATTGTATGGGTGGTCAAGGGAAAAGAGAAATTTGAAGGAAGGCTTGTGGAGATTGGGCCTGAATCGATCAGTCATGCGGATCAGCTATTAAAATATTATCCGGTTTTGAAAGGTTTAAAAGAAGGTGAGCATGTCGTGACAAAAGGAAATTTTCTTATTGATTCGCAGAGTCAGATTACAGGTGTTGTGTCCTCGTCTTATGGGGGAGCGTTGGAGCCCGCTGAACCAAAGGGATCGATGAAAGGCTCGGGGCATAAGCATTGATGGGGAAGTAAGAGGCAGAGGTGTAAGAAGCAAGAGGTAGAGAAGTAAGAAGCAGAGAAGCAGAGAAGTAGAGATGTAAGAGGCAAGAAAGTAGAAGTTTGTATGAAGTTTTTTTTTATTTTTCTCTGCTTCTTGCACCTTTACCTCTCTACTTCTTTGAAATAAGGATGCAGAATGATCAACACAATTATAAAAAGCTGTCTTAAAAACAGGTTCTTGGTGCTGACGACATTTGCGCTTCTTGTTGTCTTTGGTTTCTCTGCTATGCGGCAGACGCCGATTGATGCGATTCCTGATATTGGGGAGCTCCAGGTGATTGTGTATGCAGAGTGGCCGGGGCGGAGTCCGCAGGATGTAGAAGATCAGGTGATTTATCCTTTGACGACGGGCTTGATGGGGACGCCGAAAGTTAAGGTTGTCCGTTCCTCTGCGGCTTTTGGGTTTGGCCTGGTTAATATGATCTTTGAGGATGGCACAGATTATTATTGGGCGCGGACGCGCGTGCTTGAGCGGTTGGATTTTGCGAAGAAGGATATGCCCGCGGATGCGGTGGTTACCTTGGGGCCGGATGCCACCGCTTTAGGACAGATATTTTGGTATACCGTGGAGGGTGAGGATTATGGATTAGATGAACTTCGTTCAATTCAAGATTGGTATGTCCGGTTTCAGTTAACAAGTGTCGAAGGGGTATCGGAAGTTGCTTCTGTTGGAGGGTATGTCAAACAATATCAAGTTGATGTCGATCCAAATAAATTATTAGCTTACAACGTAAGTCTACTTCATGTCATACAGGCGATCAAGATGTCTAACATTGATGTAGGGGCAAAGGTATTTGAAGAGGGCGGACTGGAATATGTGGTGCGTGGTTTGGGGTTTATTAAGAGTATTGAAGACATTGAAGATATTGTGATTGGTGTGCATGAAGGAACACCGATTAGCATTAAAGATATTGGTGGTGTTGCCTTGGGGGCTGATTTCCGACGTGGCGCTTTGGATAAAGAAGGGCGCGAAGCGACGGGTGGCGTTGTCTTAATGCGTTTTGGCGAAAATCCTTTGGAGGTGATTAAGCGGATCAAAGAAAAGATTGAAGAAATTTCTGTGGGGTTACCAGAGGGCGTAAAAATTGTTCCTTTTTATGATAGGACAAGATTGATTTTGGATTCGGTTCATACATTAACTTCCGCTTTGACACAGGAAATTTTAATCACTGTAGTTGTTATTCTTATTTTTCTTCTTCATTTTTGGGGCAGTGTGATTATTTCTATCGTCCTTCCTATTGGAATTTTAATCGCTTTTATTTTAATGAAACAGTTCGGTGTGGATGCCAATATTATGTCTCTGGGTGGCATTGCAATTGCCATTGGTGTGATGGTGGATTCGGGGTGTGTGATGGTGGAAAATATTTACAGAAAATTGGCTTTGAAGAGTGTAGAAAAAAAAGGTCAGACCTTAACGCGCGCAGAGCGTTTGGATGTATGTGTTCAGGCTGCTCAAGAAGTAGGCCGACCGGTATTGTTTGCTTTACTGACAACGATTGTGAGTTTTGTTCCTGTTTTTGTTTTAACAGGTCAGGCTGGAAAATTATTTAGTCCGTTAGCGTTTACAAAGACTTTTGCCATGATCGGAGCAGCCATCATTGCTTTAACGCTTTTACCGACGCTGTGTTATATTTTATTACGAGGAAGGTTGCTTCGTATTGAAGATAATAAAATGGCAAAACTTTTGCATCAAGGTTATAGGCCATTTCTTCAATGGGCTTTGAAATGCAAAAAAATCATTATTATTATTTCTGTATGTGTTTTTGTTCTTGGTTTGGGATTAGGTTCGGTTATGAAACAAGAATTTATGCCGCCTTTAGATGAAGGGGATCTTTTGTTTATGCCGGTTTTGCTTCCGGGAGCCTCATTGACACAAGTGATGGAAATCATGCAGAAACAAGATATTATTATCAAAAATGAATTTCCCGAGGTGGAACGTGTTGTTGGTAAGTTGGGGAGAGCTGAGACATCAACTGACCCTGCGCCAGTAGCCATGATTGAAACCATTGTGAGTCTTAAAGATAAAAAACATTGGCGTCCTGGTATGACACGGGCCAAGCTCATTGAAGAAATTCAGGAAAAGACAAAGATGCCTGGTGTCAGCCCTATTATGACCCAACCGATTCGTAATCGTATTGATATGTTAGCTACAGGTATTCAGACGCCGGTAGGCATTAAAGTTTTCGGGCCGGATTTAAAAGAAATTGAAAAGATTGGTATTCAGTTAGAAAAGATTGTGAGCAAGGTAGAGGGCGCCGTGTCACCGTATGCTGAACGTATCGGAGGGCGATCGTATTTTGAGATGGACATTAATCGTAAACAAGCCGCGCGTTATGGTATTCATGTGCAGGATATTCAGGATTTAATTATGACAGGGATTGGTGGCATGAATGTGACGACAACGGTCGAGGGGCGGGAGCGATATCCTGTGAGAGTACGGTACATGCGTGAGTTAAGGGATAACCCTGAAGATTTAAAACGCATATTTGTTCCGACGAGATGGATGTGGCGTAATAGTCCGGGGCCAGCGCAGATACCTTTGGCTCAATTGGTAGAGTTTAAAAAAGTGCCGGGACCGGCGATGATTTTATCCGAGAATACTATGCCGTATGGTCGTGTTTTTGTCAGTGTAGATCAGAGTAAAATAGGTCTTGTAGATTTTGTTGCGGATGCGCAAAAAGTTGTTCAGGAGGAAATTCAAAAAGGTAATGTTCAAATTCCACCGGGGTATTTCATTACATGGTCCGGTCAGTTTGAGGCGGAGATGGAATCTCGTAAAAAGTTGTTGCCATCCATTATCATAGCCTTGGCGGTTATTCTTATTTTACTTTACATAGCTTTTAAAAATTTTAGTGTGTTGGCCATATTAGCTGGCGTACTTCCGTTATCATTAATGGGTGGGGTTATTCTTTTGTTTTTATTAGATTTTCGTTTTTCCACAGCGGTGTGGGTAGGGTTTATCGCTCTGTTCGGTGTTGCCACTGATAATGCGGTGGTTCTTTTATCTACCCTTGAACAATTATTTAAAGAAAAAATGCCAAAAACAATTACTGATGTGCGCCAAACCGTTATCGAGGCTGGATTATTAAGAGTCAGGCCTGCTATGATGACGACCATGACCACCATCATTGCTTTGCTGCCGGTTATGTTTTCTACGGGGAGTGGTTCTGAAATTATGAAACCTATGGCGGCCCCAACGGTAGGTGGACTCGTCACGGCAACATTGGCTAATTTAATTTTAGTGCCGGTATTGTATGCTTGGATAAAGGAAAGGCAAATTAAGAGATTGTCCAAAAACAATTTGGACAACTCCTAATACGGGATCTGATTAAGAAGAGTTGTAATCAATAGCATTCCTGAAAGTCCCATCATAACGCCCCATGCGGTGAGACTTTTTCCGCCATTTTCCAAAGCGTCTGGAATTAATTCGCTGACAACCAAATAGATCATAGCTCCGCCGGCAAAACCTAATCCAATAGGTAGAAGCGGTTCAAAAAACCAGGCTAGTAAAGCCGCAGGAGCTGCCATAAGTGGTTGAGGAAGGCTTGTAAGGATGGAAACAGCGGCGCATTTTCTTGTAGAAACATTATCTGCTTTAAGTGGAAGCGATATGGCGATGCCTTCGGGAATATTGTGAACGGCAATAGCTAAGGCCATAACTAATCCAAAATGAAAATGTCCGGTGGCAAAGGCCACGCCAATCGCAATGCCTTCAGGGATCGAGTGAACAAACATGGCGGCAAAGATAAGAAATCCACGTTGAGTTAATCCATGGGTTAAAAGATTTCCTTCTATGTTAAGGGCTGAGATTTTTTTTTCAGAATAATAAAAGAATGTAGCTCCGAGGATAAGTCCAAGAATGACAATATATGGGGCCAAGGGAAATTTGCTTTGAAGGGCAATGCCTTCCTGAGCCAAGGAAAATACGGAAGCCGAAATCATCATACCAGCGGCCACTGCTGAAGCCATGGCCCTTAATTTGGGGGAATTATTTTTGATAAAATGTACAGGAATAGCCCCGAGGCCGGTAGCTAAGGCACTTATAACGCCTGTGAGAGTTGTCCAGTAGATGAGAGCTGATTTATCCATAGTGGGCAGATAATAGCATTTAAAATGGAATTTGTCGACTCTTTGTAGACACTTCTTTTATATTTGTATTGTTTTTGAATTGAATTTTTGGTAATATTGGCAATCATGCGCGAATTATTAACATTCATTTTAGCGGGAGGACGAGGCGAGCGATTGGATCCTTTGACACGGGATCGGACCAAGCCCGCGGTGCCTTTTGGTGGTATTTACAGGATTGTTGATTTTACATTGAGTAACTGCATCAATTCCGGCCTACGGCGTATTTATGTCTTAACACAATACAAGTCATTTTCTCTGCAAAAACATCTCTTAGCAGGATGGAATATTGTTTCCAGTCAGCTTGGAGAATTCATTGATATTATTCCAGCCCAACAGAGGATCAGTGCGGATTGGTATAAAGGCACGGCGGATGCTATTTATCAAAATATTTATGCCATTGAAGATTGTGATCCTGAACTTGTTTTGATTTTAGCCGGTGACCATATTTATAAAATGGATTATCAGGAAATGATTGCCTTTCATCAAGAAAAAGATGCGGATGTTACGGTGGCTTGTGTTCCTATGCCTAAAGAAACATCGCCTCACTTTGGTGTTATTGAAATGGATGCGGATCATCATGTATTAGGTTTTCAAGAAAAACCGGCAGAGCCTAAAACGATTCCGGAAAGTCCGGGTGAAATTTCAGCTTCCATGGGTATTTATTTGTTTAAGCGTGATGCGCTTCTAAAGGAGCTTGGAGAGGATGCTTCCATCAGCTCGGCCCATGATTTTGGAAAAAATGTGATTCCGCAAATGCTGCGTAATCAGAAAAAAGTGTATGTATATAATTTTGTTGATGAAAAGGGGCAACCGAAATATTGGCGAGATATCGGGACAAGGGATGCGTATTATGAAGCGAATATGGATTTGTTAAAGGCTGATTGTGAATTTAATTTATATGATAAATCTTGGCCGGTTAGAACCTATCATGAACAGTATCCACCGATTAAAATGGTGAGTACGTCTTCACAAAAAGGTTCTATTGTGAATTCTATGATTGCCGGAGGGTGTGTAATTGAAGGTGGTCATGTGGAGCATTCTGTTTTATCCCAAAATGTGCGGATTGAAGAAGGGGTAGAAATTAAAAATTCTGTGATTATGGAAGGTGTGGTCGTTGGTCAAGGCGCTAAAATTCAGAATGCGATTATTGATAAAGAAGTCATTGTGCCGCCTCATTCAAAAATAGGTTATGATAAAAAATTAGACGAAAAAAGATTTGCTCTGACATCATCGGGCATTGTTATTGCAGCCAAAAAAGCTGCTGTAGTAAATAATTAATAGAATTATAGAATTGGAGAAGAGTTCAATGATTATTCAACCTAAAATTCGGGGATTTATTTGTACGACGGCTCATCCAGCGGGATGTGCGAAAAATGTGCAGAACCAAATTGATTATGTCAAAAGTCAAGGCGCTGTTGCCAATGGGCCGAAGAATGTTTTGGTTATTGGTTCTTCAACTGGTTATGGCTTAGCCTCGCGTATTTTGGCTACGTTTGGATGTGGGGCGGCGACTATGGGGATCTTTTTTGAAAAACAAGCAGAAAAAAAGCGTACGGCTTCAGCCGGCTGGTACAATTCAGTTGCTTTTGAACAAAAAGCCAAAGAAGCGGGTTTTTATGCCAAGAGTTTCAATGGGGATGGTTTTTCGGATGATATGCGACGGCAAGTGATCGACGCGATTAAGGCGGATTGGGGCAAAGTAGATTGTGTCATTTACAGCCTGGCTGCGCCACGGCGTCAGCATCCAAAGACCGGAGAATTAGCTAAATCTGTTTTGAAACCGTTGGGAAAGACATACACAAACACATCTATTGATTTAACTACGGATAAATTAGAAACAGTTACTTTGCCTGAAGCGACCCAGGAAGAAGTGGATCAGACGATATCTGTGATGGGGGGAGAAGATTGGGAATTTTGGATTGATGCTTTAGAGAAGGAGGGGCTTTTGTCTGATGGAGCAAAGACTGTAGCTTATTCTTATGTTGGCCCTCAGCTTACCCAAGCTGTTTATCGTAACGGCACTATTGGGCAGGCCAAAGATCATTTAGAAGCGACTGCTAAGAAACTAGATGAACGGTTGAAAAAAATTAACGGGCAAGCTGCTATTTCTGTAAACAAAGCCTTGGTGACCCAATCAAGTTCGGCCATTCCTTTTATTCCGTTGTATTTTATTTTGTTAAGCAGGGTGATGAAAGAGAAGAATGTTGATGAAGATTGTATTGCTCAAATTTATCGTCTTTTTACCTCAGCCCTTTACACCAAAAACCCCATAGATTGTGATGAAAAGGGGCGTATCCGCATGGATGACAAAGAGATGCTGGAAGATGTCCAAAAAATTGTGGGTGAAAATTGGGATAAACTCACGCAGGAAAATTTTGCAGAATACTCAGACCTTGACGGCTATCACAAAGACTTCCTCGCTCTTTTCGGCTTCGGCTTAGAAGGTGTCGATTATGATGCTGATGTTGATCCGGATCAAAAAATTCCCTCAATGTGTGAACCTAGTATTTCATAATTTGGCACAGGGAATGAGGATGTGGTATAGTTTAAGTAAGTGATAATTAGAAAAAATGGAGGGGCAGTATGACCGAATTATTAACAAGAGTTATCAAAAAAGTCGATAAACTTCCAAAAGAAATACAAAATGAAATCGCAAGAAGTTTGTTGGAAGATATTGAAGGAGAATTAAAGTGGGATGAGACATTAAAAAAGTCTTCTGATAAGCTTAAAAAATTAGCGGACAATGCGTTAGATAATTTTAAAGAAGGTCGTACTCAAGAAAAAGGTTTTGATGAAGTATGATTTCTCATTTGGATGATGAGTTTATTCGTGTTTTTTCTAAGTTGCCTGAGAGAGTAAGGCTGAAAGCTCGTAAAAATTACAAATTATGGAAAGAGAATCCGGCTCACCCAAGTTTAGAATTCAAAAAAGTCCACGCAAATAATCCTATTTATTCCGTAAGAATAGGAATGGGGTGGAGAGCATTAGGAGTAAAACAGCATAAGGTAATGATATGGTTTTGGATAGGGTCTCATAAAGGTTATGATAAGTTGTTGAGTCAGCTTTGATGGGAGAGGATCGACCCATGAGATGTGATTTATGTGAGGGGAAGGTTGAGGAGAAGTTAATTAGTTATACGCTTTTTTATGAGGGGCATTGGATTATTGTAGAAAATGTTCCAGCCAAGGTATGTCATCAATGTGGGGAAAAATTGTTTGCACCGGATATTGTTGAAAAAATGCAAAATATTGTTTGGAGTAAACAGCGTCCTCGTAAAAAAGTGAATACGCCTGTTTTTAGTCTTTCAGTGTAGGGATTTAGAAGGACAACATTAAAGAGTGTTATTTTTTGATCCTTTTATTTTTGGAATAAGAAAATGATATTACATATTACAGATTTAAAATATATTGAGGATTACAAAGTGGAGGTTTCATTTAATGATGGTCGAAGTGGCGTGGCTGATTTGAGTGAGGCCTTGTATGGGCCGGTTTTTAGGCCTTTAAGGAAAAAAGAGGTTTTTGCCCAATTAAAATTAGATAAAGATATGGAAACGATTACATGGCCAAATGGTGCAGATTTAGCGCCGGAATATGTATATTTTTGGGCTTTTAAAAATGAGCCCGAACTGCAAGAGCAATTTAAAAAATGGGGTTATGAAGCCTAATTGACAAGTGTAATGATAAATATTCTACGAATGTTACGTAAAGCATTTATGTATTTTTAATGCAAATAAAGGAGGCGCAGGATGGAGAGATATTTACGATGGACAATGCGGAGTGTGGGGTTGGCTCTGGTTATTTGGGGGGTTGGTGTTTTGACAGCAGGGATACATACCAGCCAGACTGCGTTTGCGCAAAATGGAGGTGGGATTTTAGTACAAAGTGCTGCTAGAGGATCTCAGGTTGCATGTCAGGCAGGTTCTCCTGCAAGGTGTGATGGAAATGATACTTTGGTTTGTCCCGCAGGGAGCACCAATATTAGGTGTGGAAGTGGCACAAGTCTTGCAGTTTTTGAGTGCGCTACTATTACAAATGTTACGATTAGTAGAAATAAAGTTACCTTAAGTCCTAACTCAGTAGCCAATCAAACAGCCCAGAAAGTTGAGGTTGACTGTGGTAATGGCGGTGGCGGTGGTAATCAGTGCTCGGTAGGTGTAGATGTAGGGTACATTATTACGGGAGCAATTTATTTAGCAGGAGACAGGAGGGCCGTGTGGTGTTGGGGGGATGGAAAGTGTGTCACCGGTGCTCAGGGAGGGCAATGTGTTAATGGAACGTATTATACAAATACTGGCACTGCGGCAGTGTCCGATGCATTGAAATCAACTGATATAGGAGCTGCAGGGGCACCGTTAAAAGATATTCCAGCAGAGCCTGGTACTTATTTTTGTTTAAAAGAAGTTAGAGGTCTTCTCACAAATGATAGCAGTAGCGGTGGTAGTGGAAGATTTCCTAATTTGCCTGGTTTTTCTGGAAAATAGGAGTTGTCCAAAAATAAGTTGGACAATTTCTTAGTGGTTTGGCAAATTAAATTATTGAGATATTTTAGGGAAAAAGGATTTAAAAAATATGCCGGTTACTTTTAAAAAGTGACCGGCATTTTTTATTTATATTTACAGCTCGCAACAGCATTTTTCGAGAATGCATCGGAATTTACCGACGCTCGGCACATAAGGTGGAAGACACTCAAATTCACATTTTCTTGGATTGCTACAACCTCCTGTAGACACAGCTTTCCAGCCGGTATCACTATTATTCAAATTTTCTTCATCGCCAGGGCATTTTTGGTAAATTTTTCCTTCATCATTTGGATCAAGGCTTCCTTGGCAAGCAAAGCCGCATCGTGGGTCTGGTTCACATTTGTATTCTGTGCCTGTGCCACAGGTGCCAATTTTTTGGATGTAACCTTCTGGACAAGGTGGCCCGGATTTGACATCGCTACCACACAGACCGTCTTCCCATGTACAGCAGCTATCATCCAGAACACACCGAGCGGTACTGCTGCCATCGCCTGGAATGCAGCTTTGCGGGGAACAGGGTCTTACCTGGAGCATCTCACCTTCAGAGCATTGAACAATCGATTGGCCCAGACCGCAGCCGACATTTTCAAAGTCTTCGCATGTACACTCATCAAAAATGATGGGGGGGTCTTCAGGAAATTGATCGCTGAAAGAGTCCTGCACAGAGTCTTCCCAGCCTTTAACGTGCGCATTCCACGAACGGATCACATATGGCCCCATAACCACGATTCCCATGATGACACAAATAATCATTGTGGAATATTCGGTAATGACTTGGGCGCGTTTATTGGATTTTTTGGATAATTGAATCATACTCACTTAAAGTATAACGTATTATTAATAGAAATACAAAAAAATAAATAAAGTAACTGTGGGTTTTTTAAAATGTTGCGGCCTTGTTTGCATTATGGTATAGTTTAGGCAGATTTATGAAAAAGGAGAGAAATCAGTATGAGCCATGCAATAACATTTGATACTTTAGAGTATGTTAAAAAATTAAGAAAAGCAGGAGTTGCAGAGAAGCAAGCTGAGGCTCAAGCGGAAGCTCTTGCAGAGTTAGTTAATGACCAGGTGGTCACAAGGCAATATTTTGATCTTCGTATGCGTGAATTAGAAATAAATTTGACCCTTCGGCTTGGGGGTATGTTAGTTGCTGGTATTGCGATTGTTGCAGCCTTAGTAAAATTATTGTAAAAGTTATAAATCAATATCGTTATTCCCTTTAATCCGGTCCGGTGAGATCGGGAAGGAGTTTTTTCCATGACAGAACCACATAAAGTCCTCGATAAAGAACATATCCGCCGCGCTCTTCTGCGCATTGCTCATGAAATTTTAGAAAAGAATAAAGGTCATGAAAATTTGTGTATTGTCGGTATTCGTTCCCGTGGTGTGCCGCTTGCTGAGCGTATCAATCAACATATTAAACAAATTGAAGGCGAAGAAATTCCACTCGGTATTCTGGATATTACTCTCTACCGGGATGATCTGACCCTTATCGCCCATCAGCCGGTTGTTCATGAAACGCTCATTAATTTTGACCTTACCGATAAAAAAATTATTTTAGTTGATGATGTCCTTTTTACCGGGCGGACGGTGCGAGCGGCTTTAGACGCCCTTGTGGATTTTGGGCGTCCAGCTAGCATTCAATTAGCCTCGTTGATTGACCGCGGTCATCGCGAATTACCTATTCGAGCTGATTATGTTGGAAAAAATATTCCTACTTCGTTGGATCAAAATGTGAAAGTTATTTTAAAAGAAGTTGACGATAAAGCAGATCAAGTAATTGTAGTAAATCGAAATCAGAAAGAAAATAATGAGTGAGTGGACAAAACATGACCTTTTAGATTTGCAAGGCTTAAGTGCTGCGGAAATTGAGATGGTTTTAGAGACGGCAAAATCTTTTCGCGAGGTTTCAACGCGTGATGTTAAAAAGGTGCCGGTTCTTCGAGGAAAAACCATTGTAATGCTTTTTTTTGAACCATCCACACGGACACGTGTTTCTTTTGAATTGGCCGCTAAGCGTCTTTCCGCAGATACTTTGAATATTTCTGCTAATAGCAGTTCTCTTTCAAAAGGTGAAACAGTTTTAGACATGGCTCAGAATATTGAGGCCATGAATGTGGATTTGATTATTACTCGTCATTCCAGTGCCGGAGTGCCTAAGGTCTTATCCGAGAATTTACAGGCTTCTATTGTAAATGCCGGTGACGGCTGCCGTGCTCATCCGACACAAGCTTTATTAGATATGTTTACGATTCAGGAAAAATTAGGGCGCATTAAAGGATTGAAGGTTGGGATTATTGGTGATATTTTGCATTCACGTGTGGCGCGTTCTAATATTATCGGGCTTAATAAAATGGGGGCCGAAGTGACGGTATGTGGTCCGTCAACATTGATGCCGATAGGTATTGAAGCTATGGGCACCAAAGTGAATTATGATTTGGAAGAAGTAATCCAAACAAGCGATGTGTTGATGCTATTGCGATTACAAAAAGAACGGCAGAAAGATAAATTTATCCCTTCCATTCGGGAGTATGCCAAAATATTTGGTATTAATGCAGAAAAATTAAAGCATGCCAAAAAAGATGTGCTTATTATGCATCCCGGACCGGTCAATCGTGGCGTTGAACTATCTGCCGATGTAGCCGACGGGAAATATTCAGTCATCCTTAATCAGGTCACAAACGGTGTGGCCGTACGTATGGCGATTTTATATTTATTATTAGGAGGAAAGCAGCAATGACGGTGTTAATTAAAAATGCAATTATTGTGAACGCTGACAAAATGAATGATCAGCCACAAGACATATTATTGGAAAAAGGAAGTATCGTACAGATAGCGCCTTCAATCAAAAATGATAAGGCTACGGTCATTGATGCTCAAGGTAAATTAGTTATGCCAGGGTTGATTGATATTCATGTTCATTTGCGTGAACCTGGGCGAGAAGATAAAGAAACGATTGAAACAGGGGCAAAGGCTGCGGTCCATGGCGGATTTACCACGATTATGTGTATGCCAAATACTAATCCGGTGATTGATAATGCCATGATTGTCGATTCTATTTTTAAAGAGGCTAAAAGGGTGGGGCTTGTTAATGTGATTCCTATCGGTGCGATTACTAAGGGGCAAAAAGATGAAGAGTTAGTCGATATTTTTGAGCTTCAGAAAGCGGGATGTTTAGCTATTTCCGACGATGGAAAGTCTGTTGTGAATAGTCAGCTTATGCGCCTGGCCATGGATTATGCGAAGATGGCCAATATTTTGGTGATCGAACATTGTGAAGAACCGTTATTAAGTGCCGGTGGCGTGATGAATGAAGGCAAGATGTCCACGCAGTTAGGGATCAAAGGGCAATCAGGTTTAGCTGAAACAGTGATTGTGGCCCGTGATATTGAATTGGCAAAATATTTGGATACAAAAGTACATATGGCGCATATGAGTCTTCGACGATCTGTTGAATTAATTCGTCAGGCCAAAAAAGAAGGTATTCAAATAACCGCTGAGGCGTGTCCGCATCATTTTACGTTAACGGATGAAGACGTCAGTTCTTTTAATACATCGACGAAAGTTAATCCGCCTTTACGTACTAAAGACGATGTGGCCGCCATTAAAGAAGGTATTAAAGATGGCACGATTGATTGTATTGTCACTGATCATGCCCCACATACACAAGAAGACAAGGAAGTTGATTTTGAACACGCTCCTTTTGGTATGATCGGTCTGGAGACATCTGTTGGGTTGACCATCACCGAATTAGTTGAGCCAAAGGTTATTTCCTGGGCGCAAATGGTTGAAAAAATGTCGACGGCTCCGGCTAAGATCGTCGGTTTAGAAAAGAAGGGCGTGATTCAAGAAGGCATGGATGCAGATATCACGATTATTGATCCTCAAAAAGAATGGGAAGTCCGCCGCGAAGACTTTGTTTCCAAATCTAAAAATTCTCCCTTTATCGGACGTACGTTAAAAGGTCAAGTAACGACGACGATTTGTGGGGGGAAAGTTGTTTATCAAGCTTAGTGGTCACTGACCACTGATCGTAGACCACTAAAATAATGTCTAAGCCCCAATTCAAATTTCTCTACGGACCCGTTTACTCCTGGCGATTAGGTATGTCTTTGGGGATTGATCCTGTAACGGCAGACAAAAAAATCTGTAATATGGATTGTATTTATTGTCAACTGGGACGGACAACGCAGTTTTACACTAAGCGCGAAGAGTTTGTGACGGTTAAGGAAATTGTAGAAGAAATTAAAACCTTTCCAAAACAAGAGATTGATCATTACACATTTTGTGGACGAGGCGAGCCGACATTAGCTAAAAATTTAGGAGAAATGATTGAGGCGGTGCGCAATGCAACCGCTGGTAAGATTGCTGTTATTACCAATGCAGCATTGATAGATCAAAAAGATGTACAGGAAGATTTGGCCAGGGCAGATTTTGTTTTGGCTAAACTCGACGCAGCGAGTCAGGACTCTTTAGCGCGTGTGGATATTCCTGCCCAAGGGATTGATTTGAATAATATTGTGGAAGGCTTAAAAGAATTTAAAAAAAGTTTTTCCGGTAAGTTGGCCTTGCAAATGATGTTTATTCAAGATAATAAAGACGATGCGCCACACATGGTGGAAATTGCACGTACGATTAATGCCGATGAGATTGAAATTAATACCCCTTTACGTCCAAGCGGCGTTAAGCCATTAAGTGAGGACGATATTAAAGAAGTAAAAAAATATTTTGAAGGCCTTCCCGTCGTCACTGTCTTCGAAGCCAAAAAGAAATCTTACCACCCTCTCAACGACGCCGCCACCATCCGTCGGCATGGGAATTTTAAGAAAACAACAATACAAGAAAGGAGTATGTGATTATGGATAATGGTAAATGCTGTAAAGGGACAAAAATATTTGTCATGATACTGTTGCTTCTCAACACATTTTTTCTGGGAAGCATTTGGTGTAAATTAGTGGTTCAGCCTAAGTGTGGCGTGAAGTCTGGAAAAATGTGCCCTTTGTTTGGGCAAGCGTCTAAAGAGGTTAAAGATGCCGGTGTAGATTTAAAAGGATCACAAAAGTAAAGTAATGGTGTAAGGAAAGCCTCAGCTTATGGATATGCTTTTTGGGTATGTGTAAATTGAGGCTCTTTCTTTTTTAAGCGTTAAAAATTTACAAAAATTAATTTAAGACAAATTCATTGTCTGTGCTAAATATGTCCAACGCATTAATAGATACGCATAAATACACCAAGCTTCTTGCTGCCATTCAGAGGGAGTTTGTCGAGGGAGAAAGGGCTGTACAGCAGCGGCTGGCGGTGATGTATTGGCGGGTGGGGAAAATGATTTCCAAAGATGTTTTGGGGCATAAGAGCCGCGCAGGTCAGGGGGATACACTTTTTGCTCAGTTAGCAGAAAGTTTACAAAAAGATGCGAGCTTGTTGTACAGAGCTGTTAAGTTTTATGATGCCTTCCCAAGTTTGGCCGCGCGGCCAAATTTGAGTTGGGGGCATTACAAAATTCTTGTTACTATTGAGGATGCTAAAAAACGTAATTCTTACCATCGTCAGGCGATTAAAAATGATTGGAGTACGCCCGAGCTTAGAAAGGTGATTGATGATCAGAAGCTCAAGACAACGGACTTTTTGGTTAAAATATCACCAGAGGCAAAGAAGCAGAGTGTCCCAATTCCGCGTCTTTCCGTCAAACGGGGGCGGTTAAACATTTACCGTCTTCTTGAGGTTGAGGATGAGGGACAAACTTCTTTAGCGTTGGATTGCGGTTTTCACATCTATCTTGGCCCGATTTTAAAAGGGGGGAAAGTACCTGCAGCAGGAGATGTTGTGGAGGCTTACAAGGTGCTGGGCAACTCTGGTGAATATCATTTTAAAAAAATAGATGTCCCGCGCCACAAATTTTTTACCTACAAAGCAACCGTTCAGAAAGTGGTGGATGGGGACAGTGTGCCACGAAAAGCTGCATACGAGATGAGGGATGGCCCCTCGGAGTCGACTTGCAGGAGTAGGCTTCAAAGCGCCTTAAGCGGCAATGGCCAAAATCTATTGTCGTGAGCGTTAAGGAAAAGGCCCTTTAAAGGGATAAGCTGAGAATCAAGGAGACGAGCGCAAGCGAACCACTGAAGACGTGTCGAAATCTATGAGA
>JAJDCA010000064.1 GCA_029261055.1 Candidatus Omnitrophota bacterium | reverse complement strand
CAGAGGAACCGTGCGCATCGCTTGAAGATTTAGCGACTGAATTGGTGGCTAAGGCCAGCGGACTGGCTGCGCAGCTTCATCCAGTTGTGCAGAGGTCCGTAGGAGATCTTGTGCGGTCAATGAATTGCTATTATAGTAATTGGTGCATCTCTTGAGAGATTTTCACACAAGCGCCAAGACAGACCAGAGTGAAGAATTCATTGTCGCCTACAAGAAGATCAAGCGGATCATCAGAGATGCGGTGAGATTACAATCCAGGCATGAGGCATTGCCTGCCTGGAAGTGTAAACGTTAGCTCATGGAACCATGATGTCGATCATCCAGACCTTACTATTACAAGGCAAGAAGGTTGGAAAAAATCTCAGCCAAGTTTACTTACACCACCGTCAATCTGATTCAAAAGGTTCAACGCCATCTACCTTATCTTTCGGTTCCTGCTAAACATTTACGAAATAATCCTCGCAATCTCTGAAAAAGTCCATAAAATTCTAGAATTGATGGAAATAGTTTATTTTAATTCTAAAATATCAATCATTAGTTTATATATAGAAGAAAATATAAACAATATATAGACATAAGTTTGAAATATGATATAATTATCAATTATGAGTAGATATAATACATATAAATTAAACTCTATCCTAAAATTATGGCCAAATAGAACGGTGGCCGTAAGTTCCTGGTTGAAGGAGCGGGGGGTATATGCACAATTAGCAGATCGATATCAAAAATCAGGGTGGATAGAATCTATAGGGCACGGGGCTTTTATTCATGCTGGAGATCAGGTTGATTGGATGGGTGGTTTGTATGCTTTGCAAGAGGAGTTAGGCCTACCTATTCATGTGGGAGCACGTACGGCTTTGCAGTTACATGGTGAAGCACATTTTTTATCTATGGGGGAAGGCCATCCGGTTTTCCTATTTAGTCATAAGCGATTTTTACCAAAATGGTTTAAACAATACGATTGGAAGACTCCAATACATCATATCTATGCGAATTGCTTCCTTTTTAAAGAAGAAGTTGGATTGACAAGTAAAGATGTGCATTCTTATTCAATAAAACTTTCTACTCGTGAGATGGCTATGTTTGAGGTTCTTTATCTTATAGGAAAGCATGAATCTTATCAAAATAGCGCGCTTTTGATGGAGGGGTTAAATAATTTGAGACCGCAGTTGGTTCAAGAGTTGCTGGAGAAGACGTCTTCAATAAAAGTGAAGCGTTTGTTTATGCACCTGGCCGAACGATTTAATCATCCTTGGCTTAGGTATGTTGATGTATCTAAAGTTAATTTTGGAAAAGGCAAAAGGGTTATTGAAGAAGGTGGTGAATTTGATAATAAATATAATATATCAGTTCCTAAAGTAAGTTTATGAATATGAGCAGGGATATTAAAAAAAACTTTTATTTTAATCAAATGAAATTATTGCTTCAGGTTCTTCCTTATGTTTTAGAAGAGGAATGTTTTGCATTGAAAGGCGGAACGGCGATCAATCTTTATTATCGGAATATGCCTCGAATTTCTGTCGATATTGATTTAAATTATTTGCCAATTGAGCCACGGGAAGAGTCACTGATCAATATTGAATCTGCGTTGAAGCGAATAGCACAAACAATTCAGAGCAAGATTCCTGATGCAGATGTTCAGGAGGTTCAAATAAAGAATCCAAAAATGGTCAGTAAATTGACGGTTCGGAATAGGGATGCAAAAATAAAAATTGAACCAAATTTGGTCATTCGTGGCACAGTGTTTCCATGTAAAAATAAAGTGCTTTGTTCAAAGGCGCAAGAAATGTTTGAATTATTTTCTGAAGTGCTCGCTGTTTCATTAGAAGATGTATTTGGAGGAAAAATTTGTGCAGCCTTGGATCGTCAACATCCACGAGATTTATATGATGTAAAGCTTCTTTTTGATAATGAAGGGGTGACGGAGCAAATTCGTAAAGCATTCGTGATTTATTTAGCCAGTCATGACCGTCCGATGCATGAATTACTTGCCCCAAATTTAAAAGATTTTAAGCGGGTTTATGAAGAAGAATTTCAAGGAATGACTGTTGAAACGATTCATTATGATGAACTCGTGAAAACAAGAATGCGTCTGGTCGATACTATTAGGGAAGAATTGACAAAGGAAGAAAAAGATTTTTTATTATCTGTTAAAAAAGGTGAACCACAATGGGAATTAGTAGGCATTCCAGGTATTGATAAACTCCCAGCTATTCAATGGAAATTAATAAATATTAAACGTATGGATGAAATGAAGAGAAAAGAGTTTTATGGCAAGCTACAATCAGTTTTGGAAAAAAATGACACAAACAAATCACCAATTTAATTAAGAGATTGGCCAAAAAAATTATTCTGCCAATCTCCAAAGCTGGTTTAATTCCCCGAGGCTTGCCTCGTTTTTAAAGGCTTAGTTCAAAATGCCAATTTTGTTCTGACAGATTCCGGAGGGATTCAAGAGGAAACAACGGTCTTGAAAGTGCCTTGCCTTACAATGCGTGAAAATACCGAACGCCCGGCAACGATAGATGTGGGTACAAATGTTTTAGTC
>JAJDCA010000063.1 GCA_029261055.1 Candidatus Omnitrophota bacterium | reverse complement strand
GCTGCTAAATGTGGTTTTCTTCGTCCGCCCCCCATCCCCATCATATTCATATTGCGCGATGATCACCGCGTCTTTTTGTGCCTCAATCAGACGGTTCTCCGTATCGTACACATACTGTGTCGTCACACCGTCTTTAACTTTGCTGTCCATATTGCCGTTGAGATCATAGGTATAAATCTCTGTTGTCACGCCATCTGTACGCGACGTCACCGCATGCGGCCCGGCGCCATTCTCGGCATAGACGTAGGTAAATCCGTCTTTCTCAACAATGTTCCCCACCTCATCATACCGATAAGTCTTTACCCCGTACGTCTGCGGCGCATCCGCCTCGACCAGACGGTTGAGTTCATCATATGTAAACTTCTGCGTCGCCGTATGCACCGTATCGGTAATCGTCAGAATATTTCCCGCAGGGTCGTACGTATACGTTAAGTCCTGCAAAACCTCGGTCCATATATTCACCGTCTTGACATTGAGCAAGCGAAACGTCAAATCATCATACTTATTGTTGGTCACCGTGCCATTACCGTATTCGATTTTTTCAATCTGCCCCACCACATTGTATTCCACATTCTTAACAAACACCTCCGGCGACGCTGCGCCTAAGGGGGATGCATTTAATTCATTGGAATACACACTTTCCCCACTCGCATTGCGCGCCGTCACGGCAAAATAGTAGCGCGTATTATTAACCAGGCCAGTGATAGTCTTCCCCAAGACGTCCCCGGCATCAACAGTAGTGTCATAAACACCCTGCGTTGCCCCGTAATGAACGGAGTACCCCGTGGCATCACCGACCTGGCTCCAGTTTAAATCCACTTGCCCGTCACCCTCAATCACACTCGTCAACATCGGAGCTTCCGGCGGTGTCCCCGTACTGCTGTCATAGGCCGAAAGATTTTCTCCGTCAATTATGGTGAAATATAATCCATTCGTCTCCCAGGCCACGGCTACGCCATCGCCACCCACTCCCTCTTTATGGAGAACCTCAATATAATATTTTTCACCGGCGATCAATGAAATCGGAACAGATTTTTGCTCACCATAACGTGACCATTCTCGTGGATAAGACCAGTCCAGCACATGGGCTACGAGTTGTTTGTTGGCAGGATTCGCATCTGTACTAAGGAAGAATTTTGTTTCATCATCACCAGTCAACCAAAAAGTATAGTTGCCAGTTATGGATGGATGAATGTATCCCGTCATTCTTGAACCATAATTTTCATCCCAATTAGACCAACCCTCCAAACGATTTAACGTGGTGGTTTGAGATGGATTACTCGGGTAATCAGGATGACTTGTCAGGCTGGTGATTTTATCGCCGACTATCCCCGTCCATAACTCATACGTCACCTCTCCTGTAGGCACATCGCTGCCGGACGATGGGGGTGGTGTTTGTTGTGGTGGTTGCGTAACAACTGTTACATCTAAACTCACCGTGGCTACATTACTATCTACGTTCCCGTCGTCATTGACCTTAAAGGTAAAACTATCCAAGCCAGCCCCATTAGGCGTATAGGTAACATTCTGCCCAATTGGCCCACTAAGTGGTGACACACTTCCATTTTGTGGTTGCGTAACAATACTAAATTGTAAAAAATCATCGTCCGCATCACTGCCGAATAATGCGATGGATAAATCTGTATTTGCATCGGTTGTTAATACCCCTTGATCCACGGCGACAGGCGGCGTGTTAACAGACCCTCCCCCTGATAATCCTTGAATCATAACCTTATCGACATAAAGATTACGATCTTCCCCGCCACTGTAATAATCATTCGTGAACGCAATAGCAATATTATGCATACCAGAAGTAATATTGATTGTTGCCGGGTAATCCACAAAGCCAGTGTTGTCTACTGTAAAATTTGCCACGACTTGCTGATCAATGCGCAACTCCATTTCCGACCAGGCACCAGCTACGTATTTGCCTCGAGCCGTAATGTTAAAATCACAAAGGCCTGCCGCAGGAAAATCGACACCTTCCTCAATATATCCATTAGCCCAAATATTCCAACTGCCATCACTTTTAGGCCCACCTGTGGTTTTTGTCGGCATATCCTTAGCCTCAAGCATTATAGAAAAATTCGATGGTGGTGGTGTTTGTTGTGGTGGTTGTATAACAGCCGTTACATCTAAACTCACCGTCGCTACATTACTATCATCTATCTCGTCACTGACCTTAAAAGTAAAACTATCCGGGCCAGCCCCATTAGGCGTATAAGTAACATTCTGCCCAATCGGCCCACTCAGCGGAGATACACTTCCATTGTGTGGTTGCGTAACAATGCTAAATTGTAAAAAATCATCGTCCGCATCACTACCAGATAATGCGATGGATAAACTTGTATTCTCATCGGTTGCTAACACACCTTGATCAACGGCAACAGGGGCCGTATTTGATGGCAACGGCGCTGTACTATTGTCATAGGCCGAAAGATGGGCGCCGTCAATTATGGTAAAATATATCCCGTTTGTTTCCCATGCCACGGCTATCCCATCCCCCCCCACACCTTCTTTATGGAGCACTTCGATATAATATTTCTGTCCGGCTGTCAGTGCAATGGGTACAGATTTCTGTTCACCATAGCGTGACCATTCGCGTGAATAAGACCAATCCAGCACGTGAGCCACGAGTTGTTTGTTGTCGGGATTCGCATCTGTACTAAGGAAGAATTTTGTTTCATCATCTCCGGTCAACCAAAAAGTATAGTTGTCGCTTATCGGTGGATGAATGTATCCGGTAACGCGTGAACCATAATTTTCATCCCAATTAGACCAACCTTCCAAACGATTTAACGTGGTCGTTTGAGATGGATTATTCGGGTAATCAGGGTGACTTGTCAGGCTGGTGATTTTATCCCCGGCTATCCCCGTCCATAATTCATACGTTACCTCTCCTGTTGGTAAATCATTTACAGCGGCATGCGCTTCACTTACACCAAGAACATTAGATTCTATCCAATTAGCAAAACGAACATACCATTTATTGCTTGCTCGTCGATCAATAAAGGACTCGGTTTGGGCACAGCGATCCCTTGTGTGGGCCCCTCCGCCCGGTGTGGATCCTCCCACACAAGGAACCGCTGGGCCTGTTAGACTCGCGTTATTCATCACCAATGACTCACGCATATCCTCTTTCTCAAACAACTCGCGACTGATTTCGTATCTAGCAGAGTTATCTCTTGAGCGGGAGGATCCACACTGGGCGGAGGGGCCCGAGCAAGAGATAACTCTGCTTGCTAAGACGTTCCTTCGCTCAGTGTAACCGTCAACAGACCTCGGGGGATTGCTTGGGTTAATCGATGGCAAACCCCCGAGGACTGTTTTCGAGCCGAGGTCTGCTTTCGACTGATCGCCGATGGTATTGAGTAAATTTTGATCATTGGAAATGGCCTCGATCTGTCCAGCCGGGTTGTATTTGTAATAGATGTTGGTTTGGTCTGGATACTGCACATCGAGAAGCCTATTGAGAGCATCATAATTACGGTCTACGGTGTAGGCCGATGCATTGATGGTTTTGATGGATTGAATCTCGCGGCCAATACGGTCATACTCAAACTGTGTATCATCCGATCCATATTGGGCTTGCAGTAATCGACCTTTGCTTTGTGTGCTTAAGAAATTATCATATGTATAGGTGACGTCCAGACTTGGTGTGCCATCAGTTTTGTTAACTAGACGATTTAATTTATCGTACGTAAACGTAATTGTTTGACTTTTGGCATCGGTTTGTGTTTCGAGGTTGCCGTTAAGATCATAAGTGTACGACCACACGCCCATATCCGGGTCATTCATACTTTCTTTACGACCGAGTTTATCATAAAAGATCGTCGTCACATTATCATGCGCATCTTTAGTTTGTATCAAATTGCCTTCAGAGTCATATGTATAATTTGTGGTGGCATACAAAAAATAGTCGACGAAAGGATACATTGATGCACGACCGTCAGCCCCCAAATATTCTCTTTTTTTAATCAACCGACCATAAGCATCAAAATCTGACTCTTGCTTATGCCCGTTTTCATTTGTAGCGATCGTTGTCCAACCCTTGTATTCAACATTTGAATACGTCCCATCCGGATTGATGGCTTTTGTCACACGTCCGGCAGAATCATACTCCCGCATGCTGTAAGGTTGCCCCACATCAATACTATCTATCACATAAATTGGATTAGATGTGAATCGTGTCAAATGAGACTTTTCTGCCTGCCCACGTGCATTGTAGGCGACCTGATCACTAAGGATATACTGTCCTGTTTTACCGCTTGCTGATTTGGTTTGGATCACCCGGCCCAGACCGTCAGAAAATTGCGCAACATCAATGGTCTCGGGTTGGCCGTGATTGATACGTTGTTTGGTGGTTACTTTTGTGTACCTTGGATTAGAAAAATCAATATCTGTTATCTGTGTTGGAAATACCAATGAATCCAATGGGGAAATGCTTGTCGTTAATCGACCCAAGGCATCGTAAATACGTTCACCCGTTTCCTGATTTGGATCCGTCGTGGATTTAAGCTGTCCCCATAAACCATGATAACCGTCATTACTGTCGGTCAACACACCTTCAACCCCATAATATTTATTAACAACACTATGCCCCATAGCATTTGTTGTCGTTATAGGAAAAATGTTGTAAGCAGTATCGTAGTCAATCCTTGTCGTATTTAGCATTGGATCCGTCGTCGTCTCTAAATTCCCGTAATCATCATAGGTATATTGCGTGACAGGATTTTTCGGATCCCCCATAGCACCTCCAGCCCAATCTTCTTTCTCTAATAAACGGCCGTCAACATCATAACGAAACCATGCCTTACGCACGTCATTGCCGTTGCTGTCTTTGACTGTTACTGTATCCGGCAAACCCAAGATCCAGTTAGCTGTATCATTAATATATGTTGTCCTCACCTCCCGATTGTCCCCGGGAACATCAGCTCTTGTCACAAAATTGACTTCGCCATATTGTATGGCCCGCGACAAATTACCGTATTGTGGCAATTCATTGTAAAAGAATTCTTCCGCTGTCCGTCGACCTGTGGTCGATGAACCCGGATCATAGGCATAATTATCTTTTCCGAATAAATACACAAAATGAATCCCCGGCGCAATCTCCTTCGAATCCCAATCCATTGTGACTTTATTTAATATTTGACCATTATTATCATAGCTCCTCTGTTCAAATACCCGCCCTCTCAAAAGAGGATCATCCTGATGATAATCCATCTCCGTCGTATTGTCGGCAACATCCGTCACTCTAATAAAACCAAAACCCTTAAACATGCGCATCGTCGCATCCCACTTGCTTTTTTCATAATGATACGATGTCGTATAACTATCTCCACTGTAACTATCCAATGTTGTCACGGTTTTAACCACCGGTGTGATAAAAGGTAAGTCGGATTCTACTCTGTAATTTGTTGAAGTATCATAAGTGATTTGCGTCACACCCCCGACACCATTAAAACTCGACGACAAAAGATCAACAAACTGACCATTATTTGACATAGCCATATCAATTTTTCCTAAAATATTCACCGCCGCAAAATCTGTAATACCATCCCCATTGAAATCACCGGATTGAATTTGTACGGAATCCTCTTTAAGAGAAAACGCTGCTGGGACTGAGTATATTGTGATTGGAATAGTTTCCTGCTCATATGTACGATAATAAATTATGCCATCCGTAGGCTCATAATATCCAATATCCGTTTGTCCATCCCGGTTAAAATCTGCAATGGCCATATTTTTATTTGTACCAAAGTCGACTGCAGACGCCTTAACCGGAAATGCAACGTTTAAATTGCCCGTATTAATACGAATAGCCCACTCACCAATACTTTTTGTAAATATACCAAAATCCGTAAGACCATCCCCATTGATATCTATCGGAAATATATTGGACTCTGTGCCTCCACTCATAAGAAAATCATTTGCTGTCCATCTCTCAAATGTGCCGCCTCCTTTATTCATCACAATACGACTGTAGGTCTGACCAGCCTGTTTGTATGTAAAATAGATATCGGTGAGTCCATCGCCGTTGAAATCGCCTACGCCAGGCTCATGATCCGTCGCAAAGGGTACATTCACATTGATGAGACTTCCAAAGCTAGTACCCTCTGCTGTACCAACACTCGTCTGCCCTGCACTCGGGTCAAAATTGAAAATATCTATTTTTCCATCATCGTCAAAGTGGCCTAACATATTTTTTGTATTGCTTCCTAAAGCTGATGTCCATTGAACAGGCGCCGTAAAAGAGCCCCCTTGTGAAGTCGCCACCTTAAACGTACCGGTGCTCGTATTTAATATCCCTAAATCTGTCAAACCGTCTCCGTTGAAATCACTGGAGAGGATTTGGGGTAAGCTTCCTGAGCTTGAATTCATGTAATCAATGCCATCCATATCTGCCAGGTTACGGTTTAAAATAAAACGAAACGAATTGGCCTCATGATATGTTGTTAAATCAATGCGGTTAAATCCTTTTTGCAATGTCCAATCGTGCACCATATTATTTCCTGATGTTTGATTAGCTAGCGGATCGTTAAAATTTTGCGTGGACCATATACCAGGATCGGTTTCCCCATTATCATAATTAACACGAAATGATAAGGCCTTATTAGCATAAACAAACATTGTTAACCAATAAGCTGTATCACGGTTGCCTTTAAAATTAAAACTGCCTGATCCATTCCCTATTTTTTGTGGCGGATAAAATGAACCAACATCGCCGATCATACTCAAAACCGATTCTGGACCATGCAAGGAAGTTCCTTTATTATAAATTCCTACTCCAGATCTCTTGTCCCACAAATTATCCCCTGTCACCGCCAAATCATGCTTAGCTGCAACCGTATACGCTGGGATCACATCATCCTGATAATCAAACGTCACCGTGGGTTTCGTCGTTATGCCGTCATCGCCATACTCGGTAATACTGGTAATCAGCGACCGATTGGTCAGCGGACTGTAGTCATACGTGATTTGATATTCCCGAACAGGTTGCCCTTCAACGGAAACAGTAATTTTATTAATGCGTTCATTTGTTTCCGTCAAATATCCTGCAATGTAACTCGACCAGGTATCGGTTCGGCTTTCAGGTTCAAATGTGACTGTGGCATAGGTTGATTTAATATTAGCTGAATTACCGGTATATTTAATTTGATGCGGGATAAGTTGGTTATTTACCTTTCGATAAGTAAACGTCATATAATTGCCTTGCAAATCCTCTACCTTATTAATGGCAAATTTAAAAATACGCCCAGGGTCATTCGGATCTCTTTCCCGCGAAGCATCATCTGTTCCAAAATAATATTTAGTTCCTTTTGTATCTGTAACGATCCATCGCTCGGGATTACCCATATGTTCAATTTTAGAAAAGGCTCCTTCCGGTTCAGTTCGGTAAAATTCTTCATTGGCATCATATTTTAAAAGTTGTGTACTGCCCGCTTGCATCAGACAAAATGTATCCACCGCATCATCATATTTAGGCACACCATATGTCGTTAATCGCTGAATCGATCCTAATTGTAAAGTCCATCCCACCCCAAAAAAACCATTCTGGAGTTTAGAATTGTATTGCAACTGAATATTCGGCTGAATTCCAGCCCGGCCGGCCGGTACTGCAATTGGCACTGAAAAACTGGCACTGCCCGTATGCGGATCCACATCCGCTTCGAAATCACTAAATAAGGGAAGATTATTAGCCTCCGCCAAATCTACAAAAACCCCTCCTCCTCCAAAAATCATAAAACTCATCAATACAAAACATATTACTTTACGCATAATTTTTCTCCTTTTTTAAATTAGGCCTCGCAAAAATGCTCGGCAACTTTAGCTTTCAGACATCAGCTTTCAGACATCAGTAGAAATTAAACACTGAAGTCTGATATCTGATTACTGATGACTAACATTAAATTTCGTGTTATTAATGAAATCCAATTTTTCCTTTAGATTTCTCTGGTGATTGAATTAAACTTTTAATGGCCTCAAATACGCCCCTAAATTGATAATCATACTTTTTTTCCATATTTTCGATTTTTTGTAGTTTTCATAATTTGAACATTGGTTAAAAGATGCAGAGATGCAAGAAACAAGATGCAGAGAAAATGCAAAATCTATTTAAATCTTTTCATCTTACTTCTCTGCTTCTTACCTCTCTACCTCTTACTTCTCTACTTCTTATGCAATTTAATTTGATGCCAGTGGGGATAAGTGAATGAAAAATTACGGGGTCATTCTTGTGTCTTGAGGATTAACTTGATTTAAGTATAACATATTTTTTATTATTTATCAAATTATACTAAAAAATTCTTCTTTCATAACATATTCAATACAAACATGTTACATTTTACATAGAAAATATTATTTAATTATTTACTAAATGTGCGCAAAAATATTATGATATTAAATCAAATTATGTTTGAAATACCGAAGCGATAGTTTGCTGAATGTTTTCAGCGGCTTCTTTGGGATTTTGTGCTTCGCGGATGGGACGGCCTACGACAATATAGTCGGCACCGTTTAGGAAGGCTTGTTCTACGTTAACCGTTCTTTTTTGGTCATCATTGTTGGAAACAGGGCGAATGCCCGGAGTAATTATGAGAAATTTTGGACCAAGCCCTTCTCTCAACCTGGAAGCTTCTAATCCTGAGGATATAACGCCATCACACCCTAAAGCCATGGCGCGCTTGGCTCTGGAATAGACTAAATCTTCGACTTTGCAATCAAAACCTAAATCTTTAAGATCCCCTTCATCTAGACTCGTCAATACGGTTACAGCCAATACCTTAAGATTACCTTTGACCTCAGCTGCGGCTTCCAACATCTTGTCATTACCATGAATCGTGGTAAATTCGACATCTTTATCACTCAACTGCTTTACAGCAGATTTCACAGTCTGCGGGACATCAAAAAACTTAAGATCCACAAAAACCTTTTTACCTTTTTGGCGAAGCCAATCAAGAAGCTCAAAATACCCCTCTGCCATAAAAAGCTCCAGCCCGATTTTGTAAAAAAGGACAGAATCTCCAAGTTGCTCAACAAGGGCTTTCGCTTTATCAGTATTATCGACATCTAAAGCCAAAATTAATCGCTCACGCGAAGGAATGGATTTCTGAGAAAGCAAACTCTTTACATCTTCATTTTTCATCTATTAACCTCTCTGCCTCTTATTTCTCTACTTCTTACTTCTCTAATATCAAAAGTTTCCCTATTATATAAATAGCTTCGATTAAAGCAACTATTAATTTCCTCTTAACTACGTGCAGGCTGATAACGTTTAACTTTTATCTTACTTGCCTTCTTCCGCGCTTGGGCAATGTCATAATTTAACTGCATATTTAGCCATGTTTCTGGCGTACTACCAAATGCCTTTGACAAGCGGATTGCCATGTCAGGAGTGATGCTTGCCCGTTCATTAATAATTTTGGATAACATTGGACGACTTACACCTAAAATTTTGGCCGCCTGCGTAACAGACAACCTCAATGACTCTAAACATTCCCATTTGATTGATTTACCTGGATGTGGCGGATTTTTCATTGGCATAGTCTATTCTCCTTTAATGATAATCAACTAAATCGACATCGTAAGCTTCCTTCCGCTTATTATCAAATCGAAAAATTAAACGAATATTCCCACTCACCGTAACACTCCAAAAACTCTTTAACTTCCCCTTCAACGGATGGAGTTTATACCCTGGCATATTCATACCCTCAACAATAGTAGCCGCATCTAACCTGCCCAATATTAACTCTAACCGCCTACCATATTGCTGAGAAATTCCTCTCTGATCGCCGTCGATAAAAAAACGTTTTAACCCGCGATGTTTGAAACTTCTAATCATAGTATACTATGCCCTTTGAACATGTAAAGTGTTAATTAACGGTTAACACATTTACACCATCCGCTTTTGATAAAAAAAGGCTACCAGGCTTCCCAAACCAAACGAAAGAATTGATAAAGGCTCCGGGACAGTATTTGTTTCTGGAATGCTATCTGTTGGCGGAATCGGATCTGGTTGCGACATTTTTTCCCACTCACCTTGCCCTGGAGAAAAAACAAACCCGCCTTGCACACCTTCACTATCCGAATGCAAAATAAACTCAGCCCCCTCCCCTTCAGGCGCACGAACAATTGATTGATTTTTTCCACCCAAACTACCATAAACAACTTCGTCTACAAGAATAGAACTACCATCAAATAATGAAACCGTATCTCCCCCATTATTTAACCCTAATGACCCTGTCGAGGCTGTTTGCCAATCAACATCCAATAATGATGGAGCTCCTCCACCAAAAACAACAAAATACGCATCAGGCAATAAAACCGTCCCGCCTGAAAAAATATGTCGCTCTTTCACTTTATCACTCAACGACCACCCGGAAATATCTAACGGAGTAGTCCCAATATTTAACAACTCTACAAACTCATCCTGAGAACCAGAACCTATTCCATCCCCATTGGCATCCCCCAAAATCCCTGAGGGAGGATCCGCCAAAATTTCATTAATGACAATAAATGCCTCCGCTGATGCCGGCAGCATAAATATCATGGCCAATAAAATACTCATTCCCCATTGTTTTATTTTCATAATTTTTTCCTTTCATGTTTGAACCTTAAGGATGAAAACCTATTCTTCCTTTAGGTTTTTCTGGAATTTGTAATAAACTTTTAATTGCGTCAAAAACAATCCTAAACTGCTTATCATATTTACTTTCTATCTTTTCAATTTTTTGTTGTAAATCTTTATGATTCATTACCATTTCTTTTAGTTTAATAAATGTTCGCATGATCTGAATATTGACTAATACAGCTTTCTTGCTATGAAGAATACTTGAAAGCATAGCTATACCCTGCTCTGTAAATACATATGGAGCATAACGCCTTCCCCCACGACCACTATTTGAGGTCACAAATTGTGACCTCAAACACATAACTTCTTTATTTGTAAGATGATACATGAAATCTTCTGGAAAACGTATAATATTGCGCCTAACAGCCTGAAGCAATACTTTGGTAGTAACGCCATACAATTCAGCTAAATCACTATCCGACATAACTTTCTTTTCTCGAATTAAGAAAATTCTACATTCAATAAGTTCTTGTGGAACTAATGGAGTAATTGATTTTATATTAGACATATATCTACCTTGATTATGCATACCTAATTATAGGGGTGTTCTGACGTATCCCCGATTTCCCCAAATCGGCTCTCATCCCCAAGACAGATACGCTTTTCTTCAAGTCCCCTTAAAGAAACAGAACACCCCTATTTTAGAGAAGTAAAGATGTAAGAAACAAGTTGCAGAGGTTAAAAAAACTATTTTCTCTCTGCTTCTTGCATCTCTGCCTCTTTGCTTCTTTATCTTTTACCTCTGCAACTTGCCTCTTGCTTCTCTACATCTTTCCCCCTAGACCTCAGAAACTCATCCCTCCTGATACGCCCTTAAAACTTCCTCCGTAATCTGATTACGAACCTCCCCGGTCAAACAACGGACGCTGTCGTACCACTTATTATCCTTAGCCTTTTCCCTCGGCATAGACACAAACAGACCGCCACTCCCATTGACCACACGAATACTCTTAATTAAAAGTACATCATTCACCGCAATATCCGCAAAAGCCCTTAACGGCTGATCATTTTCAAATCTAAACATCCTTTGAACTTTTATGTTTAATATATTGTTGTCCATAATCTTTTCCTTTTTAATCGTCGCTCGTCGCGCGTAACGCGTCGCTCGCAAAAGACGAGCCACTAGTCACGAGCGACGAGTGACGAACCACTAACACCCATACATCGTAGAAAGCTCTCTACGACAGCTTTATTTACTCTCCTCTACAACTTCCTCTTCTTCCTCTTTATTTTCATCGGTAATGATATCTTCCTTGTAACATCTGCGGCAAGGTTGATACCCAGTTTCGACAGCCGCATCTTTTTCATGCGTCGTCATTGCGCCTTTATTTTTAATAAGCCGGCATATCTGCTTATGATACTTTTTGCCTCTTTTCGTCGTAAAAACATCTTCGGCAAAAACACTTGATGCCGTTGACAAAAATGCCATCAACATTACTACAATCATGAGTTTCTTTATCATTGATTTCCCTCCTTTTTTGTTTGAGTGTTAGATTCTTTATGAGAAGCAAAGGGATAAGAATCAAGAAGCAGAGAAAAAACTTAAAATGTCTGCCACTTATTTATCAATGCATTGAGCATTGCCCCAACTTCCCTACAATATCCAATAAAGTCCTCATATTCCTTTAGCTTGATATACTTACAATCCTTAGCAAAATCTAACCATACCTTTGTTTCTTCACATGAACCAGTTGAATCAATTAAATGCCTCAAAAATACATTTTTATATTTTCTTTTTGCCCAACCTTCACAAATATTGACCGGAACTGATCTCGAAGATCTCCTAATTTGGTCTGTTAAAGAGTATCGCTCTTCTTTAGGAAAAGTTTTTGTTACCTCAAAAATTTTCATAGCTAATGAATAAGACACCTGAAACACATTTAGATCACGATAAGTTCTTACAATTTTCTTTTCTCTACTATTTTCCATTTTCACCTCTTTTTTCTTAAATCTTTACCTCTCTGCTTCTTACACCTTGCCTCTCTACTTCTTACACCTCTACCTCTCTAACAAGACGACTGAACTCGCCCCCAGTAAGCGAGTCGATCAGAGCCGTCAACTCAGCGATACGCATTTTTCTGTCTATGAGCCCTTGTGGGTCTTGAACAGGGGTCATAATCATTTCAATTTGAATTCTGCGTCGTTCAAAATATAAACGTGTGACGCGATCAAGAATTTCTTCTCTTAGCTCTACCATAGATTTTGAACGTGAATCTATGGTGGTTTGATCCGTACTCCAAATCAGTTCACTAAAATCCCATGAAAAGTTCGCATCAACACCAAACCCTTCGTCAAAATTCTTCCCATCCGGGCCGATGTAATGCTGCCCACCACCTGTATAAGAACCCCATATTTTATCTGAAATCGTTCGCCCCTGATCCATATCCGCCCCGACCGTCACCTTTGGAAACCACGCTTTCTTTTTTGCAAGATATCTCCAATTTTTAATTTTGTCGGGATGCACTTCTGCATAATCAATCGCCCATTGATGTACTTGACTAATGCTCGGTTCATGATTAAATAACTCATCCATATTTTTATAATCGACGTTTAATTGTTTTTGCATAGGCCCATCAAACGAAAAAGCTTGATCCGCAGGTAAAATAAAAACGCCTCTATCCGTTGCGGCATAAACAGCTCCATGCCGGTCATCCATCAAATCTTGGATCACATTAGTCTCCAATCCTTTATAAATAGGCGTCCATTTTTCATCCGTATAAAAAAATGCGCCTTCTTTTGTGCCGGCAAGAAGCGCATAACAAACATCACGCCCTTGCAGACATTGATTTACCGTGGCGGGTCGAATCGACAAAAGAGCAATTAGTGAAGTTAAGTTTTCTAAAGGAATCTGCCCCGTTGGGATGCGTTGAAAACTTTCCCCATGATTATGACTGACTTCAATACCGTTAGAAGATGCAAGAAATAATGCGGGTTCCGGTTCATCCACTACATGCACAAATTTAATAAATTCACTTCCAACGGGCGCAGCACCAAATTCAGCATCCTCTTCTTCATTTTGCAAACCTCCAATGCCTGTTGCAAAAACCTGCTTCAGCCTTAACGAAAATTTATTTAACCTAAATAAAGCCCGATGCGTGGCAAAATACAAAAAATCTTTTTCCTGAGCACAATGATAAATAGGATCATGCCCAAGATCTCCCTTCATTTTGTGCCAATTCTCTTCGTAGATATATTTATGATACAACCCTGTTTGCGTCCCCAAATACAGTTCATCACTATCACGCACGACACATAAACTCCTTCGCGTATCTTCATCCGATGCAGAATAAATTTTTTGCCATGTTTGCCCACTATTTTGTGTTGCATATAATCCTGCATCTGTAGCCGCATAAATAATCTCCGGCTGCTCAGGAACAATGTACACATCATTCACACCCATCTGCTCTCCCTTAAATAAAATGGCCTTAAAATTTTTGCCTTTATTCTGCGACTTGTACACGGCTCGTGATGTTGCCGCATATATAAGAGAAGAATTTGTTGGATCAACGGCAAGATCGCGAATATCTGATTCATAAATCCCAAACCCGCTTTTCTGCCAAACCATTGAATTTAGAGAAAATCCTAATCCTGTAACTACAAGAACCAGAATGAATAACAAATTAAACAAACATATTTTCTTATTTTTCATAATCATTATCCTTATCCTTATATTGGGGAAAAGTATAAATTTGAAGATTCTGGATTGGGGAATTGTCTACAGTATGAAGTATAACACACGATTGCTCAAACGTCAAGTTAGATTTGATAATAAATCAAAATAAATAAAGAAATAATTTTATTAAATATTCATCATTTTACGATTGACTATTCAGCAAAATATGATATTCTTGTATTGAATATTGTTAAAACATCATCAATAAATTTTAAAAAAGGAATCTTACTATGAATATTGGAACAAAAATCAAAGAGTTAAGAAAAGAACAAAGAATGAGTTTAGCGGAATTGGCGAAAAAAAGCGGCGTACAAATAGCCACATTAAGCCGGATGGAAAATTTAAAAATGACAGGAACCATCGAATCGCATATAAATATCGCGCGGGCCCTTGGGGTTGACTTTTCAGAATTTTACGTGGATATCGCCCGAGATGAAAATAAGGTCGATGTCAGGAAGAAAACGACCACAACTGACGTATTTGTTGTCAGCGATAAGTCTTCTTACGAAATCCTCACCAATAAAGTCAATTTCAAAAAAATGATGCCGATCTTGCTAAAAATCGAAGCCAATGGAGAAACCAATAAAGAAAAAAATATGATCGGTTCAGAGAAATTTATTTTTGTTTTAGCTGGACATGTCGAGCTGTGGATTGAGGAAAACAGTTACACCCTTTCTGAAAATCACAGTCTTTATTTTAACGCTTCACGCGTGCACTATTTTATAAACAAAGGCGAATCCACAGCAAAAATTCTATGCGTCACTACGCCACCTAATCTTTAAGCATCAGTCGTCAGCTTTCAGTAAAATCTACACACTGACGTCTGATAGCTGATGTCTGATGACTAACGTTTAAAAAAAAGAATACTTAACGGAGGCAATGTTAACGTTATCGAATAGGGGCAACCCTGGGAAGAAATTTTCTGGGCTTTATAACTATCTGCACGCAACAAACCGCGCCCCCCAAACTTTTGATCATCGCTATTTAACAGAACCTTCCAGGCTCCGCCCTGGGGAACGCCTAATCGATAATGATATTTTGCTCTGGATTTAAAATGACAAACGACAAATATCGCTTCTTGCCGTTTTCCAGCCTTAGTCTTTCGTAAAAAACTTATGACACCAGGCTTTTTATTATCCACATAAACCCACTCAAACCCGTCCACTAAAAAATCCTGCTGGTATAATGCCTTTTCTTTTTTATAAAACCGATTTAAATGGCGAATCCAATTTTGTACGCCCTGATGTCGATCATATTGCAATAAATCCCAAGGCAAAGCCTCATCATGATTCCATTCCGACCAAGGCGCCATTTCACTCCCCATAAACAAAAGCTTTTTCCCTGGGTGCGCATACATATATCCATAAAGACATCGTAAATTAGAAAACTTCTCGCCCTCTGGCCCAGGCATTTTTCCCAACAAAGAACTCTTTCCATGCACGACTTCATCATGCGACAATGGCAAAAGAAATTTTTCATCAAAGGCATAATGAAGACAAAAGGTCAAATCCTCTTGATGCTTCGATCGTAATTTCTGATCTTTATGAAAATAGGAAAGCGTATCATTCATCCAACCCATATTCCACTTCATATCAAAACCAAGCCCGCCCTTTTTGGGCGATTGAGAAACATGAGGCCAGGCCGATGATTCCTCAGCGGCAATAAGAACATCACTAAAAGACTTTTCAACCTCTTCGTTCAAACATCTAAGAAAAGCAACAGAATCTAAGTTTTCTTTTCCGCCAAGAAAATTAGGTTTCCACTGCCCCTCTTGTCGTGAAAAATCTAAATACAACATCGAAGCCACTGCATCCACACGAAGACCATCCACATGATATTTATCCAGCCAAAAAAGAGCATTAGATATCAAAAAGGCCATCACTTCATGGCGACCATTATTAAATATACAACTCTCCCAATCCGGATGCATATCCTGCGTTTCATATAAATGCGTTCCATCAAATTTTTCTAACCCATGCGCGTCCGAAGGAAAATGGGCCGGCACCCAGTCCAAGATAACACCTATATCTTTTTGATGAAAACGATCAATCAAATACATAAAATCCTGCGGCGTTCCATAACGAGACGTCGGCGCAAAGAAACCAAGCGTTTGATAACCCCACGACCCATAAAACGGATGTTCCATCACAGGAAGCAACTCCACATGCGTAAAACCCATATCCTTCACATAATCAACAAGTGTCTCTGCAATTGCGCGATAACTTAAAAAATGCTGACATTCCTCTTCCATCTTTTTTTGCCATGATCCCAAATGAACTTCATAAATAGATATCGGTTTATTTAAAGAATTTTTCTTATAACGATTACGCATCCAGTCGTCGTCCTGCCAGCGATATTTTAAATCCCAAACAATCGCCGATGTTTCATGCGACGTCTCATAAAAAAAACCGAATGGATCTATTTTTTCCATTCGGTCTTTGCCTTTATGCGAGCCAATACGATAATGATATCTATCGCCCTTTTTTACACCCTCAATAAAATTTCCCCATAGGCCAGATCCATCATTACGACGATGCAATCGATATATTTTTTTATTCTTCTGATTAAAATCTCCGACAACATCAACCCTTTTGGCATGCGGGGCCCACACAGAAAAATAAGCGCCCTTCACACCGCCTTGCGATGTTAAATGAGCGCCTAATTTATCGTAAAGCCTAAAATGACGGCCTTGCTTAAAAAGGCAACTGTCCGTTGGAGTTAAAAAAGACATCAAATATTCCACCAAAAAGTAAAGAAATAACACAAATGACACTTAAATAAAGAACAAGCGCCCGCCCACCAAAATCTTTTTTAATAACAAGAATCGTTCCATAACTGGTAATAGGCCCAACTAAAAGATAACATAAAGCCTGCCCCTGACTTATACCACTTTGTAATAAAGCATCTGCCATAGGCACACTCGCCGTGGAACAAACATATGTCACCAAACCTATAATAAGAATGAAGAAATATCCCATCACACCTGTAAGATAGGCCGTAATCCAATGTTGAATCGGTTCAAAAACAACAATAAAACTGGCTATCGCAATCCCTATTAATACCTCTACACCGATCTCCTTTGGCAAAACCACAAAGGCATACTGCAAGGCTTCTTTTATTTTCTGTAAAAAAGAAAGCTTATGATCCATCTCTTGAGAATTTTTGTGACAACATGAGCCTGGTTGGGCCCCGCCAGAACCCTCCTCAATCTCCTTCATTTGGATAGGCACCAAATTAAAAATTACGCCCATGACTAAGCTGATAATAATCGCGGCAAAGAAAATGGATATCGTAAACACGGCCCCCAATAGTTTCCAACACACAATAAGGGCAGAAATAGATGTTGCCGGCGTCGCCACTAAAAAAGCAAAAACAGCGCCTAGACTCGCCCCTTTACGCCTTAGCGTTAACGCAATCGGCAAAGCCCCCACACAACACACAGGAAGAATGACACCCACAAAAGAAGAAATCAAAATAGATTTCACCCCGTGTTCCCCAAGGTGACTTTCTACAATCTTCGTCGGAATAAATTTATAAAAAATACCACTCAGAAAAAAACCGATAGCCAAAGTAAACCACAGCTCTTGGCAATAATGAAGATAGACTTGTAGGAATTGAGAAAAAAATAACATGTCGAATTAGACCGCCTGCGGCGGCGATTTTGGCTTTCAGCCATCAGACTTCAGACTTCAGTAAAAACTAACCACTGACGTCTGATAGCTGATGGCTGATGGCTAGCATTCTTAAATCACTCGGATTGAACAACATCCTTCTCATCATAAATCTCGCCAAACAGCTCTTCTAAAACATCCTCCATTGTCACAAGACCAACATCTTTTCCCTTGGAATCCTGAACAATAAAAAGATGCTGCTGATACGCCTGAAAGCGTTCAAGCAAAGTATCCGCTTTTGTAAACCAATTGACAAAAATAGGCTTAATCATAAAGTCCCGCACTAAAGCTTTGTAATTATCTTTGGCAATTTCGCGTAATAAAATACGATGTTGTACTGTTCCAACAATATCTAAAGGATCTTTATCATAAATCGCAATACGACTAAATTTAGAATTAATAATCGCCGCCTTCACCTCTTCAAGCGTCTTTCCTGCCGGCAAGGCATAAATTTGATCAATAGGTTTCATAATTTGCATAGCACGAACATCGTTTAATTTAAATACACGATTACATAATACCTCTTCATCCATCTCAACCGTTCCTTCGGCCCGCCCCAATTTAAGCATCATCTTTATTTCTTCTTCGGTCACCTTGGGCATTTGCTTCTCATGAAGAAAAGATTTGATTCCTTTCATCAATAAAAAAATCACCGGTCTAAAAAACCACAACAATATCCGTAGTGGTTTGGCAAAAAATAAAGAAAGACTGACTTTATGCCGCTCTCCTATTGTCTTAGGAATAATTTCGGAACCAATGATAATACTAAAAGTCAATATTGTTGACGCCCATCCCAACCATTGATTACCAAATCGTGTAGCCACCAGATGCCCGACAAACATAGACCCAACAATGTTAATCACATTGTTAATAATAACAATGAAAGCCAAAACATCTGTAATATTCTCTTTAATAAAAAGAACATCTTGGGAATGACGTCGTTTCTGCTCGTGGAGTATTCTTGCGCGGACTAAAGGAAGGCTTAGAATGGCAGCCTCAGACATCGAACATACCGCAGAAGCAGTGACGATGCCAAAAAAAAGAAAAAGCACACTTATCATATCATTTATTTGCCTCTAATATGATCGAAGAAACCTTTTCGATATCATCACGGTTAATTTCCGGTGTCGGCTTATAAAGATAATACCCCTGGACAGCATCAACACCCAATTCCATAACTGTAGCCAGATCTTCTTTGGTTTCAATCCCTTCTGCAATAGAGAACACTTTATGTTCCTTACAAAAACCAACCAAACTTTTAATAATGCCTTTTTTGTAAGGCTCTTTATTCAAATTACTAATAATATGCCGATCAAATTTAATAATTTCCGGCCGAATTTTCACAATGGACTCTAAACTGGCATACCCACCGCCCACATCATCGACCGCAAATCTAAACCCATGGTCACGATAATTATTCACAAGCTCATAAAAAATAGCCGTATTAGAAATGGCCGATCTCTCCGTAATTTCCAACACAGTATCCTTAATATCTATGTGACTTTTCTCAAAAACGGATTTAACGACTTGAAAATTTGAGCCCTCAATCAAATAAGGATTACAGTTAAAAAATAACTTCTCATTTCGTACAAATTTTGAAATATACGCCAACGCTGTTGTCCATGACAACATCTCTAAATCGGTATAACATCCAAACTGAATAGCCGCTTTAAAAAGAAGCTCAGGATTAGATAACATACTTTGTGTTTTTGGACGGCTTAAGACCTCAAAACCAAACAATTTAAATGGTTTAAGATGAAATATCGGCTGAAAAAATGATACAATGCTTTTTTCATCAAGAATCTTCCTCAACTCTGCTATGATAGCATTTTCGCCCTGCGCAACAATATTCCCATTATTCAATACCATCTTACGCCGCATAACCGCTTCCATTCGTGCGACTAATTCTTCATATTCAAAGGGTTTAATTAAATAATCATCTGCCCCTAAATATAAACCCTCTACAATGTCTTCAGAAAGAAGCTTTGCACTAAGTATAATGATCGGAATATGGCAGGTTCTCTCTTCTTCTTTAAGCTTGCGGCAAACCTCAAAACCTTCCTGATCAGGTAAAATAAGATCCAACAAAATTAAATCTGTCGCGGCTGTTGCCTTTTCAAAACCCTCTTCCCCACTATTGGCAACATTAACATCATACCCACGGGTCTCAAGAAGCATAGAAAGCGTCTGTGTTATGGCTTTATCATCATCAATAAGTAAAATTCGCTTTTTATTGTTGCTTTTTTGGATCATATTTTCTCCGTAAATTTATATCTAATATAAGTATGCCGCAAAATATCTTAAATAACAATACCTAATTAGAAAATTACATTTCAACAGAAGCCTTAAAATTTTCTTTATCTTCATGCAAAAGAAAGAGTTACAAGAATTCTAAAAAATAAAAAGAAAACGTTACCTTTTTTCCTTCTTTTTGAGTGCATATTTTATTTTGCGGCTTCTTTTAATACATATTCCGTAAAAAAATATGTAACACCATTCTCAACTTGAGCTGAAGAAACAACTTTTTTTTCAAACTTTTCTTTAAAAAATGGAAGAAATACATCGCAGTTAAAATCCCCTTGAATCTCTGTCACATATAATTTCTGACACTGCGGGTAATATTTAAAAGCCTCATCAAAAATTCCACGGCCACCGATCACAAAGACTTCTCCCCAAGAATTTTGCAACATATCTGCTTCTAATACGTTAACAACATCTTCAAAACTGCAGGCTTTTAAAACGCCTTCAGGAAGGTCTAGTTCTTTATTATGCGTCAACACCACATTTATTCGATCAAGCAAAGGACGAAATTTTTCCGGAATAGATTCCCACGTCTTCCGCCCCATGATAACCACATTTTTCTTGTCCGGTGAGACCGTTTTTGTCGTAATTGCCTTAAAGTATTTCAATTCCTGAGAAAGATGCCAGGGAAGATTGCCATCCTTCCCAATACCATTTTTTGAATCAATTGCGACAATAATATTAAAATTAATCATAATTTGATTTATACGGCTATAGGGAATTTGATAAAACGATCATGTTGATAATTTAATAATTGAATATCTTCAAATCCAACGTCCAAAACATTCTTCTGAGCAATTTGAACTTGCGGCAAAGCCCCGGGACTTCTCTCCAATTGTTTCTTCACCCCATCAATGTGATTGGAATAAATATGGGCATCTCCAAGAGTGTGAACAAAAATACCAGGGGTCAGCCCGCATTCCTGTGCCATCATAACAAGTAATAAAGAATAACTCGCAATATTGAAGGGCACCCCTAAAGCAACATCGGCAGACCGCTGATAAAGCTGACAATCCAACCGACCATTCACTACATAAAACTGAAAAAAAGCATGGCATGGCGGCAGGGCCATACGATCGATATCAGCCACATTCCAAGCGCTGACAATAATTCTCCTTGAATCTGGATTATTCTTGATAGTATCCAACGCTAATTGAATCTGATCTACATATTCTTTACGATAATTCTTTAAATCCTCATCCCAAACAAACTTTTCCCACTTGCGCCATTGATACCCATAAACAGGTCCTAATTCTCCATTTTCATCAGCCCAGGCATTCCATATGGGTGTATGTTCTTTAAGGCCATCATTAATATTGGTGGATCCTTTTAAAAACCACAACAATTCATGCACCACAGCACTAAATAAAACTTTCTTAGTCGTTAAAAGTGGAAATCCATCACGAAGGTCGTACCTGGATTGATGGCCAAAAACAGAGATAGTGCCGGTCCCGGTCCGATCTTCTTTTTTTTCTCCATTTTCAAGGATATATTTCAGTAAATCTAAATATTGCTTCATTGTTCCTCCCCTTTTTTAAAAGAGGCAAAGAAGTAAAGGAACAAGATGCAGAGATAAAAACTAAAAAGCTAGAAATCCCGAAGCAAGCTTACGGGGAATTAACCTCATTAAGTTAATTTATTCTTTCACTTCCCTAATTCTTACTTCTCTACTTCTCTACCTCTTGCTTCTCTACTTCTTTACTTCTTACTTCTTTATAACTTGAAACACCTTATATTCCTTACTCATAAACTTTTCAATCTGATTTTCTCTCTGTTCTGTAATAATAAAACTTGCATATTGCGCTCCACGTTCATTAATAAAATCTGTCCCCTGTTTTTCGCCTAAAACAGACAATGCTGTCGAAAGAGCATCGGCCTCCTGAGCTGTAGGGGCAATAACTGTTGCACTGATAACGCCTTTTTGTGGATACCCTGTGACTGGATTAATAATATGCGACCATTTCTCTCCCTGAATTTTATAATACTGCTCATAATTGCCCGATGTTGTAATACTCACATTGCTTAGAGCAAGAACATCAATAATTTTTGATTGATCCCGCGGATCACGAATACCGATACGCCAAGGCTTCCCTTCACAATTATGCCCACCGACATAAATATCACCCCCGGCATCAATAAAGAGATCCTCTATCTTTTCCTCCCGAAAAATTCTTACAGCCTCATCAACAGCATACCCTTTGGCAATGCCGCCTAAATCAAGCTTGGTTAATTTATTACGCAGTCTCACCTTGTTATCCGGCAACAATTCAATATTGTCCGGACCAATGGCTTGCAGAATTTCTTCAATGCGAAAATACTCGGGGAATTGATTAATCCTCTCACTCTTTTTCCACAATTGAATCAACGGCCAAACGGTAATATCAAAAGCCCCTTGCGTCTGCCTGGAGAAATTGACAGCCTTCTCTAAAACTTGATAGGTATCCGCATCAATAGCGACGGATTCTGGAAATGCATTATTTACCTTAGCCACATCACTTTTTTCATCAAATACATTCATTTTCCAGGAAATTTCTTCCAACCGCTCCCAGACTTTTGTGTAGGCTACCTTCGTTCTTTCCGCATTTCCTGCATCCCGACAAACATCCATCTGGACAATCGTGCCCATTAATGTTCGTGCTTCTTTGTATTTTTCTAAATGGTGATTCTGGGAACATCCGAAAATCAAAAAAAGAAAAATAAAAGGTAATATCCTGTATCCTAAAACATTAACTTTATTTCGCAAAATAATCTCCACTCTTACCCCCGGTCTTCTCAAGCAGCTTGACCTCTTCAATGATCATACTTTTACCAGCCCACTTCATCATATCGTAAATCGTCAAAGCGCTGACTGATGCTGCGGTTAAGGCTTCCATTTCTACGCCTGTCCGTCCTAAACAAACAACCTCCGTCATCGTTGTAATCGTGGATTCTTCTTTATTTTTTTCAAACGTCACCTTAACCTTACTTAAAGCTAACGGATGACACATCGGAATAATCGTCGAAGTTGCCTTGGCCGCCTGTATTCCGGCAATCTTAGCTGTTTCAAATATATCCCCTTTAGGCGATCCTTCTTCCGTCAAAATCTTAAAAGCCTCCGGAGACATAACAATTTTAGCTGACGCCAGCGCCGTACGTTTTGTTACATTTTTTTCACTCACATCAATCATGCCATGAATTTGTTTAATCGTATTTTCCATTTTTCTTTATCCTTTTTTATTTTTCTGTAATGAACTACCTCGGATTATCATTACACACCCGATTCCAGCTAAAAATCCGAATAATGTATTTACACCTAAAATAACAAAAGCTGTGACAAGCGCGACAGCCATATCTGACTTTTTTCCCACCATATCTTTCGCCGCCTTGGCTAAACCAAATCCAGCAAAAATAAGCATGGGGCCTAAGATAGATAAGGGGTAATTTTGTAACAACGTTAAAATAGCGCCCCCAAAAAAAAGCCCAATACCAAGCTTTAATACTCCCAACATGATCACACTTCCACCCGTCCTGGCCCCAAAACGGTATTGCGCTGCCAAACCGCCTGCCCCATGACACATCGGAATACCGCCCAAAGGCACACAGACAAGATTCATCAAACCAACACTCCAAGCCATTTTCTTTGGAGCAATTCCGCGTCCGGGAAAATAATCACTACTTAAGGCACACACGGCAATAACGGAATTCAATAAAGTCAAAGGCCATTGCGGCAAAGCCCCTTTCAATAATCCTCCAGCCCAGGATGAAGCCTGCGGCCAATGAAAATAAAAATGAGGAAAATCGATCCTGACATTGGCATAACTCGCTGGAGAAATAAAGTATATCATCACAAAGCCCAATAAAAATATGTACAATAAAATCGGCTGCTTCCGCTGGATAAAAATGAATAAAAGACAAATAATTATACCTGCAGAAATAATGCTATCTAACCCCACCAAAGGAATACGGCCAATCCAGGAAGCCCCTTTAATCATTAACTTCAGCCCAACGCCTAATTGAATCCCCCGAACAATCGCCTTTGGAACAAGACGATCAATATGATTGACAAAATACGCCGAGGCAACAAGGATCACTCCAATCAACAACCCCGCAGCGACTAATTCATCCGGCAACAATTGTTCCGTAATGGCCACCGCGGCGATCGCCTTCATTGGCTGAACCGGAATAGGCTGACGAAATAAAAAACCGGTTAAAATATTCATCAAACCGGCCAAAATAAAAATAACCCCAATATCCAAACCACAAGAAATTGTCATCCCGATCACAAGCGGTAAAAACAACCCCAAGTCTCCTAAAGACCCGGAAAATTCCATCCATGTAAAACGAAAATTTTTCATCAAGACCTTCTTAAAGGGCATGATAAATCATGCCCCTACAAAAGACACTCCCCAAAGTACGGGCATGATTTATCATGCCCTTAATTAATTCCTCGAGTTCCCGCATTGGTTAAATATCCTTATCAACATCTCTCGAACATATTTTTCGTCGTGACGACTTTTTCTCAGACTGTTTATGCTTTCCTTGAAGAATGCGTTCTTTCAAAAATTTCGGTCGTTTTCTGTTTTGCCGCTTCTTTTTTTCAACCTGCTGTATAGCGCGCTCTTTTTCAGCCTTCCGCTGTTTCTCAATTTTCGCCACCAACAAATAACGCGCTCTATAGCGATTTAATCCTTGCGTCCGTTCACTCTGACATTTTACCTGAATCTCTGTCGGGATATGTTTTAAAATAACACATGTGGACACCTTATTAATATTTTGTCCCCCCGGCCCCGAAGAACGTACAAATGTCTCTTTAATATCTTTTTGAAAAATCTTTAAATGCCGCATGCGCTTTTTAAGATCTACTTCTTTTTGTATAAAACGGCTGTCCATTTTTTTCCTTTTTCTACTTTCAAACATCTCAACGGAAACGGCTGGAAGGCATCTTTAAGTATTTTTAAATTCTCCAATGAAATGCCTGAAACCGCCAAATATTTCCCGGGTTTGACTAAGGATACAATTTTCTTGCCTGTCTTTATGAGGTCATGGGTTACCAGGTTGGCCGCGACAAAATCATATTGTTTATTTGTTTTAAATTTTCCAATATCAGCCGTTTTTAAGTCTATCATATCGTACCCATTGTTATGAAAATTTTTTCGGGCCGCTTCAATACAATCAAGGCTGATATCCATAGCTCTAACGGTCTTAATCCCACAATGCAAAGCAATAATCGAAAGAATCCCTGTCCCGGTCCCAATATCCAAAAAACTTTCAACCCGTGGGTAGCAGCGTTCAATCAACCGCCCCATAAAACGTGTTGTTTCGTGAAGCCCTGTACCAAAGGCTAGAGTTGTATCAATATAAATAGGCATACGCCTTTTGGGAGTGTAACTGTCTTTATACCAAATAGGAACAATATCAAATCGTTTGGAAAGATGGAAAGGCTTAAAATCTTCCTTCCATTTATCCTGCCAATCGCTGGAGGCTAAACACTTAACATTTACGTCAATATCACCGATAGATAATTTCTGTATTTTCTTCGTTAAAGCATCTGCCTTTTTAATGGAGGGATAATAAACAGCCAGGCGGGCATTCGGACCTTCCTGAAATTCAAAAATTTCATCTTCTCGAAAACCCACCTTAACCAAAACCAACCGCAAAATCTCAATCTGCCCTACAGCTGACGAGCTTATTATAAGAGAAACTTCGTATGAATCATGCCTGCTCGAAGTAGACGTCCACAGCACCTTGCTACATTTCTTAATAGGAGTTTTCAACCCTTGTTGGATAGATTTACGCATCCCTGGAATGGAGAGCAAATATTCTGTTTCTTTGATAACGAATTACTCCTACGGATGAACAAGATGATGTTGCAAGATTTTTATTTTAATAAACTTCCACTTCGTTTTTTCATATTGCCTCATATTATAATGTATTTGCAGATTCATCCAAAAATCCGGAGTATTCCCAAAATAACGACTTAAACGATAAGCCGTATCAGGCGTAATTTCTCTTTTGCCATGAATAATTTCATAAATACGGTTTTTTGGTACGTCAATAGCATCTGCCAAAGCAACAGCGCTGATCCCATATTCATCAATAAAACTTTCCTTTAAAACATCGCCAGGCCTTATCGGACTTAATGATTTGCTTGTCATAATATTCACCTCTTTTCAATGATAATCAATAATTTCCACGTTATCAGCATCGCCATCATGCCAAGTAAAGCATATGCGCCACTGGTCATTGATGCGTATACTGTATTGCCCTTTTCTATTCCCCTTTAACGATTCCAAACAATTGCTTGGAGGAATACGCAAATCCTTTAAATCAACCGCAGCATCCAAAGCAATCAATTTTAGCCTGGCGCGGCGTTCAATGGCCTGAAATCTACGCACAGGCTTATCGTTAAAAAGCTTTTCTGTATCTTTATCTTTAAAATTATTTATCATATCACTACTATAAGTATACCTGAGGTACGTACCACATGTCAAGATTGATAATATTAGCGCTGAAGTTCCTGCAAGACTGCTTTGGTGCCGTATTCTTTGCGGTCGCGTAGGAAGCGGAGGTTGATAGTTTCGCTTTCTTCTTTTTCTTCAAATTGGACGACGAGGTCTTCGTTGTTTGTGATGGGTTGATCGTCAACGGAAATGATCGTGTCTCCATAGATGATCTGTCCGACGTAATTTCGGCGGGTATGTTTTAAGCCGGCTTTGTCCGCCGAGCCATTGCGTACGATATCCATAATCATAGCACCTTCGACACCGATACGTTCACGAATATTATCCGGAACCAAAGTAATACCCAAACCGGCTTTTTTGACATGTCCGTATTTGATAAGTTGCGGGATGACCCGTTTGACAATATGCACGGGAATCGCGAAGCCGACACCGGCATACGCTCCGGAAGGACTGTAAATGGCCGTGGATATCCCGATGAGATGTCCGGATGAATTTAAAAGCGGACCGCCGGAATTGCCCGGATTGATGGCGGCATCGGTTTGAATCACATCATGAATTTTACGCCCGCTAATAGCACGGATTGACCGGCCCAAAGCACTCACAACACCGGTGGTTAAAGAATAATCCAGCCCAAAAGGATTGCCGATCGAAAGGGCTTTTTGCCCTACCTTTAAATTTTTTGAAGTGCCGACAGGGATCGGCTTGAGAGCTTCTTTGGGGGCTTTAATTTTTAAAACAGCTAAATCATGGTCTGGAGAAATTCCGACGACCTTGGCTGGATAAGCCTGCTGATCGGATAACATCACTTCAATTTTATTTGCCTCATACACCACATGAAAATTAGTAATCACATGCCCTTCTTCATCCCACACAAATCCTGACCCTGCCCCTTGCGGAATCTCGTAAAGATTGGCCGAAAACCAATCCCATTGCAAAGCCGCATTCTTGATAAATACCACCGAAGGGGAAATGTTTTCAAATACCTCAATCGTCCGCTTTTCATCTTCCTGCAAATGACTAATATTATTTGTTTCCTCAAGACGCTCATGTTTGGTTGAACCCGCTTCACATCCTTGCTGGACACAGACATTAAACAAGATCATCGCTGATATAATTAACAAATGCTTCATATTGTATTGCGCGGCATTAGCCATGTCCCATCCTTGATTAAAAAAAGTAGAGGTATAAAGAAATAAGAAGCAAAGATGTAAACAAAAACGAAATAGAGATTTTTTACTTCTCTGAATCTTACTTCTCTACTTCTTACGGCTCTACATCTTGCATCTCTACCTCTTGCTTCTCTAAACCTTGCATCTCTACTTCTTCCTTCTTTATTGCCTCTTTCAAATCGGCCACAGCTTCCTTCGAAATACAATACTCCCGCGTATCAGCGTTAATACGAAGCAAATGACAATTTTGACCAGCATCCAAAGAAATATTTTTCGTCACTGTGTAAGATTCAACACGTTCCCCTTGAACAAATTCTGCCGTTAAGGCATTCTCAACCGATATTTCTTGCTTGTCTATAGCCGTGACCATAAAATTTTTAAAATTATTAATAACCTCATTGACCTTATCGACTTCAATAAGCTCCCCCTCGGGAGTTGTCCATTCTTCCGAAGAATCCTCTTTCGCATTCTTCTTCACAATAAAGTTATTCCCTTCTTCTGCACCAATCACTTTAATTTCTAAAATATTATCCCTAACAAGCCTTGAACGCAAAGGATATTTATCTTGCCATCTGTCTATATTAAAATTTTCTTCAGTCACATCCTGCCAAAAACCTAAATCTGATAAAAGATTTTGATCAACAAGATAAACCGCATTACTTCCATTTTTTCGGACAAAATTATTCTGGTAACCCGCCTTTTTGTTTCCTAAAACAAGGTGACTCATCTCTGAGCTGTTTTGTTTTAAAATAATATGCACCGCCTCTTCATCCGATATGCCATAATCCCTTAAAAGGGCTGAATCATTGGAACGTAATTCTCCATCTAATTTATCTAACTTATCCAAAAAAGTACTCAGCACAGTTTCATTCGCAGATATCCCATAATGGGATTGAACGACCCAACGCCCTTTCTCTTTCACTAGATAAACTTCCTTGCCACTAGTCCCCATACGAAATACCGCCTCAGAAATATGATCAAGGCTAACTTTATGCGAAATCAAATCCTCCGATTCCGGCACTGTTGCCACACCAGGTTTCATATTCTTTTTCACAACAGCGACAAGTAATAACCCCACAAAAACACAACATAAAATAACAAAATTCTTCGACTTCATAACAATTCTCCTATTGTGATAATAAAAATTTTATCATGAGAGTGTATGAAATCGCTTCTGAAAAAATATTAATACATTCGGCTCAGAGGAGATCTCGTTCTGCTCGACCTCCAATTCACCTCATGCATCAATATTTTTTTAACGCGATTACGACTCTTAGATTGCAAACTCTCGGTCAACCCGTCTTAACAAGAGGTTATGTTGAAGTCTGGAGGCGAATTGGACGCAGCCCCGAAGGGGACCGTCCTCTGAGCCGTAAGGCTTTAACATAATCTCCAATAGACGGGTTGACTGAAAGCGTCCTTTAACTTGGCCTACTATGAGCTTTCACATATAATTCTTTTTCTTTCCTTCGTAATACCGCCCTCATGGTTCCTAGAATAATGACTAAGCAAGGCACTGATAATATCGTCAAAAATCGATACCATAATTTTTGTCCTTTACTTAATTTCTTCATGGAACGGTCAATCGGCTGGCGGCTGCGGATATTGATTAATTCTCCACCCAGCGTTAAGGCATCAACGGAATTGATGAAAAGATTGAGAATACCGCCGTTTTGAATTATATCTTCTTCAAACATTTTAAAACATCCGACAACAAATAGTTTACCGTGCCTTGGATTTAATGATTGCGCCGGAGGTTCGGTATCTTCAGTCACCTCTTGATCTAAAGCGCCGGCAGACGGCGTCTTCGGCCATGCCGGACGATCTGCTTCTGCAAAGCTATCCGGAAACTGTCCTTCCAAAAGGACAGCCAAAGGCTGAACACTGTGATCCCCTGAAGGACTGCGCATCATATCACGGCGATTCAATGGGCCTGTTTGATACGGCACTAACCAACTCTTGGAACTTGATGTCAAAAGTGTCGTCGCCTTTAATTTCAAATTATCCATGGTATTTTTATCCAGCGTCAGCGCTGATCCCCAAAGATAAAACAGCGATGACAAACGGCTTGTAATTGAGACATCCTGATTCATGGTCTCTTGATTAATTTTTACATGCATCGGTGCTTTAACCGGCATAGACATAGAAAACGGACCTAAATTTTGCCCGCCTGAAATAGAAATAGTCTCGTGTTGTTCGTCCATAAGAAGCTGATCACTTAAGGTTACACCGTAAGCCTTTAACCATTCATTAACACCTGAATTAATTTTCCGTGGAATTATAGACACTCCTCTTCCGCCGGACGGATTATAATCATATTCATAACCTTGCGCCGCAACAATCACATTACCCCCTTCATGTAAAAAACGGTTCATTTCATAACGCTGCCGCTCGTTAAGCATCTCAGGCGCAACAACAATCAAGGTATCGAGATCTTCCGGCAATGGCTCCTTCTCCGTTAGACGAATCCGCTGAACGTCATAATCTTCATAACGCAAGATAGCATCAAGAATATTAAATTTATCATCCCGATATTGTTCGGGAAGCGCTTGACCGAACTGCCTGAGAAAAGCCATCATCTGCGGGTCAACAGCTTTTTCTGTGTAGGGAGCAACCAAGGCCACGCGGGGTGTTTTATCCAAAGTCATGCGATAAATTTTAGACATCAATTCATATTCCAATTCATGCAAATTATTTGGCACAACATTTGGAATAATTTTTTCTTCTTTCTCTTTATAGGCAATAGCAATACCGGAATACACCAATTTAATACCCAATTCATCCTGCTCAATACTTTGTACCTGAAAAGGGGATATCCCTTTTTGTTGAAGCTTTTCTTCCAAAGATTCTTCCTTAGTTTCATCTTCAGCCGCTTTCTCCGCTACTTCCATATGATAAATTTTATACTGAAAATTTCCTCCGGCGAGAACTTTGATTTCTTCTAAACGGTCTTTAATATCTTGTTCTAATGTTTTAAAAGTCGTAGGCATTTTCTCTTGAGGAGAAATATATAATTTAGCCGTTACAGGAGTCTTAAGAGACTGTAAAATTGTCCTCGTCGAATCTGTTACGGTATATAGTTGCCCCTCAGTAAGATCAAAACGACCCAAAGGAATATCAGAAAATAAAGAATTAACCACCATACTGATCGCAATACAGACCACGGCTGTACCGGTAAAAAATACTTTAGCCTTTGGACGCATTCGGTCTTCAATCGCAAAACCGTTAAGCACAAGAAATATCCCTGTCATTACCACAAAATAAAGAATATCCCGATTATCAATAACCCCCTTTTCAAATCCTGACATATGACGCGTCATACCAAAATTTTCTTTGAGAAAACTACCTACACCTGGCACCCATCCATCCACCAAACCCGCCATAAAATCAAGACCGGAGAGATAAAAGAAAAAACAGGCCATCATGGCAATAATAAACGAAACGATCTGGTCTTTGCATAATCCTGAAACAAAAATACCGATGCTCAGAAAAAATGCGCCCATGAATAAAGCCCCAAGATATCCTCCCAGAATCGGCCCCATATCCGGCTTCCCCATCATAAAAAGCATCATTGGAATAAACAATGTACCGGCCAAAGCCATGGCATAAAATGCAAACCCTGCAGAAAATTTTCCAAGCACAAGCTTGTGTGTCGGCATAGGCAAGGTCAGCAGCATCTCAAAAGTATTACCTCTTTTCTCCTCAGCCCAAAGCCGCATGGTGATGGCAGGAATAAAAACACAAAGAATAAGCGGCAATAAATTAAAGAATGCACGCATGTCCGCATTGCCAATCAAAAAGAACTGCGTCATAAACATCCCGGCGGATAACATGACAAAAACCACAATAAAAATATACGCAATGGGGGAATTAAAATATGATGATAATTCGCGTTTAAAAATGGATAAACAATAATGAAAATTTTTCATATACTCTCCTCTCTGAAAAGAGGCAAAGAAGTAGAGCAATAAGATGCAGAAAAAAAACAAAAGAATTAATATTTGCCCACAAGAAAATCTAAATTAAATTTTTTGTTTCTTGCTTCTTACCTCTTTACTTCTTGCCTCTTTATTGTTTCGATAACAATGAAATAAACATATCTTCTAAATTAAAATTACGTTCCGCAAACCGTCGAATACGCCAGTTACGATCTTTATTCAACCGGTCAATTTCTTCTTCGGCTGATGTGTCCCCAAATGCACTTTCGATTTCATAGGTTACAAAGCCATCTTTAGATTCATCTAAAAATGAAATATTTTTGGCATGCAATAATCCGGACAAAGCTTTCTGCACATTATCTTTGCTTTCTTTGACGGTGAGGACATGACAACGATGCTTCATTGCTTCTTCGGCTAATTCCTGTTTTGTCCCTTGCGAAATGATCTTTCCTTCATTAATAATAACTATACGGTCGGCCAAAACCTCTACTTCCTGCAGGATATGCGTCGAAAACACAATCGTTTTTTCTTTGGATAATTCTTTAACTAAATGTCGAATACCAATAATTTGCATCGGATCCAACCCCGTCGTAGGCTCATCAAGAATTAAGACTTTCGGATCATGAATTAAAGCCTGCGCCAACCCAACGCGCTGACGGTACCCTTTAGAAAGTTCGTGAATACCGTGTTTCCAGACCGGAGCAATACCACAGGCCTCTTTAAGCCAATCAAACCGTTTCTTAATAGCTACCGTATTTAGCCCTCTGGCATTACCCACAAACGTCAAATACTCATCCACGCGCATATCCATATAAAGCGGGACATTTTCCGGTAAATACCCTACCACCTCTCGAACCTGTTGTGCCTGTTCAAGAATATCAAACCCATCAATACTGGCTTTACCTTTGCTCGGATAAATAAAGGTCGTCAGAATTTTCATGAGGGTTGATTTGCCGGCGCCATTAGGCCCTAATAAACCTAATATCTCCCCTTTCTGGACAGAAAATGTAACATGATCAAGCGCCATCGTCGGCCCATAATGCATGCAGATATTATTGATATTAATCATATGCCCTCCTTTTTTAAAGAAATATAGAAATAAAGAAACAAGAAGCAGAGCAGTCTTATTTTTTTGTCTTTTCTTTGCATCTTACTTCTCTGCTTCTTTGCCTCTTTTAGGAATGATGATAATAAGAAGACTATCTTTTTGTTCTGATTTTAAATTTTGCGTATCGGCGTCCACAGGCAAAGGAATCGTTTTGTGAAACGATTGAAAACTCTGGGCACGAAAGAATTGATTTGAACTTGTTTCTTTTGTTTCGCTGGAACTTTCCCCGCTGACGGTTATTGAATGATCATTGATCTCAATATCCATTTTGTCTTTGTTCATGCCCGTCATGTCAAACTGAATCACATAATGATCTTCTTTTTCTTCCAACTCAAAATTATCTTCATTAAACCGGTTTTGCTGCGATAAGCTTGGACCACTACCTTTGCTTTGCTGCCTCCCGAATGGATTTTGAAACATGCGATCCATTTCCTCCTGCATGCGATCAAATTCCGAAAAAGGATCCCATCCCCCACCGAAACCTCTTTGAAAAGGACTGGATGCACGAGGCAACGGTTGCGCCTTATTGTCTAATTCAGATTCTAATTCTGTCACACGTTGATTAAGTTGTTCGATTTGTTTTTTTAATGATTCCGTATCATCGTCGGAGAATGCAGGTAATGCGGTTAAAGAATACGTGGAAAAAAGACATATAAAAATAGAAAAAGTAAGCATTCGCTTAATCATCATGTTTGACCTCCTTTGATAATATCGCGTTTATGTTTTCAATACCTATATTTTCAAGAAAATATTTTATTTATTTTAGAAAATTTGTCAAGAATTTTATAAAAATTTGTAGCCACCAAGACAAAATTATTACTGCGTATAAAGCCCAATCAGTTCGGTCTGTTCGAGGATATGGCCTTCCATAGCTGTTTCTAATTCTTCTTTTGTAATGCCGGATTCAAGATTCAAGACTGTATCCAATGCGTAGAGTTTGAAAAAATACCGGTGTTCGCCGTCCGGAGGACACGGCCCACCGTAATTCTCTTTGCCAAAATCATTAAGCCCCTGCATCCCGGGAATAGTGTTTCCTTCAATAGTTTCCCAATCTGCAAGAACATTAAACACAATCCAATGCACCCACGTACCCGCCGGCGCATCCGGATCGTCGACAATAAGAGCTAATGTCAAAGCCTCTTCCGGAACACCCATAATATTGAGCGTTGGATTCACATCCGATCCTTCACAGGAAAATTCTGCAGGAATCATATCCCCATGCCCAAAATCAGGGCTGGTTAATTCCAGAGGCCCTTCGTCCTGCGCATAACACAAATGACCGAAAAACATAAAACTTAACAACATCATGATACTGAAAATTTTTTTCATCATCATTCTCTCTCCTTCCGATTCTTGATTAAGGCCTGTCGTCAATTAGACTTTTTGGGCTAATTGAACATATTTTTGAACAAAAAATCGCTTATTTTCTAATTGACGACACGCCCTACTTGATTTGCAGAATACAACGGCACAACTAAAATATTTTCATATTTAGAAAAACTTTCTAATGATAATCTTACTCCAAATTCAGAGGTATGCTGTTTCAAAAATTCCCGCATACTTTTCATTTTGCCGGTCTTCCCTGACTTTACTTCAATAGGAAGTATCTCACGGTCACTTTGAACAAGATAATCTATCTCAGAAGATGTTCCTTTATTTTCATTATGCCAATAAAAAAGCTGCGTCCTCATTCTACTATCCATAGATTTTATAATTTCATTACCAACAAAAACTTCGGCGATGCTGCCCTTATTGATCATGTCCACATCTTGAGCAACAAGGACATCCGCATTACTCAATCCTAATATACGAAAATGTATCCCCGTGTCACACAATATAACTTTAAATCGATTGCTTTTTATTTCAGACCCTAATGGCACGCCATGACCTGCTGTATGATATACTTTATAAGCTAATCCGGACTGCACCAAAAGGTCTAAGGCTTGTTTTATCGTACGATGATCATACGCCTTTTCTACATTTGAATACTTAAATTTATGTCCAGATTGAAGGGCTATAGACCTAAAAACTTCATCTAATATTTGAACATTAGCTCGGTTTTTATATTTAACAAAATCATCTCTAAAAGACTCAACTAAATCTCCTAATTTTTGCTGGCAGCTTAAAATGTCTCTACTTTTCACATACTCAGCAACTATTTCAGGTAATCCTCCAATAAGATAAAAAACTTTTAAATAATCAATTAATTTATTGTGAAAGAGTTGATCTACATTCTCACGATTTTTCATGTCAATAAGGACCTGCTCCCCTAAAGCATCTAAATATTCATCAAAAGACATAGGGTACATAAAAAGTGATTGTATTCGTCCAACACCATAAGAGGGCAATTTTGATAAAACTAATTCTAGAAGTGATCCAGCTGCCGCCACATGCAAATCAGGCATTTTTTCATGAAAAAACCGTAAAGAGCTTAATGCATCCGGGCAGGCTTGAATTTCGTCAAAAAATAACAGTGTCTGTCCTGGAACGATAGGAACTGAAAAATATGCCGATAATTTCTCAGATAAATAATGAGGGTTTAAAGATTCTTTAAATATTGCTCTTACAGCCCGATCTTCTTCAAAATTAACCTCTAAAAAATACTTAAAAGACTTTCCTAAGACTCTCATGGAGAAAGTCTTACCCACCTGTCTTGCTCCCCTTAAAAGTAAGGCCTTCCTTTGCTCTCTCTTTTTCCATTCTTCCAAATTTTTATGAATGTTTCTTTTCATGCCATAAATATAACATATTATGCGTATAAATCAACCATAGATTTTCTCATAATTACATAAAATATGGCAATAAGGCACTTTCAGGACCGTTGTTTCCTCTTGAATCCCTCCGGAATACCTGTAATTTCATCATTGTTCTCCTCACTTTTATCCAGGGTATAAACGCGGAAACCATCGTTCGTAAACATCAAAAGGAAAACCTAGTCTGACGGCTCCTTTAGGCGTTTCCGAAATTAATAACCCTTTTTTTACAAGATCATTCAAAACCGTTCGGGCTTGACGCTCCTTATAGCCTGTAATATTTGATGCTTTTCCACGCTCAAATTCGCCACACAACACGGCTTCCCGCAAAAGCAAGAATGCTCCTTTTGGAAGACCTCCCGCTGCGGATTCATCTTCACAATAAAGCTCCATCCGACGTAAAAGTTCCGTAGGTTGAAGCAGGCTATCCATGAACTTAACCTGATCAATACAAACTTTCAGAAAAAAGACACAAAATTGCATCAGCCCTTCCCGGGAAAGGCTGCCGCGCCCATCGTAATCATTCTGTCGGGAAGAATCTGCATCCATTAAACATGCTTTGTACTCACTATTCCGCCGCGCCATCCCACGTGCAACTGACCACAAGCTGCTTCCGATACGAATCCCTTTTAATAACGCATGAGAAAACAACCGCGTTACCCTGCCATTACCATCATAAAAGGGATGAATCCACAACAAACGATGGTGAGAAGCGGCTACGGCGATGATTTGGCGTAAACGTGAAAGATGCGATATATCATAGGCCTCTTCAAACCGTTTCAAAAAATGATTCAATGCATCTGCATCCGGTGGAATATGCTTACCAACTATAACAAAACCTTTACGTAACGCGCCCGGTTCCACCCTAAGTTTTTCGCCGGTATCAGGATTCTTTACCCACAATAAATCATCCGGCAAACGCCGACAAAATGCCTTATGTATCTGGATAATAAAGGCCTTTGAAGCAACTGGCGCGTTAAATTCCCCTCTATCGATCATTCTTTGAACTTCAATATGGGCTTTTGCTTCCAATTGTAAATTACGTTGATTCCTATTACTGGAAAAATTTTCTACCAAAGCCTGATCAATGTCACGTGGATGCGTATCATGCCCCTCAATCAAATTACTATAATAGCAATTCATTGACCGCACAAGATCTCCTACGGACCTCTGCACAACTGGATGAAGCTGCGCAGCCAGTCCGCTGGCCTTAGCCACCAATTCAGTCGCTAAATCTTCAAGCGATGCGCACGGTTCCTCTG
>JAJDCA010000062.1 GCA_029261055.1 Candidatus Omnitrophota bacterium | reverse complement strand
TACAGACAAATCGATTGGAGAAAATTTTCCATAATTTTACGACATACGCCAAATTATAGTCTATTTATGGCACATAATAGCCTATTTCCTTCATTAATCTCCAATTTCCGTGTAATAATTCATAAAAACAGACATAAAAGTCTTGCAGCGGTCAACGCTTATTTCTTAGTGATTTTTATAGAACCCTTGAAAACAGGCGAAAGAGAGAAATTTTGCAAAAATCACGAGTAAATAACGCTTGACTTAAAATGGTCAATAATGTACTCTCTTGAGTATTTAACAACTGACCAAGAAAGTACTATGGCTATCTTTCAAAAACGGGTGCAGCAATATATTTTAGCTCTAATTGAACAAAAAAAGATGGGAGGAGTGCTAGATACCTGGATGCACGACCCTATACTTATTGCGTTGTCACCTGAATTGACAAACGAAAAAAATCCATTATTTCGAATGAACGGAAACGAAGTGGCTAATATTAATAAGCTAAATGACCCTGTAAAAGCATTTTTTTTTATATTTGGCGAAATGATGACAAGAGATGATATTACACTGGATGCAGAACGAAAATTCGTAGCAATGAAACAGGGATTTCCCTCAATGCCTGCAACAACGGTAGGTAAGATAATGCAGGGGTTTGATATAAATTTATCAAATGAAGATATTCTGGATATTTTTGCTTCTCATGGTTTATCTCTTAGACTACGAAAAATAACAGGAAATAGAGATTTTGTTGAAATTAACCGGCGGACGGCTGGTTGGAGTGAAGCGTTATCTTGTCCGGATGGCGAGCAAGCATCATGCATTAAGATGCGTTACGGAGCCATTTCTAAATGGCTTCTTACGGAGCAAGGCTCTAAATCGAAAATATTGGAAACTATTGCGATGTCACGATCGCTCTTTTTTCACTGGTGGAACAATTTTCGACGTCTTGGATTGTTGGGTTTAGCAGAGACAGGTAAGCAATTGTTTAGACATTCAAAAATTGGTCCTAAAGAGGAGGCAAGAATAGTAATTGACCGATTACAGCATACAGATCGGGCAGACTCGTTTTACGTAAGTCGCTTGAGAAGTAAAGGTATTAATGTTGGTAGAAACGCTGTATCCAAAGTGTTTATCAAATGGAACATTCATGATTGGAATTCAAAATTCATATCAAATCTATCACGTCTTGATGATGCAGAAGAGCAAGAAAGCAAAGATAGAGACGAACTACTAATGCAGACAGATGCAATAAGAAAAGTTGAAAGTAAATTTCTTATTATGCTTAACGGATTAAAAGATCATAGTGTGCCATTTTCAGCGCCTGGTTTACCTATTCTTTGGGCTTATTTGGAAGAGCTTGGTATTATTGAATTACTTAATAGCATGGGGTTAGCAGTTCCAACTGAAAAGGATCATTATAGTTGGACAGAGCTACTTCTTTTTGATGTCGGACGTCGTTTTTTTGGAATTCCAACATTGAGTGCAGCTTGTCAATCCGGATGTACTGAGCTAGCATGGTTTGCACATCTTTACGCACCACCTTGCAATGATACCGTCCTGGAAGGGCTTAGCAAGATTTCAGAAAAACAAGTTAAACATCTAAGGAAATTTTTAGTAGAGCGTATAGCCCGGTTAGCATTAAGCAATGGTAAAAAAATTGCTTTTGATTTTCATCATATAGATATGGATGTATTGTATCCTAAACTACGTGGATTTGGAAAAGGACCATCGCCCAAGAAGAAAGTTTGCTATACAGGATTTCGACCACATGTATCAGTGGATGTAGAGACAGGAACACTTCTAGTGGTTGAATTCCGTAAGGCATCGGCAAGGGGAACAACAACGGTAAGAAAATTTGCAAACGATTATATTATGCCTACATTTCAAGGTCTTTTTGAAACGGTTTACGTTGATAGTGAATACACGGGCAAGGATGTTTGGAATCTTATCCTGGAAGGTATGCACGCCGATCTAACAGCTTGCCTGCGCCAGAATGCATTGGTTAAAAAGTGTCGAGACAATTTTTTATCTGCAAATGAAGGGAAAGAGGGCTTTTGGCATTACTACGATGATGATCATGAATATACAACAGAAACATTCTCTATCAGTTGGGATTATATTTCACCCAAACAAGAAACGAAAGTACTTAAATTATTTTGTGTTGTCAAGCGCAACATTAAAACCGGTAGTTTAAGATGTTTTGGAACATCAAAACAAAATCTATCCGCAATAGAATTACTTCATGATTATTCTGCTCGATGGGTGATTGAAAACGCAATCAAGGATTTAATCCAAAGCTATTTCCTTGACCAATGTCCAGGCGCAGTTCCTCATGCAGTAGATATTCATTTTCTAATCACCACAATATGTCGAACTTTGTATCGTATGATAGAACAAGACTTAGGTATAGATGGCAAAAATCAAGATGGAAGTTCAAAAACACTGCGAACCATGAGAGATATGCTCTTTAGGCAGGGAGCTGCTGAGTTAAACCGATCTGAAGATGGCTTAATTATTTCATTTTTGCAACCATATCGTCTTAAACAGACTAATCTCCTGATGAACTGGTTTTATAAAATAAGTAAACGTCATCCAGATGGACTTCATATTCTGGGCGGTCAAAAATTAACTTTTAAATTACTTCCTCCACGCGGTGAGGAGTTTCGCAATAGCGGCGAAAAGGTAGAATTCTTACCGGAAAAAATTTTGAGAAACTAGAAAAACCTGTACTTATTCGCATTCGATATGTCTG
>JAJDCA010000061.1 GCA_029261055.1 Candidatus Omnitrophota bacterium | reverse complement strand
AGTCATAGACCGGGGGAGTTAATATCCTAAGCCGTTGTGAGTATGTACGGTAATTTTTGTTCATGAAAAGTCGTTAAAGCAGCGACATTTTCATGGTATTAGAAATTACCTTATCGCAATATGATTTCATCATATTGCCTGCTTGCAACGGTTTTTTTGTTGGTGTATCATAAAATATTGCAAATTCTAGAAGATAGGTCTCTGCTTAGATTCTAGTTTCTAGTGCAACAGTTTATAGGAGAGCAAGTAAAATGAAAAAAATAATCACATTTGCCACCTTTGTTTTTGTATTATTTGCTAGCCAAGCATTTGCAGATTACTACAAATTTACCAAAAAAAATTATGCAAAATATAAAGATGAAAAAGCGGTTGTTATTTATCACGTGAATTGGGGGAGGCAATGGGGGTGTGCACAATTTGAAAATGCTCAACTACAAAAATTATCATTTACTCGAATTGGTATAGATTCAGATAGTACTGATATTAAATTAAAGACCCCATCAAAGTTATTTGTTAAAGATGTCTTTAATCCCTATGTAATTATTGTAGAGCCAGGTGAATATGCTATTAGTGGTTTTGATGTTAAAGTTGCCAAGTCTGTTAAAAAGATTGCTCACATAAAAGGGGATGTCAGCAATTTATTCGAAAATGGAAAACCTATTGGAGGAACATTTAAAGCTGATACAGGGGAAATAGTTTATATTGGGGAATTTGGTTTGGATTGTGCTTATGAACCGATACCTTGGCGATATTATAGAGAACAAGAAGATTTTGACAGTTATGTTGAAGGGTTTCGTCAAAGATTCAAATTTGTAGGAGATAGAGAGATTATTTATAGGCTTTTTGAAACAGAAAAGTTTGGTCAGTAAATCTAATTGTGTAAGTAACAAAATAAATAATGTCAAATAATGTCATGTCAGAATAATCTAACTATTAGGGGGAGAGAGAGTTAGGGGTAAATTCACTTATTCCCTCAAAAACGTAAACGAGGCAGTCCTAGAAAAAATTTAATTGTAAGTTAATGTAAAATAAAGGTTTATCGTCTTCTGACACTATTTATTAATGTACGTTTCTAATCAAAATAATAATATTAATTTAATGATAAACAAACCAAAATTAGCCATAAAAAACGCAATATCTTTACTGATATTATGGTTTTTCACGATTTCTATCGTAATCCCATCCCAATATGCTCAAGCCCAGAGTGTGCATAATCTGCCTCAACCAGGATTGATGGTTTCAACATCCCCTTCATTTATTCCTCCAATGCTCAAAGGATTGATTATCCATCCTACGAATCCTTTTCAATTTGATTTTGTTTTAGATAGTGGTGATGCCGACCTCAATAACAAAGAAATTAATGCTGAATCAACCAAGCTTATTAAATATTTCTTAGCCTCTTTAACAATTCCTGAAAATGAATTGTGGGTCAATTTATCTCCTTATGAGGATGACAGAATTATACCAGATGAATTTGGTAAAACAGAAATGGGGCAAGCACTTCTCTCTCAGGATTATCTACTAAAACAACTCACTGCATCCTTGCTTTATCCTGAGGATGACTTAGGGAAAAGTTTTTGGGATAGAGTATATAAAGAAGCTAATGAACGTTACGGAACATCTGAGATTCCAGTAAATACTTTTAACAAGGTTTGGATTATTCCTGATAAAGCTTTGATACACGAGAATGGTGATAGGGCATTCATTGTTGAAAGTCATTTAAAAGTAATGTTGGAAAAAGATTATCTGGCAACCAAAGAGAACCATAAGAATCAGGAAGCTGGCACAGACCAAATAGAAAAAAATAGGATTGATGATTTAAATGATGTGTCATCAAAAGTTATTAGAGATATTATTATTCCTGAAATTGAGAATGAAGTTAATAATGGGGAACAATTTGCACAATTACGACAGATATATCATTCTTTTATATTAGCATCATGGTACAAGAAGAATTTGCAACAAAGCATCTTAAATCAAACATATTCTAACAAAAAAAAGACTGTAGGTTTGGAGACAGAAGAAAAAAATGCAAAAGAGATTATTTATCAGCAATATGTGAAGGCGTTTGAACAAGGTGTATATGATTTTATTAAAGAAGATTATGACAAGGCAACACAGGAAGTTGTACCACGCAAATATTTTTCAGGAGGTGTCGAGCTAACAGACGAAGCTCAATTAACAGAAAGAAAATATTCTCCTGATGGAAAAGTCTATAGAATCGCAAGCGGTCTACATGACCCTAATGTAACACTTAAAAAAGATATACCAGAGGGTTCTCCTGCTGAGGCATTAGTTGATTTAGTTCAACACCGTGAGGCGATAAGAGACCAACCTATTACAGTTCAGGGAACTCGTGCACCTCGAACAGGTGGACAGAGTTGGCGTAGAATAAATAGCAAGAGTAATGAGTCTTTTAGTGAGACAACGATTCGCTCAGAATTAAATATGCTTTCGAGGTTAGGTTTTTTAACTAAAAGAGCCTATAAGAAACGAGTTGAGCAAGGCAAAATAGTTAGTGAGTATCAATATTTTCTATCTGATTGGGTGTTGATGATTACGGCAGAACAGCTTGAGCTAATCCTGTCATTGGAAGGCTTTAATCAGGCAATTATACCTAAGACGAGAATATCAGCAATTAAAGAAAGTATTGAAGAAATATTGCCAGAGAAAAGGAAAGCCGTAGTTCAAGCACAACATTCCATTGATGCTTTAACAAGATTCTTAAAGAAAGTTGAAGATGGGAAATCTTTGAATAAATTTGAACAAGAAGAATTGAAAAGCATATTTATTGAATACGGATTTAGCCATATTGCTAATCGTGATTCTGTAGATTCTGATATTATGATTGAAGGATTGCTTTTTATTGTTTCAAAGTTCGATAGTAGTAATTATGAAGAAAACTTGTCTTCTGAAAATCAAGAAGTGTCTCAGATAAATCGGCACATTATTAGTCAACTGAGTAATACATGGACTGCTCATGAAATGAGCCATTATGTATATCCTTGTGTTAATTTAATGGAAGTTCTTTCAAGCTATTCTGATAAATTTGACAGAGAAGACAGGGTTGAGGTTGAAAGACTGTCGAAATTAGCCGAAAGAATTTTACATGACAATTTTCCATTGAGGTACATTTTTAATAATTTTAGCATGTATAAGAACTCACTTTTGTCAATATTCTTGTTGGAGGCATTTAAGACTCATCTCGAAGAAGCTCAATCTTTAGCAGAGAAGGGATTAGTATTAGCAAAAAAATATCAACATTTAGGGGATGATTTAAAGAGCGAAAGTGAAAACGCAGATAAACAAATTGGTGAAATGTATTTTATGAGACAATCCATTCGTATATGGGAAAAACAAAAGCCTATGGATTTCAATGAGAGCCTTTCTATATATTATGAAATTGAAGATATTGTATCAATGCTGGGAAGAAATTTGGGTAGAGATATTTCATTGAATCTCAATATTGGTTTTGAAGAGTCGATTCATTTTTCTAAATATGATTTACATAACTTATTGAAGGTCTTAATTGATAATTCTTCTCAGTCGGTTTCGAAAGAACGAAAATTAGAGATTAGTGTTGAAGTAAGCAAGAGAGACTCAGAAAAAGGCTCGGTCATAGAAATAATTGTGAAAGATAATGGAAGTGGTATGTCCGAAGAACAAGTTAGAAAAATAAAAAATGGTGAGAAATTTTCAACTAAGGGTAGATTTGGTAGCGGTCAAGGACTTGAAGCGGTTAGGGAGCTTGTTTCAAAATATTCTGGCAGTTTAGACGTTGAGTCTGAGCAGGGAGTAGGGACGACTTTTAAATTAAGGTTTCCGATTGATAATGCCATGCTTAATAGCACTGACAAAAAAGGTGGTATTGATTTCAATCCGAATTATTTGGATATACAAACTCAAGGAAATAGATTTGACCTTCCTTTGCCAGCAAATTCTATGGAAATGCAGAATATCGAAATTAATGGTTTAGTTCCATTTATTATCAACATTACTCCAGTTACAAATTTGCCTGTACTCATGGGTGAAGGTAAAATGGAAGAAAATGAGCCATTAGCTAGGCTGAATTAATGACTAGCAAACAATCTTCCATCTTTCTCCGTTTTTCTTATTATTCTGTCCTGCATAGATATTGATGGAAAAGTTCGGATTTTTGGGGGTCTCGGGGAGTTTTTCAATGAAAAAGGCCGCCTTTTTGGGCGGTCTTTTTTATTGAAATGTTGCCTGCTAGGCAGACGTGTACCTGTGAGAGTCCACGTATCAGTCTGTGACGAAGAAGTTTCGACGTTTTTGCGAAACTTCGCA
>JAJDCA010000007.1 GCA_029261055.1 Candidatus Omnitrophota bacterium | reverse complement strand
TTATTATTCACACAAAGAGTTTAAAGAGGAGAACAAATTATTTTTTGCTTTTCTCTGTGTCTTTGTGTCTCTGTGTGAGCAATTGTTTTTGAATATATGCACCAGCTTTATAATTTTATAAACGTTTCAAATCTTCAGTCCAAACTCACAAAACCTTTACATCCATTGAATGACTAAAAATCTCTACCCCCAGTTTTTCTGCCACGTTTTCTGCCCGTTGATCTACAAAAGATGAAATTACTATAAGCCGATCAGCCTTACGGTTATGCATCTTCTCATAAAACCGTGCCTTACGTTCAAAGATATACATGTCAGCCCTGGTCATGGAAGACTTAATCTCACATATTATCAATTTGCCATTTTTAACTATCACATCCAGTTCAACCTGATCTGGACAGCCAAAAACTTCCCCAGCATCATCGTATTCCGTAACATTCACAACATCTACACCAAAACTATTCTCTAAAATTGCGGCTAAACCGTTACGAAAAGCCTGTTCTGTTTGTATACCCCATCGTGCGCCAAGCGCTCCTATACCATGCTCATACTTTTTAGCGCTAGCCATAATCTCCTCATGTACACGGTCAAATTCTTTTTTATTCTCCTCCCATTTCTCTCGTTGTTCCTCTCTATCACGTTGCAGCTCTTCATGAACACGGTCAAATGCACGTCTGTTTTCCTCTCTATCTTCCTGCAACTCCCGCAAAAGCTGTTCAAATCGACCTTCTGTCTGTTCACGATCAGCAAAACGACCTTTCGCCAGATCCAATACCAACTCCTGTATTTCCCTATCAGTGCGAATCAGAACCGGTAACTCATGTTTTATTACATCACGAATACTTTGAGACCTCATAACTTTACCTCATTTATTAACACTGCTGGATGAATATTATTTTCATAGCACAGACCATATAACGCTTTCTTCTCAACTAAATGCTGTTTTGTAATATTTACGCTAACACTCATTCTTTTCTCACCTTAAAACTCCAAGCAAAACTTAAGTGTTATGATAACAACAAGTTATCACTTGAAACAAGAGGAACAGTTTATATTTATAAATGTTTTAATCTTTTAACTTTAGGCATTTTAGCCCCTCTTCACTTGAAACTTTTAGGTTATAGCTTATTTGTAATTGTTTAGCATACATTTTAATAAACAACTATAAAGATAAAAAAATTGACAGGATTACGGGAAAGACAAAATAAATATCAATCCTCTTTTTATCAGTAGCCAGTTTTTCTGTATGCTTTATTTCGTCATTTATCAAAAACAATAAATTCCTTTTAAATTTTTTTAATATCGCTATTTCTTTTATACCATTGACTATAGAGCAAACACGTGACCTATATAAAATTTTGTGCGAACTTAAACTAATCAAAAATATCTTTCAAAAGTAAAAAGTAAATTCATTATTCTAAAAGGATTTTAAACTCCTTTACGATAAATCCATCTGAGTATTTTACAAATCACACAATGATTTTTTGCTTTTCTCTGTGGTCTTTGCAACTTTGTGTCTTTGTGTGTTTAATTTTTATACTTTTGAGTTTACGCACAAACGCTCTATTCAAAATCATTTGAAAATTATTCTCTTTTAAATATATTGATATTTATCACATTACACAAAAAATACAAATGGTACAAAGATTTTCCACTTTTCTCCGTGTTCTTTGCGTCTCTGTGTGATTAATTTTAATGTTTTGAGTTTATGCAGCAACTCTATAAAATTCGCGGCGAATAACTCTTTTAAAAAGATTATGAAAAGCAAATCCATAAACTATATACGCCGAAAAGTTCCCCTTTTTTTCAATCTTTAACCTCCTTGCTTTTATTATATTTATCCTCTATTATAGGAATAGTTACAACTGAAAGTTTTCTTGTTACTAAACTTTTTAAAATTTGCAATTGGTCCTTAAAAGGAAAGCAAAGTGAAACTATTCAACACCATAATTGTACTCTTTTTCTCCTGCTTAATAGTAACATCAAATTCCTATGCTATCGAAGGTAATTTAACGATCACTGATAAAGAGGTCATAGAACGACTATCAGGTCTAGAGGAAGGCCAAAAAAACCTTGAAAAGAGATTTGATGATTTAATTGATAACGTAGACAACAGGTTTGATGATTTAAACAATAGTATAAACAACAGATTTGATGACGTAAACAATAGTATAAATAACCGATTTGATGACGTAAACAACAGGTTTGATGATGTTATATCCCTTATTCACACATTAATTACAGTATTATCAGTAGTTGGTGCGGGAGTATTTGCCACGATGCTTCTAATGTGGCGCACTTTATCTGTACATAAAGGCAAATTTGAATCCATTGATAAACAACTGGAACAAATAGGTTTTCTAAAAGAAACGTTTTTAAAGCTGCAAGACAGTGTAAATGAATTAATAAAACATTTCAAACCTCCAGATAAAATTCTTTAGAACGTAGGATGGGGTTAAGCAGAGCGAACCCATATTTTTTTGTTCCTGACCTGACCTCCAACTAACTCACAACGCTCCTTTAGGAGGAAGGAATTTTTCTACAAGCCTCTTTATAAATGCAAGTTCATCTTTCTGTGTCTCAAGCGTTGTCTCTACCATCGTCTGCCTCTTTTGCATCTGCCATTGCATCCGAAGAACAAAGCCAATCATTACCATTGCAGCTGTAATAAAGACTCCAAACATCCACTGAAACATATCAAACCGTTTATCAACCGATTCAAATCGTTTATCAAACTGTTTTTCAAGGTTTTTTTGTCCCTGATCCAATCTGTTGATATCAGCCTTAATCTCTTTAAACCTCCCATCAATATTAGCCTTAACCTCTTTAATATCCCCCCTGATATCAGCAAGCCCCTCAATTATCTCCCTATCAGATATCCTTGACGCCACCTCAACCGCAGAAGACAAAGATTGAAAAACAGAATTTAAAACTATGAAAACAGCAATAACCCTAAAAAACTTCACACCTTGTATTAACATAACTCACCTTTGATTTGCGGTTTACCACGAATATTTAGAATTAGAATTTGAAAACCAAAAGATTCATTATTATTCACACAAAGAGTTTAAAGAGGAGAACAAATTATTTTTTGCTTTTCTCTGTGTCTTTGTGTCTCTGTGTGAGCAATTGTTTTTGAATATATGCACCAGCTTTATAATTTTATAAACGTTTCAAATCTTCAGTCC
>JAJDCA010000060.1 GCA_029261055.1 Candidatus Omnitrophota bacterium | reverse complement strand
AAAACCTAAGAAATCATAGGCGTGGTTTTGGATTGTTTGTTCTACGTCGTTACTAAGAATTGTTTCATAAAGGAAAGAAAAACTTAATGTTTTTTATCGACGGGGAAGTTTTTTTACTTGACAAATACCTTCTAATGGGTGACCCACATCTCCTCTTCCGGTACAGTAAGCGCCGCTAAAAAATATTTGATCATTTTAGTAGATTCCGTCTCAAATTCTTCACCGGTCAAATTATCCTGCCCCGGATCAACAATAAAATCAAATTCCAATGGATTTTCCGGGTGCACAGTGACCCCTTTAATCATCGCTGGATGGAATATGTCCGTAGAAGATACAAATGTCCCTGGAACAGGTAAATTTAATATAGTCTGTGGAGCAATTTGCCCATGGCTAGGAGGAATAATGCCAGTAAATATGAATGTAAACACTAATACTGCTGAAAATGCACGATACAAGCCACTTTTACGGTTTTTTTCTGAGAAAAACATAGAAATTACCTCCATTTGAGATGTGTTATGTAGATTGACAGACTACCAATCCGTGGCAGGATTTCCAAAAAAATAGGAAATATTGGTGGTTCTGAGGTAAAAAACGCTTTCTTCAGCGTTTATACCGAAAGGATAACATATTTTGGATCATCGTCAAGTGCACAAAAGAAAGAATAATATGTTATTTAGCAACAAGTTACAACTTTTTTTAAAAATAATTTTCTAATTCGACGCAAAGTTTAAATTTTACAATTTATTATAATATACAGATTGAAAGTTAAACTTGCATTATGTAAATAATATGTTAGGCTATTAATATGATTAAACGAGCCATAGAAACAACTTTAAAACAGGCATCAAAAAAATACCCTGTTGTTTTATTGACCGGCCCGCGGCAATCCGGGAAAACAACTCTTTGCCGGGCCTTTTTTCCCGATAAACCTTACATCTCTTTTGAAAATCCTGACTACCGTGAATTTGCTCAAAGAGACCCTCGCGGCCTTTTAGATAAATATAAAAAAGGCGCCATTTTTGATGAAGTTCAGCGCGTTCCGGATATTTTATCCTATTTGCAAGGCATAGTAGATGAACATCCTGTTAACGGTCGTTACATTTTAACCGGCAGCCAAAATATTTTCCTTTTAAAATCTGTTCAGCAATCACTGGCCGGACGCGTTGCCATTTTAAAACTCTTACCCTTTTCTTATACCGAAATCAAAAACACCTTAAAGACATATTCTTTGGATAAAATTCTTTACACTGGCGGCTATCCCCGTATTTTTGATCAAAAACTTGATCCAACAAATTGTCTGCGTAATTATACGGCAAGTTATCTTGAACGTGATGTGCGGGAAATCGTTCATGTAAAGAACCTTTCCAATTTTCAGAAATTTCTAAAACTATGTGCCGGACGCGCTGGCCAGATATTAAATTTATCCAGCATTGGCAATGACTTGGGAATATCCCATACAACAATTAGAGAATGGTTGTCGGTTTTAGAAGCCAGCTATATTGTCTATCTACTACCGGCTTACTACCGTAATTTTAACAAACGTATTATTAAATCACCTAAATTATATTTTTATGATGTTGGCCTGGCCTCTTATCTTCTGGGGATCGAAAATACCGACCATATGAACCGCGACCCTTTACGGGGAAATTTATTCGAGAATTATATTGTGACCGAAGTGATCAAATATTTCTGGTCACATGGACGCGATGCACCGCTTTACTTTTTTAGAGATAATATAGGTAATGAGGTAGATTTACTGATTGAAAAAGCGCGTCAGGTAATGGCTATCGAAATCAAGGCAGGCCAAACAATCAATAATGACTGGTTTAAGGGATTAACCTATCTTAAACGCGTAATAGGCAAAGATGTTTTGTCCCAACATCTCGTTTATGGGGGAAAAGAAGAATATATTAGAGAAGAGACCAACATCTGGTCTTTTCGCAATACAGACACTGTCTCCGCTTTTTCTATCTAATACCAAAGTTAAGGACTTTTAGAATTTTTTATAAAAAATTTTTAAACTAATTTTATATTGAGATCGCCTAACAGTTATTTTATACTAAACCATCATGTCCCCCATCAACTTCACAACTTTCAATCAATTAGCTGAAAATTTACTTCAGAAGAAAAATTTAGATGCCCTCCTTGAAGAATTAATCCAAAAACTGACAAAAATATTAAATGCTGAAAGAGCAACTTTTTATTTTTTTAATGAAGAGACTAAAGAATTATGGAGCTACATTGCCAAGAAGCTTGAAATCACGGAAATCCGTGTCCCTTTAGGCCAAGGTGTTGCCGGAAGAACCGCACAAAAAAAGAAAACTTTAAATATTAAAAATGCAGCTAAATGTTCTTATTTCTACGAAAATGTTGACAAAAAAACAGGTTTTCATACCCAGACGATCCTCTCCACCCCTTTAATCAACCGTAATAAAAAACTTCTCGGTGTCGTTCAAATTATTAACAAGAAAAAAGGGTTTTTCACAAAACATGACGAAACATTTTTAAAAAGCATCTCTTATTATATCGTTGCTGCCCTTGAAAATATTCTTCTCATCCAGGAACAAGAGACCCTTTTACGAAGTACCCTTTATGCTTTGGCCAGTGCGATTGATGCCAAAGACCCCGTCACGGCCGGACATACACAACGCGTGGCCTACTATTCCGTCCGACTTGGACAAAAAATCGGCCTATCGGATCATGACATTAAACTTTTAGAATATGCCGCGTATTTACATGATGTTGGAAAAATCGGTGTCCCCGATAAGGTCTTAAATAAAAAAGGCCGCCTTACAGAAAAAGAATTTGATATCATCAAAAAACACCCGGAACATACCCTGCAAATTCTGAAAAATATCATCTTCCCTCATGATCAAAAAGAAATCCCAGCTATTTCGTCGAGCCATCATGAATATTTGGATGGCAGCGGTTATCCTTTCGGACTAAAAGGCAAAGAAATTCATTTATTTACACGAATTATTACTGTTGCGGATATTTATGATGCCTTAAGTTCTTTTGACCGCCCTTATAAAAAACATTTAAGCACAAAAAAAGTTCTGGCTATTCTCAAAGAAGAAGTGGATAAAAATCATCTGGATAAAAAACTCGTCAATACCTTTATCAAATACGAACTCTATAAATTTGAACGCCGCCGCTACAAACGCCTTGATTTAAATATTGCTATAAGCTACCAAATCATTCCACAACGCCGATTTATCAAAGAAAAACTTCAAGAAAAAATAAAACCCACCCTCTCTGATTTAAAAACTGACAGACCATTCTTTTTATTAAGCAAAGACATTTCAAAAGAAGGTTTGTTATTTTTAACACACCAATACCTTACCGTTGGAACTTATTTGGATTTAACCTTAAATATTAATTCATGGAAGCTTAGCACCGTCGGAAAAATTGTTTGGATAGAAAAAATGATCGGCACAAGTGATTACAAAATTGGAGTAAGCTTTATTAACCTTTCAAAGAAAATTAAACAGAACATTAATAAAGCATTGTTAAATTTGTCAAAAAAGGAGAACTCATGAGTGCTGCTCTTCAAAGTGGAACGATTAATATCGCCTACCAATTTAAGTTTGCCAATATAGATGAAAAAGAACTCGCCATATGCCTCGATAAAAAAACATTAGACTTACAACAAACTCCACGAGAAACTTATCCTGACTGGACACAATTAAACGTATGCAAATGCCCCCATTGTCCTCTGGATGAAAATGTACACAAATGCTGTCCTGTCGCCAAAAATATGGTAGATGTTATAGAAAAATTTGGGGATCTCGTATCCCATGACGAAACCCTCATCATTGTCAAAACAAACGAACGCACCTTTGCTAGAAAATCTCCTGTCAGCGCAGCCATAAGCTCGGTCCTCGGTATCTACATGGTCACCAGCGGCTGTCCGATTATGGACAAACTCCGTCCGATGGTTCGTTTTCACTTACCGTTTGCCTCTTCTGAGGAAACAACATTCCGTTCCATCAGCATGTATTTATTTGCCCAATATTATTTACATAAAAAAGGGAAAGAACCTGACTGGGACTTAAAAAAACTAATCCACATGTATGAAGATATTTCCAAAGTCAACTGCAGTTTTGCGGCGAGATTAAGAGAAATAAAAATCAACGATGCCGCCCTCAACGCCCTGGCTAACCTCGATTGTTTTGCACAAACAATCAGCTTCTCCGTAGACGACTTTAATGACGACATGATCGACGAACTAGGCATCATGCATAGTTTGTTTAAGGCTTATCTTTAATTTCGTGGCTCGTCGCTCGTGACTAGTAGCTCGTAAAAAAAACGAGTCACGCGCCACGAGCGACGAGCCACAGTTAACTACCAATCATACCGAACGCGTAAAAATGCATTACGCCCCGGCCCTGGCAGACGAACCCCCTCAACAACATCACTTCCACTGACTCGATTAAACCCACTCAGGTGATCTGCATATTTTTTATTCAAAACATTATCGATCCCCGCGATGAGTTTTATTCCGTCTTTCGGAAGCCATTGCCCGTACAGATTCAACAATCCATAACCAGGTGTTTCCCTATTATCCGAAGATGATTCATTTTGAACAATCGTCTCCGAAATATTATCTTGCCTGGCAGCAAAAACGCCTTCAATGGAAGTTGACCACTTTTTGCGTTGATAGGTTAATGTTGTCACGGCTGTAAACGGCGGAATACGAAAAAGATCATCTTCAATATCCTTTCGTTTACCACGGACATAACTGAGCACACCATTCAAATGCCAACGAGAAGCAATTTCAATACCTAAGACAGTATCAAACCCAAAGAATGCCGCCTCGACATTGGCAAATCTTAAAGGACTGGCATCACCGTTACGGTTACTCACCATTTCCAAGTCAGAGTCTATGGTTGACGGTGTTCCGTCAATAGCCACCCCCTGAATATAATCTTGAACACGGCGATAAAATCCACGTGGAGCAAAGTGAATACGCTCTGTGCGCCAATCCAGTCCCACTTCCACCTCACGAGCTATTTCCGGTTTGAGCGCAATATCACCGACATAATTATTATAATCGGCTAATCCTGCCGTGGCTTCAATAGGAATCCAGGCGAACCGCTCAATGTATGAAGGCGAACGCGTCTTGCGTGCCGCCCCCAATTGTAAGGTTAATGTATCTGTTAATTCATGACTTAACTGGGCCACCCAGTCAAAATTGTCATCTGTACGGTTACGGTCTGAAGAATTGAATGCATCCTTTAGCCGTACTGCAGGCGCAGGGAGAGCCCCCCCGACGCTGGCCGGTCCGGCATCCATTTTTACGCGGTTGTATCGAGCCCCTAATTCCACGGACCAATCATCACTCAATTGATGATACCATTCGGCGAAAACACCGTATTGGTCTTTTTCAACATCATTGAAACTGTCCACAATAAAAGCGGCATTGTCCGGGTTAAATACCGTAGCATCATGGTCGGCCAAGTGGGAATCTGTCCCAACAGTGACCTGTCCTTTCCCTGCCGGCAACACAGCCTTAAAGTCATACCCAACACCACGACTATCGGCAATGATATAACGTGCATCGGGACCGGCAACCATCAGATCAAAGTCCGGCGTGTCACGCAAAGTAAAATTATCCATCCGGTGATCAATATTAGAATAATATACCTTTCCCTCAAGACGAACATTTTGCCACTGTCCGTTGTACTGGCCGCTCACAAGATCAGTGTCTGTGAACATCATATCCATCGGAAGGACTGGATTGCCCGTTTTACCGGTATCGGATCGCCGTAGATCAAGCCCGAATGCATGATCACCAGTTTGAAAACCATAGCCCACACCGTAACTGTGGCGCTCATATTCTGTAGATTTAATTTTTCCATCTTTGAATTCCGTATCATCAGCTAAATCATTGCTCCCGCTGATATGAAAACGATGCTGATCATTAGCCACCGAAACCATTTCCCCAGATGAAAAACTATTATTGATGTCTCGCCCATTTACCTCTAAATGACCGTGGACAGAAAATTGACTGTCTTCTGTAAAATGACTCTTTCGCGAATTGGCACGTACCGTACCGCCAATCGTTTCGGATCCGGAGCTGACTGGCGCAATTCCGCGAATCACCTCTAAAGATTCTAACTGTGACTGCGGCACATAATGCAACGGAGGATCCATCCAATTTGGGCCACCAGGGTTAATATGCATTCCATCAATACGCGTATTAACCCGCCCTCCAAACATACCACGATACTGTACCTGCCCACTGATCGAGCCATTATTATTAAAATTCGCCCCGGGAACCTTCCTTAATAAATGCGTTGTATCCGGGGAAGATGTTTGAACTTGATCTAAATCCACCCTGTAGCTCTCAAATCCTTCCATTGGATCCGCTGTAATAATCACTGTTGGAAGTGACGATTCTGCGTGAACAAACTGAGAACTACTTAGACAAATTAATATACTTAGCGCATAGCGCCATACTTTGAAATTCATAGTATTTCTCCCCTTTTAAGAGAAGCAAAGTAATAGAGACGTAAGATGCGGAGAAAAAACAGAAAATCAAATTAATTTATTTACTTCTCTATACCTTACTTCTCTGTTTCTTGCTTCATTAAATTCTATTAATATTTACTTAAGAAGAAACACTATCCCTGGGAACAGGGGCGGTAGGATTTATGAAAGGATTATCGTAGGTAAAAATAAACGCATCGTTATAAGCTAATGCATGAATTTGGAATAAATTATTCTGGTGTGCAAAAAAGAATTTTAAACTAGAAGATGAAGAAGAATGCCCTTCTTTATGTGGCGCACCAGAAGCACTTTTCAATACAATTCCCTCAAGAGGCTTTGAATTTTGCTGAGCCATAGCATGACTACACATACAAATGGCTCGATGCCCATTACACACTTCTTTCTCTTCTGATTTTTTAATAAATACCCCAAGAGGTAAAATCCAAATAAAAAAGATAAAAATAATGAATAAAGAAAAATAACGCTTCATTCTAATTTTACTTTTTCCCCTTCTTAGCCTTGGTAATATAGATCCCTGAGCTTCTTTTTTTCGTTTTGAAATACGATAATACGGTTTCTGCTTCATGAAATGGAAGGGTCACGAAAGAAAATCGGTCAAGAATTTGAATATCTCTGATTTTATCATTCGAAATTCGACATTTATCTTTGATAATATCCGCTAATTTCTTATTTGTTAAACCATTTTCCTTTCCCTGCCCCACGAAAAGGCGGGTCTTCCCTTTGGAATCAACAACACCCTCTTTTATTTGAGCATAACTTTCTTCATCCAATTCACCAGCAAATGATTGCTGTAAAAGGGCTGCCAGAACATGTTCCGGGTCATTTTTCAGTAATAAATCTTTGGACATTTCAAGATACTCATTTTTAAGATTTGATTGAATAATCTCTTCCAAATTAACCTTAATTCTTTGCTTTTTGGAGGTAATAATTTCTTTTACCTTTGGCAATTTTGCCTTACGGATATCTGTCTTTGCTCTTCGTTTGATCGACTGAAGTTTTCTGTATTCCGAAGGTGTAATAAACGTAATAGCAATGCCTTCTTTTCCTGCCCGGCCCGTGCGCCCAATACGATGAACATACGCTTCGGGATCTTGTGGAAGCGCATAATTAATCACATGCGTAATGTCTTTGACATCAATACCTCTAGCAGCAACGTCGGTTGCCACAAGAATGTTAACACTCCGTTTTTTAAATCTATTGAGAATTTTTTCTCTTAAGTTCTGAGAAATATCCCCATGCAAGGCATCGGCATCATACCCACGCTCTGTTAAATGACTGGCGACATGATCCACATCAATTTTTGTCCTACAAAAAATAAGCCCAAAAAAGCCTTCTTCAATATCAATAATACGGCACAAGGCTTCAAATTTATCTGTCACGCCGACTTCAAAATAAATTTGATCCGTCTGACTTGTTGTCAATTGCCCAGATGTCACTTTTAAAACTTCATATTCTCCCATATACTTCTTAGAAATTTTCAGAATTTCCGGAGGCATCGTTGCTGAAAATAATAAAGTTCTTTTTTCGGAAGAAGTTTGCTTCAAGATTTCTTCCACATCTTCCAAAAATCCCATATTCAGCATTTCATCAGCTTCATCTAAAACAAGATGGGATATATTATCAACTTTTAAGGTGCGACGCTTAAGATGATCAATAATCCTTCCTGGCGTCCCAACCACAATATCCACACCTTTACGTAATTTTCTCAATTGAAGATCAATAGCTTGCCCACCATAAATTGGCACAATACTTAAATTTTTCTTTCCTTTTAAAGAATAGATCTCCTCTGCCACCTGAATAGCCAACTCTCTTGTCGGCACCAAAACAAGCGCTTGAACGTTTTTAGCTTTTTCTTGTAAAAGCTCAATAATCGGAAGGCCAAATGCGGCTGTTTTTCCCGTCCCCGTCTGCGCCTGACCAACAATATCTTTGTCGCCAGTTAATATTGCGGGAATCGTTTTTTCCTGAATTGGTGTCGGTTCCTCAAACCCCTTATGTTTAAGTACCTTCAAAACTTCTTCTGATAATCCTAATTGTTCAAATGATTTCATAATATGTCCTTACTGTAATATCATCGATACCTGATTTAATTTCTGGAAAGGATAATTCCTCCCCGCTAAATCAAATGGATTAAATTCGGCATCGATAAGCATAACCCAACAGGTTGATGTCAGGCTCATGACATCAGGCGCATGTGAAAACCAACCAAAAGGAATCCAACCGCGCTTAGACGAATAAGAATACGCAGCTTGATCCTCCGATAACTCGTAACGAAAAGCTTCAATACCTTCACGCATTTCTTTAGAATCTTTCAAAGAAAGTCCCGCCCAATCCGAATACGTGTTTTGATAATAAAAAGCCAATGTTTTTGCGGCTAAAATTGCGCCCGCTGTCCATTCGATGGAAATACGGTCATTTTCTTCCGTATATCCCACCCCTAAAAGTTTACCCTTTTCATCCGTGGCTCCTGAAAATTGTTTTGTCTTCTGCCATAACGCATAGGCGGAACCCTCTCCAAACCAATGATCAATACGCTCAGGCCCCAAGACAATAATCGCCCAAGTTTGAACATCCGTTGCAAAATGCTGATTATTCGGATTCCAATGACCATCTGTAAAATGTGAGCCCTGATAAAAAACGTAATCTTTTTCATTCCACATCTCTTTAAAATACCCTTCAATATCCTTCATAGCTTTCTGGTAAATTGGCTTATGCGTGACCTCAAACAACATACGAAATGCCGCATACCAGGAAAGATTATTTTCTGTTGAAATTTCATCATAATACCAGGTGACCTCTTCTGAGGCTCTTTCTTTAGCCCCTTCCTGCAATCCACCTTTTTCTCGTGCAGGATAAAGTAGCTTAGCTTTATGCGAACGATCATTTAACTGACGCTCAATATCAGCCGAAGAAACATCATGATTCATATCCAATAAACTATAATAGGTCCCCATCGGAGCCATACGCACCCCGCCATTCTGGGCTTGTAAAAGAATAGCCGCCCGGGCCAACTCTTCGGCTAATTGTAATTCAACCGTTTTGGTAGGAGCGGCATATCCATTTATATTCGAATCAAAATACTTCTTGTGATACAAATGCAGGGACGAAAGAACCACCCACGCATTTTCACCGGCAATAGGCTTCCAGTCTTCCCAATGCACCGTAGGCCAATTCGGAAAACCTTCCATCTCAGTTTTACCATCCAAAGGATCTTGTGTATTATATTTACCGTTGACATTAATAATACGGAATAAAAACCCTCGCTTACCATAATCAGATAAATTAGAAGATACGGCATCTAAATTTTCCGGATCATAAATAAATGCCTCACGTAAAGACCCTGCCCGTATACTACTCAAATCACCTAAGTTCCCTCGCCAATATACCTTAAGAGGTAAATATGCCGAGTCTAAATTTTGTTTGCCCCCGGCCATTGTCAACACAATCTGCCTGACAGCAGAATCATAAATCGATATCCCCTCCTCTACAATCACTCGCTCCATGATACCCATCAAAGAATCAGCCGTCCCGATATTGGCATAAATATCTTTTTTATTTTTTGCAAGGGAATAAAAGCTTAACGGCAGTCGCGTCTTGGAACTAACATTTGATTTAATCCAATTAAAAAGATTCTGATCTAGCACCGGCTGAGTATCAATATGCCTAATCTCATCCCGATAATATGTAAGGTTAACACCGACCCCAAGATCAACTCTGACATATTCTCTTGCCTGCTCAACAATTTTCCCTTCAATACTTTTTCCGGAATTGAGTTGAATGATGTCAGCTACAGAAATTTTAGGATTAAAAAGAAAAAGGCCTAACCCAATGCCAATTATTATTTTATACATACTTTCTTCGACAAATTTAATCATTATAAAATCACTTCAAACCCTTCAAACTTAGGATGGCCTAAATAGGTACCTTGCGGTGCTTTAGCACCTGAATGAGATTTTTTAAAATGTTCTGAGTTAGTCCAGGCCTCAAAAGCTTCTTTTGATTCCCACGTTGAATGAGATATAAAAAGCGTGCCTTCATCGTCACGAGCCCCCTGAAGAAGTTTAAACGTCTGAAACCCCGGAACTTTATCTAAATTTGACTCTCGATTCTTCCAAATATCAACAAAATCCCCTGTATGATCATTCGCAATCCGAAAACGGTTCATTGCAATATACATAATTTTCTCCTTTTGTATATATAAGTAAACAATGAGTATACCGTATCTTCGTCGATTTTCAATGAATATTAGCGAACCACGCTTAAATTGTAAATATGTAGCGACTGAACTCTCGATGAACAAACACTCCTCGGGGGTTTGCCTTTAAAAAACTCAAGCAATCCCGCGAGGTGTGTTTGTGGTTGCTGTAACCGTGAACAGACCTCGCGGGATTGCTTGAGTTATCCGATGGCAAACCCCCGAGGACTGTTTATACCAATTATACAAATTCTATTTCTGATCAATATTTCTTTCTATCTTCCTCTCAATAAAATCCGGAATATATCCCTGAATCCTTGTTTTGACATCGGAAGGCACCCATTGGAAGTTTACAGCATCTTGGGATCCGGATAGTTTGAAGTTGAAATCTAAATAGGGAACTTCCGTTTTAAATAATTTAAGGATACGCTTGCCTTTGCGGGATTGTCCAAGCAGGTTACGTCCAAATTTCAATGACAGGGCGCTCGAAACTAAACTGCTTTCTGTAATATTAAAGTGTCCCTTTATTTTTACATCCTCAGCTTCTAATCGAATATCATTTAACCCTGCTCCGCTTGCATCAACTGAAAAATACGCATCGGCTCGTTGAAAATGAATATTTTTTAAAGAGGACAATTCAAAAGAATCCGCCAACCAAGTAAAAAGGGCATAATCATTAAGTACGCCTTGTTGTATATTAAGCCCTCCGTGTAGAGAAAACTTAGGCTGATTAACAAATTCAATATTGCCAAATAAACGCCCCTCCACATTCGCAAAATCATCAAATAATTCATTAAGATTTTGCGTACTAATATTATCAAGATCTAAAGAGGCATTAACTTTAAATGGTATCTGGTCCGTATCCAACCACATCTTTCCCTTTAACTCCCCGTCATAAAATAAAGATGTTATATTTATTTCTTTAGAATTGTTTTCACGTGAGCTAATGTAAGCCTGCATATCATTGAGACGTATTGTATGGCTACGACCATCATTCCAAAAAGATGTTCTGTTTTCTTTCAAATTTATTTTCCATTGCGCCTGTTTATCCGGCGTAATGGCCATATCATTCATTGTAATTTCAAGCCTCTGAGATGAATGAAGATCCCCCCCCTCCTTCTTATCAAAATAAATATTCACATCCCCATTACTAGAAAGAATTCCATTCTGGAAATTTCCTGATAAATTCATATCCACTTGCTCAAATTTATCCATATTCATACCTGATCTAGATGCGGGATAAAATGAAGAAGCCATATCAAACTTAAGGGAATCCGAAAGAAGGATATTCCCTTTAACATGCATCGGGGCGTTATTGACGGTAAAATTAAATTTTTCAACCCTGATCCATGGCAAGGCAACATTGAAAAGCCCATCAATATCTAATATAAAAATCGATTTCTCTGAAAGTTGCTCGACAGATAAAGCTTTATGTTTATAAAGACGTTCCGGTTTCAAATTCTCATTGGGAGAATTTAAAAGCGCAAACCCATTTAACTGAAGCATATTTTTATTCAATTCTGTCCAAAATTTTATATGGAGATTTTCCCGACTTAACGATATATTCTCAAAAGAAAATCCATCCGACGTAACAAATCCATTCAATAGACATCTTACAGGTAATTCGCCTGTACGGTGTATTACGCCCTCTCCTGAAATGGCATCGTTCTTAAAATGCAAATCAAAATCTGTACGAATATTGTTCTTCTTAATTCCCAGATGACTAAAATCAAAATCAGCGCCCTTGAGACTAATTTTTAAATCTCCCTTTGGATAATCTTGCATAGTCGATGCCATGGTTTGCAGATTATCACGAATAAATTCTCCAAAATGAAAAGAATTAACGATCGGTTGGTGTAAAACAATATCCGTAATCAAAAACTTTCTTTTGGCAAGGAGCGCCCATGGAGCAAACCTTATTGTAGACGTTGGTAAAATAAGAGACTTTGTAAGGCTGGAATCTTTGAAGAGAATAACATTTGGAAATATATAAAACATTTTTCCTAACGACACCTCGTGGGCTAACCTCTGATTATTGACCGCATCCACTATCTTCCGCTGCGAACACCTCAAAACAATATTTCCGATCAGGGTTAAGATCACGACCAATAGAAGAGGGCCTAAAATGAAAATTTTCCTCTTTTTTATTTTAATAAAATATTTTTTCAAATAATTCTCCATTGATATAAAACTCAATTTTATCTATATAAATAATAGCTTTCCAATACCGATAAAATGGTGACCGATATTTGTATTTTTTAAAGTTGCGAAATACCAAACTAATTTTCCTCAGAGATATAATTTGTTTTCTGATAGCCTCTACCTCTTTCTGATCACCCTTTTCTCCTGCTATTTTTAAAAGATAGGCCAAGGCAAACAACTTACCTTTGGAATCCGGATAGTCTTGAACAAATGTAGTAAACAAAGCAACAGATTCATCATAATGTTTTAATAAAAAAGAATATTCCGCATGAGCAAAAAGGGCCTGTTCTTTGAATTTCGACTGAGGATACTCTCTCAGAATCGAACGATAATTCATAAACGCAAAATCTGCATCCCCTTGCTTCGCTGACTTCATTGCACGCGAATATAACCCCCTATCTTCCCCGGCATGCCCTACCCCAGAAAACAGCACACTCAATAAAATAGATAAACCTATTATTTTAAATTTCATTATTACTCTTTCCATAAAAAAATCCCATTCCTCAAAAGAAGAATAGGATTAACCATGTATAATTTTACTGTTGTCGAAGTACTAATTCGGCAATCTGGCTATCCTCTTCAAAGGACCCAATGACTTTGCGTCCCCAGGTTACCCTAGGTTTGCTATTATCGTTAATTTACAAGTCTTTCTAATATAAGTATAAAATATATATACTTAAGGATGCAAGTCTAACTTCATTCTATCTATTATCTTCATAAGCCGCTAATGTTGTCAGTCGATTGTCGACCACGGCTCCACCAAGGGTGAAATGATACAAGCTTTGAAAATGTTCATCTTTAAAACCACACATTTCATGAACGGCCTCGTCAAAAAAACACCCTATCCCTGTGGCAGAGATGCCCATGTCCTCGGCCTCTAAATACAATAACTGACCAATCATGCCTGTTTCCCAAAATAACCGCTTATAAAACCACGCCCCATATTCATTAAGAGATTCATCAAATTGGGCTATCATGCCCAAAGAAAAAACACCATCACCGGCAATATCTTGCGTGCAACTTATCGATTTAGCGGTCTGAATAAAATCCCCTTCTTTGAGACAATACAACATTAATGCCTCCGGACATCCTTGTGCTTTTTCCCATTTAAACTCTGAAGACATCTGCTTTTTAAACGTATCTAACATTTCTTTTTTACGTATCAACATGTACATCCCCGGAACAAGATCTTTAACACGATGAACAAATAAACATAAATGAATCTTTGGTTCCCAAGAAATTCCGGAAAAAGCAGAACTCACCCGTAGCAGCATTTGATAAAATTGCTCTTTGGTAATATGCGTTGCTCCATCCATATCCACGGCACTACGACGTTTTTTAATCACTTGATATGCAGAAAAATTGTGCGTATATTGTGCCAACACACCGGCATCAAATACATCGGGCGCTTTGGACAACTGTGTGGCCGGCTTTTCTGAGGCGTGATGTACTTGTTCAATAATATCCCACGGATGATGATCATTACTTAATACATTAGCCTTACCGTACCATTGACCAGATTGAATCGCTTCCACAAAATTACCCGACACATCCGAAAGAGCGCCTACATCATTTGGATTCAAATAAACAGCAAGCAACAACTCTGAAACTTCCTCTTCGCCGGCATGAAAATCATTCTTCCGATTTAAACCCAATAATTTTGAAACACTCTCATCACTCACATCCCCTAACAAATTGATCCGCCACCCCAAAATCCGTGCAGCGACATCTAAAGCCATATAGGCATGTCCGCAATCGTGCTGACAATATCGAAAAGCACGTTCTCCATATTTCCACGCCTCTCGCCAAAAAATCGATGACAACCCAATCAAAAATACATTCTTCGGCAAGTTGGCCCATATTTCGTTTATAAATTCCGTCCTTTTTTCTAAACCGTGTTCTTTGGGCGCATAATGATACACCCCTGGCAAGGCATTAATTCCGTCGATTGCAGGAATAAGGCAATACCCTTCTGTCGGATGAAGATTCCCACTGGAAGGATTTATGCGTAAAGCCCATTTAACATCGCCCGCCTGTTTCCACGCAGAAATCGCCAAAGAATATTCAAAAAATTGCGCAAGAGTTTCTAAATTTAAAGGCTGTGATTTAACTTTTTGAGGAATGAATATGTCTTGATACGGAGCTGTATCGTCCTGATTCTGAAGAGGCAAAGAAATTAAGTTAGCCCCCTCAAACCGACGGAATGGATTTGGCTGATTAGCCCAATCCAAATACCCTAATGAATTTGCAGATTTATGATAATAATGTTTTGTTTCCTCGTGATAACTTTTTACAATCTGAATGTTTTCAACATCGCGATTCCCCTGATGCTGCTTCTGCGATTTTTCATCATTATGCATAATGATATCCTTTTTAACTGATTAATCATAATCATATATTACAAATTCTTACAAATTGTTAATTGTATTGACAATTTGTAAATATAATGCATACTTATATTGTCATGTATATTCCACGATATATCAAATCTCAACTCATACGCTTGGCACGGCAATATCCCATAGTCACTATAACAGGACCGCGCCAATCAGGGAAAACAACTTTATGTAAACAAACTTTTCCTAATAAACCTTACCTCTCCATGGAAAATCTCGATATCCGTAGAGAAGCTCTGCGAGATCCAAACCGATTTCTCAATCAATTTCCTAACGGCGCCATCCTTGATGAAATCCAACGGACGCCGGACTTACTTTCCTACATCCAAACCGTGACTGATGAAAAAAATAAAACCGGTTTATTTATCCTCACAGGTTCCCAGCAGTTTGAACTCGTAGATGCGATCAATCAATCCTTAGCAGGAAGAACAGCCTTATTGAAACTTCTGCCTTTTTCCGTTGAAGAAATATATTCCTCTCCTAAAAAATCTCCATCTCTCGATTCTATTCTTTACAAAGGGTTTTATCCCAGAATATTCGACAAAAAACTTAATCCAACAGAAGCTCTTTCTTTTTACACAACCACCTACATTGAACGCGATGTGCGAACCTTGATTAACATTAAAGATCTTTCTAAGTTCGAAACATTTATTAAATTATGTGCTGCTAGAACCGGGCAAATTCTTAACCTTTCTAATCTTGCCAACGATTGCGGAATTAATCACAATACAGCCAAAAGCTGGATATCCGTTCTGGAAGCAAGTTATATTATCTTTCTCTTAAGACCTCACTATCAAAATTTTAACAAACGACTCATCAAAGCCCCTAAACTTCATTTTATCGATGTTGGCCTGGCCGCTTTTCTCCTCGATATTCAAAGCCCTCAACATTTGCACAACCACCCTCTACGCGGATGGTTGTTTGAAACCTTTATTGTTGCGGAATTCCTTAAAAACCGATTTAATCGAGTCAAAACAAATAACCTTTATTATTTTCGTGATAATACCGGCCATGAAATTGACTTACTCCTTGATTACGGTGATAAAATTATTCCTATCGAAATCAAAAGTGGCGAAACTATTTCTGATGACTTCTTCAAAAATCTCGAGTTCTATGAACGCCTTAATAAACGTGGTGTTGGCAAAACATTTTTAATCTATGCTGGCAAACGATCCTGGCAAGAAAAAAACTGTCACATCATCAGCTTTCATGATTTAAATAAGGCCTTTGCTTTCGATCAAAAAACGTAACACGCTCAATTTCCTCCACCTCTTCCTCCTGATTATCTCCTAACCCTAAAAATGTTGAAATGCTCTGCAGTGGAACGATGTTGAGGATAACCGGCGTAAAGCCAGTGATCGACATTTGTTCAAGGGCCTTCATATCCAAGCCTTCACATTCTTCGTCCTTATCGTCGTCCGTGCAGGGAAGATTCAATTGCGTAAAATCAAAATCAATCTCGGCGCCTTGCACATCCAATGGAAGCGCGTTCGCATTAAAATCGATGCCGCCTTTTGTTATGGGAGACGTAATCATCGACGAATCATCACCCTCCTGAATAATTTTTATAAATGGATTCTTGATGTCATGATAGGCATAAATACTACCTCCTGTTTTTTCTGCCCTTTGACGGATTGTATTCCATGTTTCGCGTGACAATTCACTATCCTCTGTTGGTGCCCCCATAAAATTTTCTACGTGCACTCTTGTTAATGATTCATCACCTCCATAGAAAAGTTTTCCAATCTCTAATCGCAGGTGATGGCCGGTATGGCCACCTGTCCAAATAAATTTTATACCCTTAATCTCCGAAATGGTTGTTTGATTCTTGGGGATATATTTAATGTTAATTTTAGATGAAATTAAAATACCGCTTACAGCTTTACTTCTAAAATCACGCCTTATTTGATACTCAAAATGATCCTCTTTAAAAAAACTCCAATTAGAATCTTTAATTGTTTCACTCACATACACATCTGCATTTGGAAACGTTGGCTTGCCTTCATATGTCAGCGCCCCTGCATGATCCCAATGCCCGTGGGAAAGAATTATTTTTTTTATATCCTTTGGATAAATTCCTTTAGCGTCTAATGCCTTTATAATTTCCTCGCCCGAAGGCCCGGGATCAATCAAAATATATTCCCCTTTCACTTTATCCTCAACAAGCAATGGATGAATCCCAAGAGTAACGTTACCGTTTTTGTCCATCGGATACTCGTTTTCCCATAATTCCTCATCCGCCGAACCGAATACCGATAACCTCGAAGAGCCTTTGGCCGTAAATTCTTTTGTTTCTTCTGTTTTTACAGACAAAGCGTGCACAGTAAAATCAGGATCAAGGTACTCATTCACTTCTTTTTCGGAGGAAAATGTTACGGAAGTAATCATAGATTTGTCTAAACCTAATTCTTTCCGAACATCCTCAGCTATTAAAATTCCCTTCTTTGCTAACTGCTCCAAATCATCCCGAACAATCGCTTTCTTATCCGGAAATATCTCCAATGCTTTCCGATAACTTTTTACAGCTTTGGAAACTTCCCCATTTCGTACTGCAGCATATCCAGCCGCCCTTTGATATTCAAAGTCTCCTTGTTTACGTAAAAATTCTTGATCTTTTTCAATCCACCCCCAAAAAAACACAAATGGTTCAGTAAAAGCATTCGTATGTTGGAAAGACTCTTCAAGCTTTGTCCGAATTGTATGTGTCTGCATCTCATTTAAAATTTGCATTTGCAACGAAATTATTTTCGAAATAAGACCCCTTTTAGACTTATATTTCTCTAAAAATAATTCTTCGTTTATTTCTTTCCACTCCTCAAGAATTCTCAATACCTTCTCCTCATCCTCAGATATTTCTGGACTAACAAGAAACCTTTCTATCCACCTTCGATCTTCTGAACCCTCTTCAACATTAAGTTTCTTCCATATAATATTCATCATACTTTTAAAAACTATTTCTCCTACTTTTAATCTTAACTGCCGCATTTCTTCTGACTTCCCCCCTGATAAAACAAAAACCCCAGGCGGCCCTAAAGCATCCAAAATTTCATTACGGATAGCCGGAGTAAAAGATTCCCCCCAAACAGGATCCACTCTGTCATACCAAATATCCTGCGCCCCCTTTGACATTTCCTTCAAAGCTGCCTCTTCAATGGGATAAATATCAAAAATACCTTGCGCTATCGCCCCCAACGAACCTTCTTCCCTGCTAACCTCCATAATAACCGTCGACTTTGCACCTTTAAACTCCAGAATTTTCTTCAAAAGAATATAAAACTCTTTTTCTGATTTAATATTTGCATCAACGGCTTGCTGTAATAACGCCCTAATTTCTTTTTTTCGTTGATAGTAAAGTTCAACATCATCAAGGTATAAATTGATTTCATTATTTTTTAACACTGAGGAAGCCGTCATTGCCGTATCATTTTTGGTAGGATCTAAAACCATCGATATCATTGCCGCATCATCTCCCAACGAAATATTGCTCTCAGATATTTTATCAATAACTACCATTACCAGATTCATCTCTTCGTCTGTAAATGCCGTCCCTCCTGCAAAATATTTCCGCGGCACGATTTCTTGCGTATTAGAATCGTACTCTTCTTTGATGTAATCGTAAGCGCCTTGTTTGAAGGCTTCGAGGTATTGGGTGTAAATTTTTTGTTTGGCAGTTTTGTCTTCAATGTCGATGCCGTCGGTTTTGTTTTGATTGATGTATGTGCGGCCGAGGAAGGATTGTTTTAATTTACGTTTGTACCATGTGGCGAGTATGAGCGAATGGTAAATTTGGCGGAGATTGGCGAAGGTTTGACCTTCGTTTATTTCGCGCTCGATGGCAGGAATTATGATCTCGCGAATAAGGTTTGTCGCTAGTCGCTGGTGACGCGTGGCGCGTTTGATATCTGAATGTTTTTTCGAGTCACGAGCGACTAGCGACGAGCGACTGCGCTCCTTTAATAAATAATCTTCTTCCACCATTACCTTCAACCGCGACTCGATCACAAATGCTGTATTCGTTTTGTCATTTTCATACACGACCGCTTTTTCAGGCACAATCCATACTTTGTTCAATACATCTACGGGGATATCGGTTGTTCCGTATTTCGCATAGGCCTCGGCGTAAATCCGTTCCCAAAACTGTTCGCCCAACTCACCTTCCGGATTCATCAAGGATGCGGTAATTTGTTTAAGCATAAAATCCTGAGCCAATAAATCACGACCCATTTCGGTCTCGCCCAATTTATTTGGAATAATGCGGTCTGGTTCATCCGGGCTCAAATTGACCCACAAATCATCTTCCGGCACCGTCAGCGAAGCGAGGAAATATTTGATTAATTTCTCAAAGACCGGGCGGGCACGGGGGCCCGCCCCTACATTACCTTGATCAATAACAAAATCAAACCGCAAGGGATTATCCGGAAATACCTTCACACCTTTAAGTAAAATTGGAAAGGCTGGATCTTTAAAACCTACCATTTTACCTGCTGTAGGCAGCGAAAAAGCTTCTTGAGCTGTGGATGTTGGCAACGGCCCAATCACCGTAATACCAAAATTTATTAACACAAATAAAGCGATAATTTTAAAAAAAATATTTCTTTTTGTTTGAAACATAAAAACACCTTGCATCAGCCTGTTAAATAATGTATACTTCAAGTAGACATATTAAAAATGCCCAAAAGGAGAAACCTTATGCAAGCATCTATCGTTGACCTGCGTTATAAAATGAATGACATTCTCAAAGCCCTTAATCGTAATGAATCAATAACGATACTTTATCACGGCAAAAAAAAAGGTCTTATCGTGCCCACGACAAAAACACCTGTTCAACATGTGACGGACCATCCCTTTTTTGGTATGCACAAAACATCCAAAAAAGAAAGCGTCCCTCAAACCATGAAAAATCTTCGTAAGGGACGTTATCATGATCTTTGATACAGATGTCCTTATTTGGGTTCAACGCGGCAATCTGAAAGCCGCTAAACTTATTGAAAAATCTTCTAAACGTATTATTTCTATCTTCACCTACATGGAACTTCTACAACATGCCTCTTCCAAAAAACAACATCAATACACGAAATCCTTTCTAACCGATTACAATTTTGAAGTCCTGCCTCTTACAGAAAACATTGGTCACCGTGCCCTTATCTACATTGAAGAATATGGATTAAGCACAGGACTATCTGCGGCTGATGCCATCATTGCAGCGACAGCTGTGGAAAATAATCTCCCTTTAGTAAGCGGAAATCAAAAACATTTCAAATCAATTCGTGACCTATCCTTACAAATTTTTAAACCTTAGAACCTTCCTTTATTAAGAATTAAAGTGTTATATAGTAAGTTTACAATATATATTAAGGGATTGCTACCTGACGGGGGGAAGATAAAGAAAGGGTGAATGTTGCACAACTTGTTGATAGAGTAATAGTTATGCCCCACTTAAACAGTGGGGCATAAAAAAAATTAAAAAGAATCTCTAAGACGCCCATTTTGAATTTATTTTCGATTCCAAAACATCTAATCGTTGCGTGATCTGCTGTAGGTAATCGATGATGATCGCATGTGTATATTGGGCATCAATGCCTACGGCTGAATTCTGAGACTCTATTTTCTGGATGATTTCCGTATATTCTTCTTTAGATTTAGATAAGGAATCCTTGTGACTCATATTATTCCTTTCCACACGGTGTGGCTACTGTCGGATAGGTATTGCGCCAATCCTCAAAACCACCATCCATACTGTAAGTCGTTTTTATCCCATTTTCTTTAAAGTACTGTGCTGCAGATTGACTGGTCATTCCATGAAAACAATAACAAAGCAAGGGTTTGTTTTTATCGACCTTGGATACAAATTCTTCAACATTTTTATCTGTTACCGACACGGCATTTTCAATATGAGCCTCTTCAAACGATGCGGCATCTCGGATATCAACAATAGTGATGCTGCCCTGATCAATTAATTTCTTAGCGTCCTGAATATTTACTTGCTTAAAACTATTCACACTCTACCTCCTTTTTTCGAAAAACCTTTACAATAAACTGAACTAATTTTTTTTCTTTTTCCAAAAAAAACTTAAACTGACCCAATAAAAATCCATAAACAAGCAGATTCACTTGATAAATAGGAACAATCAAAGGAATATAAATAACTGTCTTAATCCAAAAGGGCGTTTGCGCATTAATCCCTAAAGCATGAAACACAGGCTTACGGAAAAATCCTATCGACATGCCGGCCAAAGAAAAAACCAGCATGATCATCACAAAATCCCAATTACTACTTATATTCCACTTTTCTTTTAATTTCTTAATCATTTTGAATTTCCTAAATATCTAATTCAACACAATCAAAATAAAATTGACCTTGTCCGACTGTTTTAGGTTCGAATTGGAAACTACGGATTGGAAAATCTAGTTTCTGATTACCATCCGATGTAGATGGTTGCCAGTCATGGCGAACAGAAAATTGATCAAACGGAATAACGACCTCTTTCCATTCTGTCGAATCGACATTAATCATAAATCGCCATAATTCTCCACCAGCATCTTTGACATCAAAAGCCAGCTGACCACTTTGTGTCCCTTTCATCTGTAAACGAATCCCTGTATATTTTGACCAATCAATTTTATCAGGTGCAGGCGCTTCCCAAAGAGCATTTAACACATCTAATCCATAACCACGCGCGCAATAAAGATACCCTTTTTCGGCCAAGTTGTAATCTAACATAAGCGATTGCTGTCCACATTTTGAATCTTTGGAAGCTGTCACATCAACAGAACTGTTCGACGCTGAACCATAATCCGCTGTTTGCGATGAAATATTACCTTCAAAACTATCCAACACAGAACTTTCTTCAACACCACTCTGCCCGCAACTGCTGGCACCGAATGTTAAAATAAACATCCCCGCATAAACAAAAAACTTTGATACCTTACCTTTCATCTTCCACTCCTCTCTGAAAAGAAGCAGAGAAACAAAGGATCAAGATGCAGAGAAAAAAAACTAATTAACCAATCTCTTTACTTCTCTACCTCTTTGCTTCTTACTTCTTTAAATTACACATATTATTTAATTTGTAACTAAAATCAACCCTGTTGAAATTGTATAACTTGCCGACCCACTCCGTGGACTTACGTGTACCGCCGTCACCGAATAACTTACATTCGTTAAGGTCACCGTATAAGTAACCCCTTTTTGCGTCCCATTAAAATAAGATACTATACCAGTCGTCTTTCAATTCAACAATCAATATCTAAATCAAAACGTGTTCCCGTCCAATGATATCCTTCTTCTTTAAACCCTTCACCATCATCAGGATGTGTGATTTGATTCTGACATAACCAACGGACAAATCGTCCCTTAATATATTTACCCTGATGACCAGAACGTGTGCTTTTTCCGTTCTTCGTAATAACAAAATCAATATTCCAACTATGCTTGAGCGTAATTGCTTTTTGATGCGCCTTGGGAAGAAGATTAAAACAAATAACGTCTTTTACTTGCGGCGTCAAAATATCTCGCCAAAAAGCCTGAGCGCCAAGTTTATCAATTTTTAGTTTGTAGTCAGGAATTAAATCTAACGGGGCCACAAGCCCAAATATAGCAGAAATAATACGTACGTGGGTATTAAAAAATTTCTTGGCTTTGGCATCAAGCGATGGATAATCAATAGCCTTATAAACCACACCGGAATAACGCTCAATCGCCGGAAGGGTTGGGTTGCTTAAAATTTCTGTATTGATTTGACAGGCTTTTTTTAACGCCGGTCCTTTAACCCCCAAAAGCTTTTCCAAATCACCGGAATAGGTTTGTAACTGTTGAATCATCGTTTTAACGGGAGAACTAGGGGCTGCCAACGGAGGATGTGTCCCTCCGGGAGTCTTGCCTTCGGATGGAGGAATAAGGATTAACATTTTAGACATGTGCTCGGCTAAACTTCCTTTAAAAACTTTTCCACCTTCCGATAATATCTATTGTTCATGAGCATTGAGGAGGATAAATGTCCGCCTTTGTTTAAAACAATAAAATGAGCCCCTGTCTTTGATGCAAATTTAACAACAGGCTTAATTTTTACGATATCATCATCTTTGGCATGAAAAATCATAATTTTTTGTCCATTAATTTCTTCAATGTGTCGGGCTGGATTGTAAAAATTACCTTTGGCCAGCTTATTCCAACTCTGCCGATTTAATCGATAAGCACAGCCATAAGCTTCGCGAAGAAATACATACAATTCGTCAAGCGGCTCAGATTTATCCTCAGCCTGCCAATCAACGACCGGAGAAATACAAATAGATTTATTCACACGGGGATCACGCGATGCTAAAATAGCTGCTGGCCCACCAAAACTCGACCCTACCACAACAACCGACTTAGGCTGAACCTGATAACTTTTTCCACTCCAATAATCCGTAAAATGGCTAGAAAGACTATCGATAACATCCAAAATATCTTGCTCCAGGGAAGTCGCTAGAAAAGTCCCTTCACTCTCCCAGGTTCCACGATACCGCGGAAAAAATGTCCAATATCCTTTTTTCGCCCAAAACTCTAATACATCATCCTTGCAAGGCACACTAGGAATACCGGAACAAAATATCATCACCTTTCGAGATTTTTTATTAGACGGGGTAACAAATTCCGTGACAATTTCTTTTTTAAATCGGGTTCGACAAATTTGCATAAGGAAATTATTCTAACAGGCTTACTTTAAAACTCAAATATTAACTGTTTAAATTAAAGCACCTTCTACGGCTATTTTGACTTTCAGCCATCAGTCGTCAGACATCAGTAAAAGCACTGCCGGCTGATAGCTGACGACTGATGACTAACATTAAATTAAGAGTCGTAATTGTCCAATCAAAACATGAATTGCCGTTTCGACTTTTAAAATTCTTTGACCAAGATGAATACCGGAAAATCCGTATTGCTGCAACTTTTCAATTTCATAATCAATAAACCCGCCTTCAGGTCCAACGGCAAGCGTCACTGGTCCCTGCATTTTTTGAGGCTGCTCACGGGATGTGGGGTGCGCAAAAAAACACTGTGTTCCTTGCACAATATCAGATAATTCATCCTCAACAAAAGATTTAAATTGTTTCTTCAAGAAAATTTTTGGAAGTACGGTATCTTTCGACTGCTCAAGCCCCAGCTTAAGGGCCTTTTCAATATTTTGTTTTTCAAGCACCGGACTTTGCCAATAGCTCTTCTCTACACGACGTGTCTGAAGTAAATATATTTCTTTGATTCCCAGTGACGTGATACTCCCTAAAAGTCGTTTAAGAACAATGGGTCTAGGCAGCGCCAGAATTAATTTGCAAGAAAGTGCCGGTGGTGGCGGTTCAGTCAAATCCACCTTAAGATGCACATCATTTGCAGACATCGCCATAACTTCCCCTTCCCCAAGCCGATCATTCAACAAACCGATGGAAAGTGTATCGCCAACTGAAGATTTAAGAATATCTTTAATATGCATAAATCTTCTACCTGATAAGACGACTTCGTTCTTATCACCGACAAAATCACTTTGTTCCAATAATATAATGTTCATGGGTTCATGGATTTGAATAAACAACAGTCTTGCCAATAAACGGACTTATTGCTATCATTACAAAAATAACTGAGATCAACTTATGTTTAAAAATAAAAACAAATTTGTTATAGCTCTATTGTGTTTAGCCATTTTTGGCTTTGTATTTTTTTCTATTGGGAACGAATACCTTCATAGTTATATCCATAATCATGAAAACAGTCAAGAACAGGAGTCCTGTTTATTTAATAAACTACAGACGCAAACTTTCACTATTTTTAGCGCTCTTGGCGCATTATTTTGTTTACAATTTCAACCTTACGTTTTAAAAGTTTACCGAATATTTATCACGAAAATTTATCAGTCCCTTCCTAATTTCCGCGCCCCTCCCGTTTTGATCTGACCTTAATTCTTTATTTCCATATTCATATCCAAAATATTCTTATTCTTGGAATAACTTTATATCCATGGAGGCTACTCTAAATGAAAAAATTTCTTATATGTCTTATGACTATATTATTTTTTTCTTCATCGGTTTATGCACAAAATCCAGACCAAAACAAAGATGAAGAAATCAAACAATTAAAACAAGAAATCAATCAACTTCGTGATCAGTTTAAAGGAATGCAGTCTTTTTACGGTCAAACGATTAATAATTTACAAACGCGGATTGAACAACTTGAAGATACCCCTGCAACACAACACATAACGTCTATAGAGAAAGAAGATGTTAGTAAAGAAACGCAATCTTCTCAATCCCCCCTTCTCTATTCAAAACAAATCGGAGGAAGCACCGTCAAGTTAATAAATATTTCCTTTGATAGCCTTTTTACGATGGGAGGATCAACAGCAAGGGAAAGTGAAATTGATAAACTTCAAGGCGGGGCGCATGATCCCAAAAAAAGAGGTTTTACGACTCAGAATTTAGAACTCTCTCTTTTGGGCGCCGTTGATCCTTATCTCAATTCCGAAGTTCATCTTATTTATCAGATCAATAAAGACGGTGAATCTAAACTAGAGGTCGAAGAAGCGTTTCTTACCACACAATCTTTGCCTTATGATCTTCAACTTAAGGCTGGTACTTATTTCACCGAGTTTGGACGATTGAACACTCAACATCCGCATTCATGGACATTTGTGGACCAACCGATCATTAATACACGCATGTTCGGAGGCGATGGGTTACGCGGGCCGGGAGCTCGCTTGTCTTGGCTGACTCCCCTCCCTTGGTATTCTGAAGTTTTCGGGGGTATTCAAAATGCCAACGGAGAAACTGCGTTTAGTTTTTTAAATGCCGCGGGAGAAGATTTTGCCGAATTGACCTTAATTGACCGGGATGTAAGGTCGCTTGAAGACATGCTTTATTCCACACGCTGGTTAAATTCGTTTGACCTTAATGATGAAATAACCCTTAATGTCGGGACTTCAGCATTGTTGGGGGCCAACGCAAGCGGTACGGATACGCAAACCCAAATTTATGGGACCGATATGTATATGAAGTGGCAACCTCTCTTTAATAATCAGGGATATCCTTTTGTGAGCTGGCAAACAGAAGTAATGAAAAGAGATTATGAAGCCGGCGAAGATAAAGATAATCTGGATGATTGGGGATTGTACAGCCAACTTTTATGGGGGTTCAAGAAAAATTGGACGGCAGGTCTTCGCTATGATTTTGCTGATGGCGATGGGCCTTCAACGGATCATTTACGCGATCAACGGACCCGTATTTCTCCGAAGCTTACCTGGAGACCGACAGAGTTTTCTAAGATTCGCCTTCAATACAATTATGATAAGGCCGAACATATCAATGATAATAACGACGATGAGCATTCCATATGGCTTCAGTATGAATTCATGTTAGGCGCTCATCCTAAACATAAATTTTAAGGAGATTTTCATTATGCAAATTAATATAAAAAGAAGTCTTACAATATTTGTATCCCTGACCATTTTGTTTTATGCCGCTGGAAATTCTGCTCTGGCGTCAAACAATCCGATTAAGGTATTAACAACGACCTCCGATCTTAAATCCATCACAGAGATTATCGGAGGAGATAAAGTTACAGTCTCAAGTATTTCTACAGGCGCTGCGAACATCCATTTTGTGCAGACCAAACCGAGTTATATGATCAAAGCCAGAAAAGCAGACCTTTTCATAGAAAATGGGTTGGGGCTTGAAGTGACATGGGTCAGTCTGATCATTGAAGGATCACGGAACAAAAAAATAAAACCTGGAAATAATGGTCATCTTGATGCTTCAAAGGGCATTACGCCTCTTGATATCCCATCGAAAGAAATTGATCGTTCGATGGGCGATATTCATCCGTTCGGTAATCCTCATTATTGGTTAGATCCGCTTAATGCAAAAATTATGGCAGCCAATATTGCCGAAAGATTAACTAAGCTTTCTCCTGATGAGGCATCGTATTTCCAGGAGAACCTTACACGGTTCAACACAAAAATTTATACAAAGATGAAAGAGTGGAAAACAAAATTGGCCCCATATTATGGAGAACCCATCGTGACCTATCATAAAAGCTGGTCGTATTTCGTTAAACGCTTTGGGTTCCGGGTTGCGGCTGAGCTTGAACCAAAGCCAGGCATATTGCCCTCCCCCAGTCATTTAAAAGAAGTCATTAATATCGTTAAAGCAAATAATATTAAAGTGATCTTAAGCGAAATTTTTTATGATGATAAAGCCGCAAAGTTTATTGCTAATGCAACAGGGGCGCGTGTTGTTATTGTTCCAAATTCTGTTGGTGGAACAAAGGAAGCGGAAAACTATTTTGATTTAATCGACACAATAGTTAAACAAGTTGAGCATGGGTTCAAGAGCGCAAAGGAGGACAACAGATGATTGAATTTTTTCAAATTATGGCTTTACCGTTTCTTGCCTGTTTAGTTCTCACGGGTATTCATGCCTATTTAGGACTTCATGTCATCGAGCGCCAGGTTATTTTTGTTGACCTGGCGCTTGCCCAAATAGCGGTATTGGGGGCAAGTTTTGCTCTTATTTTGGGATATGAATTAGGAAGTGTTCAATCTTATTGGCTGTCCCTTTTTTTTACTGTCATCGGAGCAGGGATATTTTCTATAAGTCGTTTTAAAAAACAACGTATTCCCCAAGAGGCCATTATCGGAATTATTTATGTGGTATCGTCAGCCCTTCTCATCATTGTTTTAAGTTTTTCCGGTGAAGGAACAAAACACATCAGACAATCATTAGTTGGAAATATTTTGCTTATCACTAAACCGGAACTCTTAAAAGTATTTTTTATCTATTGTGCCGTTGGTTTACTGCACTATATTTTTCGTCGTCCGTTTTTTATGATTTCCCGAAATCCAAACGAAGCTTTTCAAAAAGGAATAAATGTCAAGGGGTGGGATTTTCTATTTTATGTCTTATTTGGTCTTGTGGTCACCAGTTCGGTAAAAATAGCAGGAGTGCTTCTGGTTTTTTCTTTTCTTGTTGTGCCATCCGTGTGTGCGATGCTTTTTTCAAAGGATACTAAAACAAAACTTATTCTGGGGTGGGGCGTCGGCCTCCTTGCCAGTGTTATAGGCATGGGGGTGTCTTATTATCTCGATTTCCCAACCGGAGCAAGCGTTGTGTGCGTGTTTGGGATTATTTTGATCCTATTGAGTTTTATAAGTAGCTTTTGTCAAAAAAATAACTGATATTAATCCCGAGTCAATTTATCTGTTGTTCCAATAGGGGTTGGGTATTTAAAAACGATTAAATAACTTGACGCAATAATCGTTAAAATCGTGGCTAGCTGAATTAATTGCGATGCTCTATTGCTTATATGCCCTGATTCAAACGCCAATAGCGCAATCAATAATGAAAATTCACTCAGCTGACCTAAGCGCATGCCGATTTCTTTTGAAAAATCCTTTTTTTCACCGACCATTACAAATGCACGTTTAAAAACCAATGGTTTCATAAAAACAAAAATGGCAGCCAACAATACTGCAGGCAAAAATATATCTTTCATAATTAATAGATCAAGCTTGGCACCTAAAGAAAAGAAAAACAAAACTAAAAAGAAATCTCTCAAAGGTTTTAATTCTTCAGATATAAATAAAGCAATTTTATGTCGCGCCAAAACAACACCGGCAAAAAATGCACCTGTTTCAAAAAACAAGCCCATCTGATGGGAAACCGTTGCAATGCCGATACACCAAGCCAATCCCAACACAAACAAAGCTTCGTGTATCCTTTCAATATGCGCCATAATTTTTTGTAAAACGTAACGTTCAAATAACACTAAAATTGTGATAAACACGCATAATTTGATATTAATCGTAATAAAACTAATCCACACTCCTTGCGGCGCATCCAAGCATCTAATCAATGCCAAGACAGCGATAGCGATTAAATCCTCTAAAATTAAAACACTTATGCACAGCGCCCCCATCCGCTGTTGATGTAGCGTCGTTGTTGGCAATAACTTTATGGTTAAGATCGTACTTGAAAACATCAAGGCGAGTGCAATGCAGAGACTATCTACAATGGCAAAACGAAATAATAACGAAAATACAAAAGCAAAAAGAAAAGAAACGATGCAATTAATAAACGTAACCATCGCCGTCTTTTTAAATAATTCAATTAATTTTTGAGGGTGTAAACACAGACCTGCTAAAAATAATAATAACGTTATGCCGAGGTGCGAAATAATTTCAATAAATTCTGTATGTTTAATCCAACCAAATCCCCACGGTCCTGCCAACACCCCACAAAAAATATACGCAATAATAATGGGCTGCTTTAAAAAAATTGCCACACAGCTTAATATCGCTGAACCGACTAGTAAAATACATAAATCATAAATGAAATTTTCCATATAATTATATATCTTTCTAATTTTCTAAAAATAGCCCAAAAATATCAAAACTACTCCAACAACAAAAACCAAGCTTAATTGAAGTATTCATTTTTATCCCCTCCTTTTTAACTTTATTATATACTTTTTATTCTAAAATAGTAAACAAAGCATTTAGTTAAATTCCGAATACATGCTCGGAATTGAAAATGCACAATTTATCAAAAGAAATATTTCTCGAAAGTTGTGTTCGGAATTGATATAAAATCGAGGCTATAATTAGGTTTTAGTAATGACGCTTATGTCAAAACAACATCAAAGCGTTTGTATAAATACTGAATAATGTCTTTAGATTCATACATCCACTCAACGGTTCCGTTTTCTTCAATTTTCAAACAAGGCACTTTACGGCTACCGCCTTGATCTAAAAGCTCTTTTTTTATATCAGGATTGTTCTGGGCATCTTTTGTGGTTAATGAAATATTTAGACGATGCGCTTGACGACGAACACGAATACAAAACGGACAAGCATAAAACTGATATAGTTGAAAATGTTTGGCGGCAGCATCAATCTTAGCCTGTTTTTCGGCAGAATGTTTAATCGGCTTAGGGCGTGTTAGAAAATCAATCAGCACCAAAATCCGTCCTAATATTTCTCGAATAATTCTTATAATCATAACAAACCTCCCCTTATTTTAGGCTAACTCATCATCGGCAACGTGATAATCAGGATCCTCTAAAATATTCACATCTACCATATGCCCTGCCTTGACAATTAAAGCACTACATTCTTTACTCAAATGCTTAAGATGTATTTCTTTACCCAAGGATTCATATCTTTCCGCTAATTTATTAATAACTTCAATAGCACTATGGTCATACACACGTGAATTCAAGAAATCAACGTGGACAACTTTTGGATCTTTCGCCGGTGTAAAAATATCATTGAATTTTGTAATCGAACCAAAAAATAACGGACCGTCAAGTATATAATTCTTCACACCATCCTTTTCTATTATTTGAGCAGCAATAGCTTGGGATTTTTTCCAAGCAAAAACCAAAGCACTTACAATGACCCCTACAAATACGGCAACGGCTAAATCATGGACGACCGTCACAACAGAAACTAATATCATTACAAAAGCATCACTAAAAGGAATTTTATTAAGAATGCGTAAAGATGGCCAAGCAAAAGTCCCAATCACAACGGTAAACATCACCGCTATTAACGCAGCCATAGGAACCATCGCCAACAGAGGGCTCAAAAACATAATCAGACACAATAAAAACACTCCCGCAGCCAAACCAGACAAACGTCCACGACCACCTGAATTGATATTGATCACACTTTGACCAATCATCGCGCAACCACCCATCCCACCAAAAAAACCTGTAACCATATTAGCCAGCCCCTGCCCCACGCATTCTTTGTTACCACGTCCACGCGTGTCTGTCATTTCATCAATCAATGTCAATGTCATCAACGATTCAATCAAGCCTACAGACGCCATAATAAAGGCAAACGGAAAAACAATCTTAAGTGTTTCCAAACTAAAAGGCACATGCGGAATTCCAAAAGAAGGCAGAACGGCATCAAACTTTGGAATAAATGTAACCTGACTTATATCCATTCCAAGAAATTTGGCCCCGAAAACAACACCTGTACAGGCAAGAATACCGGCGAGGGCTGCAGGAAATTTCTTTGTGATCTTTGGAAAAAAATGAATCACCAACATCGTAAAAACCACCAAACCTAATATCGTATAAAGTTGCGTCCCTTGCATCCAAGTATGATGTTCAGAAGAAGCTATTTTAAAAGCATCCAACTGCGACAAACCAATAATAATAGCCAACCCATTCACAAAACCGAGCATCACAGGATGAGGGACAAGACGAATAAATTTACCAATCCGACATACGCCAGCCAACATTTGAAGGCATCCCATTAAAACAACGGCAGCAAATAAATATTCTACGCCATGCTCGACAACCAAGGCGGTGGTGACAACGGCAATAGCTCCGGTGGCTCCGGATATCATGCCGGGACGCCCACCCACCAAAGACGTGATGATCGCCATAATAAAAGCGGCATACAACCCCACCAAAGGATCGACCTTAGCGATAATCGCAAATGCTACCGCCTCAGGCACCAAGGCCAAGGCAACGGTCAATCCGGAAAGTAAATCATTTTTAACACTCGCAGGCTTTTGTTCTGCAACAATAGGGACATTGTGACTCATATGAATATTCCTCTGACTTTCTAATAGTCTTATTATTTCGTTAAAAGCAAAACGACAATAATAACGACTATTGCTATAAAGTCAACATATTACGAACCATCACAATTATTTTACTTGCATATAATGCCAACTCCGTATAGCCTGTGCGGATGAATAAACACCTTATTTCAGCAATTTTCCCTGATGGAACGGTTCAGCTCGAGTGGACAACGGTCAAAAAGAAGATTCATAAAAATACACAACTCTTACAAAAAGATATTTTCAAACGTTCCAAAGACGGATTTATGTCTTGTTTGTTGTTTCTAGGGTTTTGTGATGAAGAAATTTCTCTCTCGCCATCGCTGAATTTTTTTCGAAATTTTGCACACCTTTTTTCATATAAACTTAGCCATACTCCTGAACTTGAAACCAAACGCGACAAAACTGAAATAATTATTACCGATGATGAAATGACTGAAATGCTTCAAAAAGCACCTTTTATGATTGGCTCTCAACGATTCAATAAAAATGTATTAACCAAATTATGGGAACAACTCAATTCATTTTTTCAAGATAAAATACGAAATCACGAAGGCACCATTGAAAGTTTTATCCACACCTATAGTATGCATATTCATCTTGTCGGCCGCATGCAATTTCATCTTGTAGAAAATATTTTTGATAAAAAACGTCCTTTTTCTTTCTTAGCCACCTATACACCCCGGCAACAAAAGAAAAAAACCTTTCAACAAGTTACCCTTAAAAATGCACTCGAAATGTTTAATCACAATGATCGCGAGTTGCTGGATTTATTAAATACGATTCATTTTACGGCCCGTGAATGCCCCTTAATTGAGAAAATGCTGAAATCCGGCGAATTATTTCATCCCTTAGCCTGGACATTAACAGAAGCGTATCAATTCTTACAAGAAATTAAACTTTATGAAAAATGCGGCATCCTATGCCGTATTCCGGATTGGTGGAATAAAGAAGCCTCCTCAATGAAGATTAATATTTCAATGCACGACTCTGCCCCCTCCCATTTAGGAATGGCAAGTATTATGAATTTCAACGCAGAATTATTGCTTGGCGATACGGTGATTAACGAAAAAGAAATCCAAAATATTTTAAACGAATCTGAAGGCCTGGCATTTGTTAAAGGAAAATGGCTAAAAGTTGATTCACGAAAACTTGCCCTAATGCTGAAAATGTTTGAAAAAGCAAAAAAAGTTGAACAACAAGGCTTGACTTTTCAGGAAGCCATTCGCCTTCAAATGGGCGCCAGTGATCTTTTAAACAATGAAGATGAAGATATCGTCCTTGAATTCTCCCAAGGAGAATGGTTAAAAAACACTCTGGGCAAATTACGTGATCCTAAAATCATCAAGGCAGTGTCTGTTCCGGATAAATTCAAAGGAACACTACGCCCTTATCAGCTTGAAGGTTTAAACTGGCTTAGCCTCTTGCATTCTTTACAATTCGGAGCTTGTCTCGCCGACGACATGGGCCTTGGAAAAACTATTCAGCTTCTCGCGTTCTTAACGCTTATTAAAGACAAAAATAATCCTCCAAGTCTTTTGGTTCTACCCGCCTCCCTTATTTCGAACTGGCAAAATGAAATTCAAAGATTTTCACCAAGCTTAAAAACGTTCATTGCTCATCCAGGCATTAACCCTGAAGCAAAAAATATTTTAAAACAAGAAAAATTTACAGAATCCTATGATCTGGTCATCACAACATATAATCTTATTCAAAAATTAACCTTATTAAAAGAAACTGAATGGTTTTATATTATTCTCGACGAAGCGCAAGCCATAAAAAACCCGAATACAAAACAAAGCAAGGCTATAAAAAAACTATGTTCCTATAATAGAATCATCCTGACCGGAACCCCTATTGAAAATAGATTATCCAATCTATGGTCATTGCTTGATTTCACAAACCCCGGATTGCTTGGAACGCCACGAGAATTTTCAAAATATACCCAAAGCTTAACTGACCACCCGAATAAGTACGGAAAATTAAAAAGAGTCATCCAACCCTATCTTTTACGCCGACTGAAAACAGATAGAAGCATCATTTCTGACTTGCCCGATAAAATTGAAATGAAAACGTATTCACATCTAACTAAAAAACAAATCATCCTTTATAAAGAACTTATAAAGAACACAGAAACTTCGATTAAAGAATCTCGCGGTATTCAGAAAAAGGGGGCCATTTTGGCTTCACTGGTAAAATTCAAACAAATCTGTAACCATCCGAGCCAATACACCGGAAATCGACATTTCAGCGAGAATGACAGTGGAAAATTTCAACGTTTACGTGAAATATGTGAAACAATTTTTCAAGAGAGAGAAAAAGTTTTAATTTTTACGCAGTTCAAATCTATTATTGCCCCGTTGCAGAGTTTCCTTAAAACAATTTTTAATCGCGAAGGCCTGGTCTTACACGGCAGTATCCCTACGTCTCAAAGAAAAAAACTGATTGAACGATTTCAAAGTGATGAGTATATTCCATTTTTCATCTTATCTCTCAAAGCCGGTGGCGTCGGTTTAAATTTAACGGCCGCCAATCATGTTATTCACTTTGACCGCTGGTGGAATCCGGCGATAGAAAATCAAGCCACGGATCGCGCGTTTAGAATCGGTCAGGGGAAAAAAGTAATCGTGCATAAATTTATCACAAAAGGAACCCTCGAGGAAAAAATTGATCTCCTGATTGAAGAAAAATCCGGTCTATCCGAAAACATTATCGAACGCTCCAAAGAAAAATGGATCACAGAAATGGATGATAAGGCTTTAATAAATCTTTTTAAACTTGGAATAGGGAAAAATTAAACATGTTTGCAACAGATTGGCATACGCAATATAATCTTCCATATCGTTTTAAAACAAAATTCCGACGGAAGCTAACGACTTTTCAAAAAAAGAATCCTGAAATTACGCCGTTTACGATAACAGAAAAAAATCTTGCCTCCAATTGGTGGGGAAAAGCCTGGAATGCAAATTTAAAGAATTACACATTCAACAATACACGATTAGAAAAAGGTAAGCTTTATTTTAGGTGTGAGGCTTTGGCTGATTTTAAGATCAACTCAAATAATATTGAAGCGATTGTTTTAGGATCAAAGGTCCAGCCCTATAACGTTCAAATTACTATCGAACCGATTTCTGAAACACTCTGGACCAAATTTCAAAAGTTATACGATGGCCATTTAGAAGCGTTTGAAAAAATAATCGATAATCAATTTCCTAAAGAAATGGCCGATATCTTTACAAACAAACCCATAGGTCTATTCCCTTCCAAGACTCAAATAACCTTTGAGTGCTCTTGCCCGGATCGCGCTAATCTTTGTAAGCACACCGCTGTTGCCCTTTACGCGCTTGGCGCCAAAATTGATAATGACCCCAAATTATTATTCAAACTTCGCGGCGTAAATATTCTTGAATTTATATCCAAATCCATCCACGCTGAACGTGAAATCATTCTTAAAAAAGCAAAAAAGAAAAATCCCAAGATTCTGAAAAATACAAACCTCTCAGAGATTTTCAATATTGAAATAGCGCAATAAATAATAGGGATAGACGTTAATGTTTTTTAACATAAACAACGTCTATCCCTATTTATCATTTTTTTATTTATCTGAGAGTATCCTGAACCCTATCCTTATAATCAGGATCGGCAGAGTTAAATTGTTCCAGCATTCGTTTCTGAATATGTCCATTTGCCTGACTTAATCCTTCAGCAATGTTGCCCGCCAACTGATCTTTTTGATCGTCAGTCATAATACGATAAAGATCGCCCGCTTGTGTAAAGTTATCTTCATCTTTCGTATCGTAGGCTTTTACCCAAGCTTCTTCTATCAAAGGCATCGGAGGTTCAACGATAGAAGGATCGGGTACAGGCGCTCCCTCATTTACTCGATCATTAGGATAAAAAGTAACACTCTCCCCCTGATTATTAGTATCACCATGTGCCGGACACATGCCAGCCATCGCACCGTCGCGCTGATAGTGATTAACAGGACATTTTGGGGCGTTTACGGGTAATTGGTTTGCATTAGTTCCCAAGCGATAACGGTGAGCATCAGGATACATTAATAACCTGGCTTGTAAAACTTTATCAGGAGATGCACCGATTCCCGGTACAAGATTACTGGGACTAAATGCAGCTTGTTCCGTTTCAGCAAAATAATTTTCGACATTACGGTTTAGTTCAAGCTGCCCAATCTCTATTAACGGAAAATCTTGATGCGGCCATATTTTTGTTAAATCAAAAGGGTTGATTGGGTAATCTTTAGCTTTTTCTTCAGGCATAATCTGTATCTTGACTGACCAACTTGGAAACTCAGATTTCTCAATAGCCTCCACCAAATCTTTTTGAGCTCCAAATGCTGGTTTCTTAGCGGCTTCTTCATTGGTTAATGTCTCAATGCCCTGATTTGTTTTTAAATGCCATTTCACCCAAAACCGCTCGCCTTTACTATTCCATAAACTTAAAGTATGCGAACCATAACCATTCATATGTCGATAAGAACACGGGATCCCCCTATCAGACATTAAAATCGTCATTTGATGAAGCGATTGAGGGTGGTTAGCCCAATATTCAAACATAGCTTCCGGATCCGGAAGATTTGTTTTTGGATTTTTCTTTTGCGAATGAATAAAGTCGGGAAATTTAGAAGGGTCACGAATAAAGAAGACTGGAGTATTGTTTCCTACTAAATCCCAGTTTCCTTCATTCGTTTTGGTAGCGGTTAAGACACACTTGCACTTTGGTAAGGCTGCAGAGGCCTGCTGCATCAGTCAGCCGACTCTGAGCATGCAAATAAAGAAATTGGAGAATTTTCTGGGCGTTACCCTTATTGAACGCAGCAACAAGCAGGTGTTGATAACTCCTGTTGGGAAAGCTGTCACTGAACGGGCTAAAATAATTCTTAATGAACAAAAACAAATTCTTCAATTGGTTGAAGAATTTAAAGATCCTTTTAAAGGTTCGATCACATTGGGAGTTTTCCCCACTCTTGGACCATACTTACTTCCTAAAATCATACCGGCGCTAACAAAACAACTCCCTCATATGAAAATATTTCTTATCGAAGAAAAAACAAAAAGAATTTCACAAAAATTATTATCCGGAGAAATTGATGCCGCTTTTTTAGCGCTTCCGATGGCATTAAATAATGTGACCTTAAATATAATCATACAAGAAGAATTTTTCCTGGCGGTTTATCCATCTCACCGGTTATGTAAACATAAATCAATTTCAGCCAAAGATATTCAAAAAGAAAAACTCCTTTTATTAGAAGAAGGGCATTGCCTGCGTGATCAAGTATTAGAAGTCTGCTCTTTAGTCGGAGCAAAAGAAAACTCTGAATTTCGGGCAACCAGTTTAGAAACATTACGCCATATGGTCAAAGCAAAGGCTGGCATTACACTAATCCCCAAATTAGCCTTGCAAAAAAAAGATTCAAATATTATCTACATTCCTTTTAAAAACCCAAAACCACAAAGAACAATAGGTATGTTTTGGAGAAAGACAATCGCTAAGAAAATAGCCCTGGAAAAAATAAAAAATATTATTAAAGATACTTTATAAACCGCGTCACCGTCTTCACCGATGTTACGGTCAATCTGTGCATGGCCCGTGTGCAGGCGACATACAGCATTCTTTTATCCATTGTCGTTGCATAATTATCGTCTGTGGCTTCCGGTACGATGACGTGGTCAAACTCTAAACCTTTGGCCATATGCGCAGTACAGATTATGATTCCTTGAATAAATGATTCGCTCTGTGCCGTTAATAAATAAGCTTTACAGTCTTTGCTCTTAATATGTTTATAAAATTGTTCTGCCTGTTTTTGCGTCTTGCAAATTATTCCCATCGCATGATAATCAGAATCTAAAAATTCTTTCGCCAAGCGTATTATTTCCTCAAATTCCTTCTCCTTATTCTCAAAACATATCACCGCCGGATCTTCCCCACGACGTTCAATAACCTCAAGCTCTGCATTCGGCGATATATTCTGGGCAAATTGTGTAATTTCGTAGGTAGAACGGTAACTTTTACATAATTTTACGCAATCAGATTCTAAAAATACTTTTTGAATTTCTTCTGAAGAGGATGAACTGAAAGGATTAACCGATTGATTGGCATCACCTAAAATTGTCTTTTTACACGAAAACAAATATGAAATCACCGCATACTGCACTGCCGTATAATCCTGCATCTCGTCAACAAGTAGATGTTTGACATGATCATAGGACTTCAACCCTTCCCAACGCATCTTTAAATAAATTAAAGGAAAAACATCCGAATATTCAAAGGCCGAACTTTTAACAAATTTACACAATTCCGGCGTACCCAACCACGCATAAAAATCTTTATACAAACTACGTAAAGTTGTAAATTTAAACATTCTTTTTACGAACGCCTTTATCTCACTACGTTCCTTGGGCGTAATATCGTAGTTGTAGTAAATTTGAATATTGCATTCAATATCTTTGGCGATCTTTTTCAAACGATTACAGATCGACATCTGGGGATACGCCTTAAAACGCTCTTCCATAAACCACGCCGGCACCAGGTGACCGTTGACCCTCAAATCTGTCGACACAAAATAGGCATCGTCAATATACGCAATATATTCTTTCAACTTATCCAAGAATTGAAATGAAGCCTTGGCCTCTATCCTGTGCTTGAACGCTTTATCATTTTTCTCCAAAAGCAAGGCTACCTGTTCAAAAAACGTTTGAAACTTGTACTCCCGGTCTAATAATTCATGCGCAAGCTCTTCAATGCCAATTTCCGGCATTGTTTCCTCGCCAAGTTCCGGCAATACATTCGAAATATAATCAGCAAAAACTTTATTGGGAGAAATAATCAATATATCCTTCGACGTTATAGTTTCCTTAAACCTGTAAAGCAAAAAAGCAATCCGATGAAGGGCGATGGAAGTTTTTCCGGAACCGGCGACTCCTTGAATAATTAAAACATGCGAATTTTCATTACGAATAATAGTATTTTGGTCCCGCTGAATAGTGGCGACAATATTCTTCATTCTGTCATCGGAGGCGCAGCTGAGCTCTTTTTGCAATATATCATCGTGAATATTGATGGAACTCTCGAGCATAAACTCCATTTCCCCTTTTCGAATACGATATTGGCGCTTTAAAACAATTTCGCCGGAAACCTTACCGCCTGGAGATTCATACTGGGCTGGCCCCGTTTCATAATCATAAAACATCGTTGAAATCGGTGCACGCCAATCGTGGATAAGACTTACATTGTTCTCTTCATCAAAAAAAGCATGAATACCAATATAAATAGGAAGCTGTTGCACCTGGCCGTCTTGTATAAAATCAAACCGCCCAAAATAAGGAGAAGTCAGAAGTTTTTGAGTTCGTTTGCTTTTATCCAACACCGCTTCCCCCGTCAGAACTGACTGGTCAACAGATTGACGCACAGATATTTTCTCCACATGATCCATACCGGTTTTATTTTCCCATAAGTAATTTTTTTGCTCCTGTATTTCCTGCGCATACCGCCGAACCTTATCATTAATCTGCTCCAAAGCATTCTTCAGCTTTACCTTAACCTCCTCAAGATACTCTTTTTCTTCAATTTCTAATTTACTAATCATGATTCAATTCTCCGGTAAAAATAAGCTAGAAAATACGTATAAAAAAACCGCTCTTTTTGAACGGTTTTTAAAGCGAAAAAATATGAAAATTAAAATAAATCTGAATGCGTCCCTGTTCTAAATAAATACACGTGTGTTTTGGTAACTTGATATATTAATAACCAATCAGGCTCTATATGGCAGTCCCAACACGGAACCCAATTACCTGCTAAAGGATGAGGTTTATATTTAAGCGATAATTTGCCATCTTTAGCTAACATGTGCACAATACTTTTTAACTTAGAAAGATCTTTTTTCCGCTTCAGCGTTTTCTTTAAGTCCCGATCAAACTTCTTTGTAGGAGAAATTATCCTCATTCAGCCCCAATGTCGCTAAGGTAATCATCAAAATTATTAAACTCCCTTAATTTGCCACTTTTGACTTCATCTAACGCGCCGATCGTTTCTTTATTCGGAATCTTTATCTCAAAGGGAATGCCTTTAGTCAAAGCGATTTGCCTAAAATATACACGAATCGCTTCAGACTCAGACATATCCAGCTTTCTTAAAACTGAAATAACCTTATTCTTTAATTTCAAATCTACTCTAGCTTCAACCCTTGCTTTTTTAATCATAATACCCTCCTGTGACTAATATAAGTGTACGACATATACCGTACAATAGCAAATTAAAAAAAATGGTAAATGTTTAGTAGATTGTTCTTAGAAAAACATCTGAAAAAATCCTCGGGGGCTTCTTCTAGCTTAACTTAATTCTTTTCTTACGCAATAAATTCAAATAAAATTTCTCTACTTTTTCCCTGGCCCAGGGCGTTTTTCTTAAGAACGTTAGACTCGACTTTACGCTGGGATTTTGAGTGAAACAGTTTATTTTTATTTTTTGGCCTAACGCCTCCCAGCCATAAGCTTCCTGCAAACGTGTAATTATCATTGCCAAAGTAACTCCGTGTAACGGATCTTCGCTTTTTTTCGATTTATTATCATTTTTTAATGTCATTTAATTTTCACGTAACTCCTAAACAACCCAAATAGGATTATTTCTAAAAAATTCATCTACTTTGTATACATATTTATCTGTACATTTTGTTATACAAATTTCCTTATAAATTTGTTCACCATTTCTAAAGGCTTGCTTCCAATAAAACCACACCTCTTTCATCTTATTCATAATATGCGACGGGCCACTCAGCTCTTGTTGATACGCTAAAAATAAAGCATTATGAAACGCAATAAAATCCGTTGTTTTTTGCTGCATCGAAAAAACGGAACCTTGTTTGATTTGTGCCGGTAAAAATGGATTGGTAATACCGCCTCGTCCAATCATCCAACGACTAATGGTTGGAAATCGTTTTTTTAACATATTGAAATTTTCTAATGAATCCACATCCCCATTATAAACAAGCTCATGCCGACTCAATCCTAAACACCTTTCAAAAGCAGCCATATCCGCATTGCCCGTATACAGTTGTTTTCCTGTTCTGGTATGAATGATTATTTCTTCTAAAGGAAATGGATTTAAAACAGGCAGAAGCTTAACTAACTCCCCCGAATCTTCCACTCCAAGACGAACCTTAATAGATAATTTATTTGGAATCTTAGGTAAAATGCCCTCAAGTAATTTCGTCACAACATCCGGATAAGGCAATAATCCCGATCCTCGCATTTTATTTCTTACCTTTGGAATAGGACAACCAAGGTTCCAGTTAACGGTATCATAACCTAAATCAAACATGGCTGTAGCTAAAGTAATAAAATCATCGGCATGTTTACTTAAAATCTGCGGGATGAGTTTAAATCTGAAAATATTTCGTTCCGGAAGAATTTTTCGCAAATGCGTTGATTTTATTTTTCCACCGGAACAACTCACAATAAATGGCGCAATGGTTAAATCATACCCATCAAAGAATTGATCATAAACACATCGATAAGCACTATCCGTCACCCCCATTATAGGTGCCATATAAAGAACTGGCCGGGAAGATATGAAAGAATTTTGCATATTACCGCTTCTCAAGAAAATCGCCTTCGTCGATAACCTGAAGGCGTATTTTCGGTGCCGATAGGAAAGTTTTATGCTTTCCTATACGGCAAGAAATAAAAAAAAGACCGCTAAAAAGTGGTCTTTTTTAAAAATAAAAAATAAGGCCCGGCATTATGCCGGGCCTTATTTGTACTGAAATTACAACTTTACTACTTTTGTTGCTTGTGGACCTTTTGGGCCTTCACCAATTTCAAACTCGACGTCGTCACCTTCGCTTAAAGATTTGAAACCATCACCTTGAATTTCGCTGTGATGTACAAAACAATCGCTGCTTCCATCGTCTGGAGTTATGAAACCAAAACCTTTTTGGTCATTAAACCACTTAACTTTTCCTTTTGCCATTTGTTTACCCTCCTTTCAATATATAACTTGAGTAAACAATGACAGACTGAAAACAAAAAACCACAAAAAATCTTTTTCCATGTGAATTAATTTTCCTCTTGTTGATTTACTCACGCGCATTGTATACTCTTATTCGATTAAGTCAACAAAAAAATAAAACCTTATCAAAATAGGAATTAAATTAAATTCAATTCACCTTCAACTTATTATTTTTCAATTGATTATGTCTAATTATCATTTCTTCCGGTACTGATAATAATTTGTTTCTATTGTCCCATTGTACAATTTTCGTACTTTACCGGGTTTTCCTCGTTTAAAGCAATTAGGAAATTTTTTATCTGCCGTTATAATATAAAATTCCCATTCGGGCTTGTTTTTAAAAATCGCATTCATAGCATCATAAATATAAGCAAGATCCTTCTCACGCAACATTTTAACGCCATAAGGCGGATTGGAAATAACCATGCCGTTTTCATGCACAATCTCTAAATCTTTAATATCTTGATGTTTAAAGATAACATCCTCTCCAACACCAGCATTTTTAGCATTAATTTGACACCCCGTTATTCTTTTTTGATCAATGTCATACCCAAAAATTCTTAGATTGCCTGAAGGATGCACTGCTTTCAATGCGGAATCTCTTCCCTCTCTCCAGAATTTATTATCAATGGCCGGCCAGTCTTCCGCCATAAAATGACGTTTCAAGCCAGGTGCAATATTTCGCCCGATCATGGCTGCCTCAATTAATATGGTCCCTGAACCACACGTAGGATCAATTAATAGTTTATTTTTATGCCAAGAACTTAAAAGCACAAGCGCAGCCGCAAGATTTTCTTTTATAGGAACGTCTCCTGTATCCACTCTGTAACCGCGTTTATGAAGACCTGCGCCTGACGTATCCAGCGTTAGCTGAACAATATCTTTTAATATAGAAATTTGAACAACAAATTCCGGGCCATCTTCAGAAAACCTTTCCTTATTAAAGGTCGCTTGCATCTTTTTAATAATCGCCTTTTTGACGATAGATTGATTCGCGCGAACACTTTTAAGAACAGATTTTACAGATTTACCGATGACTGTAATTTTACCATTTTCAGTAATCCAATCATTCCACGGGCAAGCTTTTGTCTGATCAAATAAAGCGTCGAAATCAGCGGCTTTAAATTCGCCTATTTTAATAAGCACCCTGTCAGCCGTCCTCAGCCCAATATTTAATTTAGGAATATCGTTTATATCTGAATCAAATTCAATTTTTCCATCCGATACAATAAACTGATCAAACCCAAAAACAATCAATTCCTTTTTGACAACGGCCTCAAGTCCGAACGTTGTTGTTACGATTAATTTGATTTTTTTCATTGATTGTTATACCCATTTTTCACTCAAGATTTTCGCCCTCTTTTTTCTCCCACTGACCATCTTCCGTTTGGATCATATTTCCGGGAGAGGCTTTATCCCGCTGAACTAAAGCAAATATTTTTTCAATTGTTAAAAGTTCATCGGTTAAATTATTCTGATCGGCAATGGTTTGATAAATTGTTTTGCGATTAACGTTTTCTTCTTCAGCAATAACGACAGCATTACCTTCTTCTTTTAATACCTCCACATACCCTTTATTATTCTCTCCTAAAATGCTATTTTCTTTAAGCGTATTGAGCTGATCATATCTATCACGCCGCCCTTCAAGGGCGCTGAGTACTTGCGGGGTCATTTCTTTAATATCATACGACTGCTCTTCCCCTATTACCGATGGCGTCCAACACACCATTCCAATCAATAAAGCACCTAAGATTTTTGTGTATATTTTTTTCATTTCGTTCTCCTTATTTAACGATTATTTTAATTTATCTTTTTTACCGCTGACATAATCTTCAATATTTGTTGCCGTATTCTCCAACCCACGGACATCAATGGTTACATGCGCCTGAATAGTGATAGGTCTGTTTGGATCTCCGACAGCTTTGACTGTGCACCCGGAGCTTAAAATCAAAAGAAGCACCCCAGGTAAGCATAAATTAAGATTAATCTTATTTTTTTTCATTGCCCCACCTTTTCTTTAGAAAATATTGTTTTTGTAAATTTAAAAAATTTTGTACGCCACCTTCAATGTTAAAATCAAACCCAACCCCGATATCCAGATTAAATTTCTTACTTTTTAATTCGACGCGGGTTTTTATGCTTTCATCCGTTACGCTCAATAAAATAATCTCCGCCGACTCCAACGGAATATTTCCCTGCTGCTTGAGTAGCAAATCAAGATCCTTTTTCTGACGGCTTTGCGGTATATAATCCAGCAATGGTTTAATCAAAGAGGCTTTAACTTCTGTATCAGAAAACGAATAAATTCTCCCTTCTACATCATAATCGCCCTTTTTACTTCCGGTTATTTCAATCTTACCATCGACCATTCCCTTGGCATTGGAAAAGATGGCTTTGTTGGCCTCCTCAAGCTTTTTAATATCGACGTCTTTCAGACTTACTGTAATACTATAATTTAATTGCCTATCATTTTCCAACAATACTTCAGTTGCAATCTGACCCCCGTAGAAATTACCTGTCATTCGGCGAATCATAAGAGTTGACTCTTCCGCAGCGATATCGCCGGCAATATTCGTAACCTCATAATCTAAATATTTTATTTTTTCTACGGTAAAATTACCACCTTCCAATGCCCCATCCCTTGAACTTATAATATTGATTTTGGCATCGGTGCATTTTAAAATTCCTGAATCAACGTTCAGACCTTTAAGGTCTATAAAAATACGCGCGTTTTTCCTGGAATACAAATGGTGAAGTTTAATGTGGATTGAATCAAATGAAATCAAGAACGTATCTTCTTTTGATTTAACCTGCAAAGAAATATCACTGAGCGTTAAAAATCCAGCGGGATGAAATACCTGTTTTGTAATTTTTAAATCTGCAACCGATATGTCTTTGAGATTTCTGTCTAGTAATCCAGAAATAATTTTTTCGCTGAAGCCGCTCGAGTTAAGAAGCATCAAAACCCCAACTCCGAACAAAAAAATAATCAAAGAAAAAACTAGGAAGAATCTTTTCATCATTCCTGTTCCATCCAACTTCTCCATTTTAAAATTAGGACTTAACTATACAAAAAACATTAAGCTTATTACCATCAAGATCACGAAAATACCCTGCATAAAATCCCCCTCCGGCGCGAGGCCCTGGAGCACCTTCATCTTTAGCCCCCAATTCCAAAGCCTTCTTATGAAAAGAATTTACTTGCTCCGGATTATCCATAGCCAAAGCCACCATCACGCCATTTCCCACCGAGGCAGGTTTTCCATCAAATGGTTTTGTAATCGCAATAGACGGTGCCTCAGGATTAACCGCCCAGGCAATAAAGCACCCTTTTTCTTCCATAAACCGTTTGGCTCCCATTTCAGATAATAAAACATCATAAAACTTAGCCCCACGTTCTAAATCATTTGTGCCTAATGTTACATATCCAATCATACAACCCTCCTGATTAATAATAAGGTTCTTTTATTGTTTTAATACAATTTGGACATAAAAGCATAATGTTTACTCTTTTTTCCCTAGAACATTCTCAACCGTTCCCAAATATTTAATACTTCCATCTATCTTAATTTCATAAACATATTTTTGAGTTGCAATTATCTCGGGGATAGATGGCTTTCTTGTTAATACATGGAGAACATCTGTTTCTTCTGGAATATCATCTAAAATAGCGATGTGATAACCACTAACCATAGATTCTTTTAAAGGAACTTTAGGCTCTATGATCGATTTATGCAACTGTCGTTTTTCTAAAATTTTAAATGTCTCTCCTGAAACTAAATATCTCCAATCTCCTCCTAATGGATAAATATTTTGCTTAATAGGAGCTGGATAAATATACACATAAAAATTGTCACCTTGAGGAATCACCGTCGTATTAAAAGGACGGTTATATTGATTAATTTTATTAAAATCTTCAAAGGCTTTATCAATTGCTACAGCCGCTTGATAATAAAATCCTTTATCTAAATATGGGATTCTTTGCTTCTTACTTCTTTCTAAATTTTGAGAATATTTATAATGAACAACAAACGCATCTTTTTCTTCTGTCATAGCTCCAAAAATCACGTCCCATTCATCACCAAATTTTTGAGCAACATACCCTTGAATTAAATCTTTATCTGGGTTTGATGACATAATTGCATCAGTCGCAATCCAGGCAGCTTGATCATACTCTGATAATAAAATTCCACGTTGAGATATTTGGTCTAAAACTCCCTGCGATGGTTGAGCAAAGACTAAACTACTTTGAACTAAAAATAATATTGCTAAGAATAATACTTTTTTCATACCTAACTTCCTCTCAATTAATAAAAGTGACGGACACTTTTAAATGCGTTTAAAGTGTCCGTCTCTGGTTATTCCAAAACTATTTTTTGGATCCTCTCAAAAATTTCCAAGCAAAACTTAAGCTTCTCTAAAAATAATATTTTGTAGTGTTTTTATCGCCTGTTTTCTTTAAAACTTTATTATCAACAGCAAAAGTTAAATCACGGCTAGCGGTAGGCGCTGAAATATCTTTGTGTAAATTCAAATAATCCTTACGTGAAAATATCTTTTCTCCAAATTGATCTTTAGCCATATTCAGCCTTATCTCTGCAGATTGATGCGAAGGCTTAACCTCTTTTGTAAATCGCTCTGTCGCTTCTTTAATAACTTCCAACATGAACCTAATAAATTCCGTAGACTCACCTTGTTGCTGGGAAACTTGCAAAGCCTCATAATATTCCATCTGACGGCGTTTAATGATTGTTTCTATCGGAATATATTCAAACACCTCAAGATACTTATACAAAATTACTGACTGCCACAAACGGCCAATTCGCCCATTTCCATCAATAAAAGGATGAATGAACTCAAACTCATAATGAAAAATGCTAGACTTAATTAATGGGTTAAGATTTTTCTCCTCATTCATAAATAAAAACAGATCGTCCATTAATTTCGGTACTAGCGTATGTTCCGGTGCTGTATAGACAATTTCAAATTGATTCCCAACAGCCACATTCTTTTTTCTGAATTGCCCTGCTTCTTTAATTAACCCATCCATTAAAATCTTATGGGCCTTAAGTAATGATTTTAAATCATCTGATTCATATTCATATAAAAGATCATAGACTTTTATGGCATTCTTAACTTCTAAAATATCCTTCTTGGGGCCCACTACCCGTTTATTGTTAATAATGTCTGTTACCTGATCCACCGTTAACGTATTACCTTCAATGGCAAGACTAGACTGGATAGTGAGAATCTTGGTATGCTTTCGTAACTCAGGCTTTGGAGTAGGCAGGGTGAGACCTTCATATTTGCCTAGTAATCGAGATATTTCCACTGTTAGGGTCAAAATGTCGTTTGTTATTGTATATTTTCTCTTCATATCTCCCCCACCTTGATAGTATCATTATGATAGTATCATTACAATAATATCATACCCTTCCCCAAATGTCAAAATTATTTAATGGTGCCCCAAATAATAACCAGGGGACGAACATAGATGCAGCAACGGTCTGCAAGATAGCTGGACAATAACACAATAATTTATATCAATTCATACTGCTTTAAAAGATTTTTTATGGCTTCTTTACTGTTAAACATCAAAACATCAATAATCGAAAGGTTAGGAACGAACGTATTGTTAAACTGTGGATAGGTTAACGCATTTATTTTAATAAAATTTAAGGCAATACCTTCTTTTACAAAATCTTCTTTATTGTAAAGCGCTGTGCCTTTTATGGCATTAATGTAATGATCGGCTTTTAACCGAGAGCAAATATCGAGAATTCTATCGCTTGCCTTTAAAGACGGATCTTTATCTATTTCCGATGATAGAAGAAATTTAGTTTTTAGGCCCATGTTTTGGCAGAGCACCTTTACACTATTAGCAATAAATTTAGCCACATTTCTCTCCTCGCAGTCAAGTATCTGTTCGACCACGGCATATGTTGGCTCAAAATACGGCGCCTTGGCATAATGAAGCTTAAGTGTGTCCATAAATTTTTTCTTTTCTCTTATGTAGCCAACCGAAAATTCCCTCTCGTTGATCAAAAGACTAAAAGATGTTTTTTTAAGACTGAATGTAAAAAGATGATCCCTACCGCCAATCAAAATCCTGTTACGATTGATCCATCCTCCTTTAATGAACTGCACATCATCCAGAATGACAAATTGGTCCGTGCTTTGAATCAACTGGAAATAACCCAGGTAAGGAAAAAGATACGGCTGCATGACAGCAAGTTTCATTTTTTTAAAAACCTGTAAATCCGATAAAGCGACGGAAACACTACCTTTAATTTTTCTTTCATTTTCCCTATCCGAGCCGATTTGATCACATTATGATTCAATGCGATTTGATTCATAATCTTATGATGATACTGATGCTGCAAATAAACATCGAGGGCTTTAAAAAAAAGAATCAACCACTGTCTTTGACGAATGATAAGATCCGATGAATGAACGCCACCTGCGGTCCAGACACCACCGCTGTGAAAACGATGAACACCCATCACTTCATGGATGTAGCCTATGTTTCCTTTTTCAGCACATAAAACTTGCATAGGCCAATCCCCGAAAGGAACCGAATCAAAGATTTTAGGAAAGGCGTTAAAAATCCTATTGCGGAAAACCATCGAACAGCTGGGCATAATGTTTTGCTCAATAATGTCTTCTAATATTAGGATTTCCTTAAATGGCTCCTTATGATAAATACGGCTTTTATTCCCATTTTCAAAAACTTTTTTTGCGTTATGAAAACATATGGTGCAGTCCGGATGGTTGTCTAAAAAATCAATTTGTTTCTGAAGCTTGTTCTCATCCGTCCAGTAGTCATCGCCATCTAAAATGGCAATATAGTCTCCCCTACAGGAAAATAATGTATGCCGAGCATTGTATCGTCGCCCCATATTTTTTTCATTCAAAAGTAAGCAAATCTTATCAGGATGACGCCTTTGATACTCCAGTAAAATTTTCCGTGTACGATCCGTAGAACAATCCTCACCGACAACAATCTCATAGGGAAAATTGACCTTCTGCATCAAAACCCCGTCTAAAGCTTGTCCAATGAACGGTTCATGATTGAATGTCACCATCTTAACGCTGACTTTCGGATGGTCTCGATTTGGTCGCCCTTCGCCTACGCTCATAGAATATTTTCCAATGCCTTATCACTGATTTCACTACCGTGAACAATAATAAATTTTAAAAAAGCACAAATATTCTCAATCTTTTCTTTATCAATGGATGGGCCGGTGGGTAGACAGATAATTCTTTCACTTAACGCTTCTGTCTCTTTTAACGAATTTTTAACTACATTCGCTTGGCTACGGTAAGGTTCCATACGATGACATCCGGGATAAAAATAACGGCGGACAACAATATTTTCGGCATGAAAAATCTTAATCATCAAATCTCTCTGTAATTTCATTTTACTTTCGTCCAGCTCCAAAACAATAAATTGATAATTGGCTTTATTATCTCCATTATAACGCATGAATTGAATCCCCTCGATGGAACCTAACAGCCTTTCATAAAGAGCATACTTTGATTCATTATCTTCTATGGTCGTTTTAAGATGATCCATCATAGTTAAACCCATGGCCGCAGACACTTCGTTCATCTTCCCGTTGGTCCCTGCACAAATAACATTATCATACCCTTCAAACCCGAAATTAATCATCAAACGGATTCTTTCCGCTAAAGCATCATCATTGGTTGTCACCGCCCCACCTTCAAGGGTATTAAAAAATTTTGTAGCATGAAAACTCATAACTTCACAATTTCCGAATGAGCCGATCATTCTATTTTTCTTTGAAGCGCCAAAGGCATGAGCGGCGTCAAAAATCAGCTTTAATTGATATTCAGCAGAAATTTTTTCTAAGGCCTCTGTATCACACGGACGGCCCCATAGATGCACACCGATAATACCGCTTGTTTTCGGTGTAATCAATTTTTTGACTTCTTCAGGATTAATGGTGTGCGTAACAGGATCAACATCGCAAAAAACAGGTTTTAATCCGACCCATTGGACAGAATGCGCCGTCGCTACAAAAGTAAACGAAGGAACAATAACTTCCCCTGTTAAATCAAGAGCTTTGATCGCAATCTGTAAGGCTGTCGTTCCATTACATGTCAATATACAATGCTTGACCCCGCAGTAATCACGCATTTTTTCTTCCAGTTCTTTGACGAAGGGACCTCTATTGGTAAGCCATTGCCGGTCTAGAGATTCATGGATACGTTTTATAAAAAAATCACGTGGAGGGATATTGGGACACCCGACATGCAGCAGGTCTTTGAAAAGAGGCGGCCCATTAAAAATGGCGAGATCGTTAATATTTTTCTTCACTATAGCCAAAACTTCTATGCAATATTTCTTTTAGATTTATACACGTTTAAATCAAAGTCATCATTTTTTCTGACAGATTTTGCCGGTGACCCGTAAGCCACCATTTGCGGCTCAACATCTTTCGTCACAAGTGATCCTGCGCCAACAACAGCCCCTTCACCGATGTGAATTCTATCAAAAATACATGCACGCATGCCTATGGTGCTTTTTGCTCCAATCTGCCCAGAACCGCCTATTGTCGTCGCCGGACCAATGAGCGCATACTTTCCAATTTTCGCATCGTGGCCGATAGAAACATTTCTGTTAATTGTACAAAAATCATCTAAATAAGCATTAGGCCCGAGGGCTGTACAGACATTAACTTGGACGCCTTCACCCAAATGAACATTAGAGCCTAAATATACCGTCGGATGCACAAGCGCCTTAAACATAAGACCATGCTGACTTTTCAGCTCTTCCACCAATTTAAATTTCTGCGGCGAAGGTGTACCGAGGACGTACTCACAATTTTCCTCCGGTTGAAATGCATCCATTGATTCATAAATGGCAACCTCATACCCCAGTTTGGCAATCCTGTCTCTAAAGCCGACAGTACGTTCACATTGCACCTCTTTCATGTTCATATAAATTTTATAAACCTTACCGTCATTGGCATGGATAAGATCCATGATGTCACTTAAAAATGCACTTACACCAAAAATAATATAATTTGTCATTTCAAATCCATTTTTTTTATTTTATCCAGCCCTAACGATTTAAGAACGGCCGTACTGACCGTTGCCCGGCTGCAAATTCATTTTCTCTCTAAATTCTTTAGACGTCATTAACGCCCGATCATTGGCCTCAGCTAAGACATGAATCCTTTTAACCAATTCTTCATTTGTCGCGAGCTTCTTTTTCTTTTTGTCGTAATAAATATTATCTTCAATACCAATACGCACACCCCCGCCCATCGCAATAGCCACACTATTCATATTAATCTGGCTTAATCCGATTCCGGCAAGACTCCAAAAAGAATTTTCGGGAAGATCCTTAATCATAATACCCGCATGCAAAAGATCCGGTTGCGCGCAGGCAACATTTCCCAATAAAAGATTAAAATAAAAGGGCGGTTCCAGCAGTCTTTTTTTGGCTAAATATCGTGCATAATTAATCATGCCGGAATCAAAGGCTTCCAATTCCGGGACAATACCCAGCTCCTTCATCTTATGGGCCAAATCCTGAATCATTTGAGGTTCGTTAACCGATGCCTGCTTGTTAAAATTAACCGAACTCAACGTTAAGCTCCCCATATCAGGTTTTAAATTTCCTTTTAAGTCACAGGGTTCACTACGCTTTTTAAACTCCCCAAAATTGCGGCCACTTAAACTAACACAGATCACCAAATCCGGAGCAAACTTACGGATCCCTTCAATCATTTTTGCATAAATATCGGCTTTGTAGGTTGGTTCGCCTGTCTCCGGATCACGTGCGTGAATATGGGCCATGGTAATACCTATTTCCCAGGCTTTATGAACATCTTCAATAACCTCATCAACACTAATTGGAACATGCGGTGTCATTTCCTTGGTGGGAATCATGCCCGTAGGCGTAAAATTAATAATCACTTTTTCATCCATAAATAAACCTCCGTTTCGCTCATTATTGCCCCCTCAATATTCAAAATTTCATAATACACCAACAAAAAAGGCGTTGCAACCATATATTACCGGTTACAACGCCTTATGATACAAATAACGCCCTAATCCAAATTCAAAAAGACGAGCGAAGCGAGTCGAAATGCTCCCCCAAGTTGGAAGAGATGTTCAACTGGTTAATATATGATAAGGATGACTCATTTACGATGAGCATCTATGATACTGTATAAATAGCCCCTCAGAGTGCATTTTAAATGTATCTTTATCAATTATTTTAAATTTTTTATCGTTTTCAAATGTCGTTTTCAACCAAAATTTCTCATCCATACATCCACCTGGTCCACAAAACATTAAAGAATAAAGTCCGTTCTCAGCTTTATTGATTGTCATACCGAAATTACTTGAACAATCGGATTTCCAAAGTCCGATGTAAGGATATTCTTCGTCTTTGGTGAAAGCTGTATGCGTATTGTAAGAAGTCATTTTGGCAATCTGCTCATCAACAATTTGTCCTCCCTTAACCGTTTTAGTTTTTGAAAGCACTCCATTCGTGAATACTTGTTCTGTAGCAAGATCTCCGTTTTCATCATACGTACTTAGAGTTCCTTCATAAGGACCCTTTTGGTCATTTATAATTGTTCCATCTTTGTCAAATTCTTGGAAGTTAAAAAATCGAGCCCCTTTAATATCAAATTTTTTCATAAGCTGACCATTATCAAAATATTCTTTCCGATAACCATCTCCTGCGTAATAAGAATACTCATACTTTAATTTACCATTCGGATGATATTCCCAAACTTTTTGTGTTTTACCATCAGGCATACCATTTACATAATTATGTTCATGAGCCAGTGTTCCATCTTTATTAAATTTTTGGACCAATCCCTCACGAACATCATCTTTGAGTGTAAAAATAGACTCTAATTCGCCATTAGATGAATACGTTTTTAATTCTCCTTGCTTTTTGCCAGCTACATACATCACCTCTTGAAATAAATTCCCATTCTCATGATATGACTTAGAAAGACCATGTTTTACTCCATTTTTATATACCCTTTCATATTGAACATCCCCCGTTGGAAAATATTCCTTCTGGATGCCGTTCTCCTGGGCATAAACTAATGTACTTAAAGTCAATGTTAAAGCTATAGTGAATAAAAGCATGTTTTTCATTAGAAATCTCCTTTTAGTCTCCTAATTTACCAGATGCTCGCGAGTAAAATAAAGGTGACGGACATTTTTTGATTTTTTAGGTTCGGGCATTGCCTTCTTCAAACCTTGAACAAAATTTCCACTTAGCTCTCCACCTTCCTTCCTCATCAGAAAGACTTTTTCCCAAGCTTCTGTATACTCACCTCTGTAATATAATGCCATCCACCAGTTGCGATATAAATATCCATACTGGAGTTCCGGTTTGGCTTTTTCAAGAGCTTCAGCTTTTAGAAAAATTGAATCTGCTTTTTCAATTAATTTTGAATACCCATCCTCATTACCATCATTTGTGTTTTTCACCAGCAAAAACACATGTGCAAATATCCAAAGCTAAAATAATCACACCAACTAATAAAAGTAATGATTTACGATACATTTTCATTTAAAAACCTCCCCTGCCGCCTCCACCACCACTTCCTAGAAACGGTACGTTTTATTCGAACATTATTTCCGAGCAAAGAAAAGCCAGTCAGTATGTTCTTCGTTATTGAGAAATTTATGTTTAAAGGAAACGGATTTAATTTTCACCTCTCCAAAAACACCTCGCAAAGCGTCGGCAAATGGAGAATCTTGAGCGTAAGACCAAACACCAAGAATCCCGCCTTCGGCCAGATGTTCCTTCGCGGCCTTAAGTCCCTCTCGGGTATAAAAACGTCCAACATTCGAATCAAGCCGTTCATCAGGAGAATGGTCGACATCAATCAGAATCACATCAAACAACCCTGACGGCGGCGCGGCCAGTCGGCCATAAATGTCCCCTTCAACAACCCGCAGACGCTTATCAGAGCAAAGTTTTTCGGACAACGGTACCAACCCCTTGTTTAGCCAGGAAATGACCTGCGGCAAGAATTCGACAACTTCCGCATGTTGGACCCGGTCACCAGAGAGAGCTTCGTCAACAGTATATCCTAAACCCAAACCGCCGATTAAGACATTCACATCTTTGCCTCCATGCATCTCAAGGGCAATCGCCGCCAGCGCGCGTTCGGAGGCTGTGTAATAACTGCTCATCAAAAATTCGTGGTTAAGTGTAATTTCTGTTACCAATGTTTCCGGTTCGTGAAGCGGCCGACGCCTTCTTAAACACAACATTCCCAAGGACGTCTGTTCATAAGCGAGTATCTCTAAATTTGATGCTGTCATTTTTTTCTCTATGATTTAATCATTTCACTTTTCAGAATGTTTTATCTGTCGGCTGTTTATCTTCCTAATATTTTCTTTTTTTACCTCTTGAACAACAGAAACATTCTTTTTTAAAAAAGCCGGAATTTTCCTTCCCTGCGTTATCAAAAGATCTTCAACAATGACATTCGCGACAACGGCTTTATCTTTATTATTAACTTCGGTAAGATATTTAAATAAAAGCTCCGCAAGTCTACTTAAAGATATTTTCCAAGTAGTCTCCGTCTGTGAATAAACCCACTGGGAAAAAGAATAAAAACCTTTAAACACATCTTCACCCTCCCACAAGAGCCTAACCGTTTTGTTAAAATTTCCACTATTGTATACTAAATCCCAAAACCGAGCAAAACGCTTCATTTCTTGCATTAATGCAAATGGTATTACATTATTTTGTAAAATTTCATAAGGAGGTAGATCAGAATAAACCATTCCATATTCATCGTCATGTCGACCAATCGCTGTACCTGAAAGTTTTTTTAAAATGCCTAGTTGTATCTCAGCATTGGACAAAGCAGTCAACACATTCAAATTACCCGCAAAATCTTCAATGCGATCACCTGGAAGCCCAATAATTAAATCAACATGCAAATGCGCATTTGTCTCTTTGTCTAAAAATTGTAAATTCTGTTTTGTCTTTTCAAAATTCAATTTTCGTTTAATGTTTTTTGCTGTTTTAGGATTAAGTGTTTGAATACCGATTTCCAGTTGAATAGAGGCTGGCGGAAACTGCTTGATTCTCTCTTTTAAACTGTCAGGAAAATGTTCAGGAATAACTTCAAAATGAATAAAATACGCAGGCTCCTTTTGTAAGAAAAAATCCAGGATACGATTAGAAATCTTTGTATCTAAATTAAAAGTCCTGTCTATAAACTTAAATTTCCTAACACCACGATCCCACAATTTAGATAAACCCGACAATATAAGATCAACATCAAATTCTCTAACTATTTTATCGATTGAGGATAAACAGAATTCACACGTAAATGGACACCCTCGAGAAGCCTCGACATAAATAACCCTGTTTAAAACATCTTCATCCGTATAAAAGTCATAAGGCAATTCAATTTTTTTCAAATCAGGATATTCTGATTTAATTATTTTTTTGTCAGGCGGCTTTTTATCAAACAGAGTCTTGCATAAGGAATAAAAAGAATTTTCCCCTTCGCCTTGAATGATAAAATCCGCTAAGCTGAAGTCAACTCGAAAAGGGAAATGGCTAACCTCCGGTCCACCTAAAACGATGATTGTTTCAGGCGCTACTTTTTTTATAACATTAATTAACGTATAACTTTCACATACATTCCAGATATAAACGCCCACGCCGACAAGAGCAGGTTTAGAAAATAATATTTTTTCAGCAACCTCATTTATATGATCCGTAATGATATATTCTTGAATGGCTGTGACACTTTTAAGCTCTCTAAGGTTTGCATATAAATATCTCAAACCAATCGCGCTATGCGTGTATTTTGCATTGAGTGTCGTCAGTATTATTGAGTTCATAATTACTCTAATTTAAATACAAACCTCTCTAGCCCTTTTTCATAAAGACGTATCTTTCGTTTTTTGAAGCGGAATCCGGAACAGGGTTGGGGTTGATGATACTCAGGACAATTTTGACAGATGTTATTATGGGCATTTGCGCGCAATGCTGAATAAATCATTTTACTAACAAAAATAATAACAATGACATAAGCAACAAAGAGCCACTGTTGGGTCAAACAAAACCAAAGGGCATTGCTGATGCTGAAACCTAACCCCACCCGTATGATGTCCTGCACGCTACGTGGGAATCGAGCATACCATAGGGGACACGAAAGAATCATCGTTACCGTCAGGACAATGATCCAAACAAACGCATACGCATAAAAGATCTCTTGCTTCCAGAAAAAGAATAATGTTGTACTTATTAATGTCAAATATAACAGCAAACAACTTCGACACACGTAAATATTTCGAATACAAACAGTATGAGGTTGAAAACGTTCACATAAAGGTTTATGTGCAAAAATAACAGGTAAAAATGCCCGCCACCAGAGGTAACGCTCTTTAATCCACAGCTTCGGAGATAACATTATGTTCTATCTTTGGATCTTTAGAAGGTTCGAAATGAAATGGGATCAGAGCGTCTTTTTTAAGAATAGGATATTGTTTACGCTCAATTAAATTTGCTAAATGTTTAATACGATGTGACGTAATAGGATGTGTTGATAAGAATCCATCCATCGTTTTCAATACCTCGCCTTCCTGATAAATCCGTTCAAGGGCAGAGGTTGCCCCCGACGCATGCTGATAATACTGATAAACTATCTCCATACCAAATTCATCTGCACTTTGCTCCTGTTCACGCGAATATTTCATCCCAAAAATATTCAATGAAGAGGCTGCAATATTTCCTGCTTGCCCTACTCCCGCTACGCTCACAGCACCAAACAAAGCCCCGATAATCACAGATCGACTCAATGAACGCAAATGATCATTATTCTGATAATGCGCCAACTCATGTCCCAGAATAAAAGCCACTTCATGCTCTGTCTCTAACTCTGCAAGAAGGGTCGAAGTAAAAAGAATATATCCCCCAGGAAGCGCCATGGCATTTTTAATTTCATTTTCCATAATTTCAACCTGGAAATTTAAATGCTTAAGCTCCGCATTTTCTATCATGGCATCCAAAAGTTTTTGTATTCCTTCCCGATCTGTTTGCAGGTGATCAGGCGTTTTGATATGATTCTGATAAACTTTCCCTAAAGAATGGTTAATGCGTGCCGGAAGATAATTGATGGCGATTTCTGATATTCCGATGAGAATAACGAAACTCATAAACAAAATAATGATGAGGCCCGCCAGCGCTTTAAAAAACACTTTCAACGGATCATCTTTGACAACATTGACATTTTCTTTGATTTCTTTAGGGACAAACTTTGTCATTTTTTTAATTTCATAGCTGTGCCAAAAGCAAGAAGTTCAAACATGCCTGTTCCATTTTGATTGGTCATCGAATCTAACTTGCTCATTTCAAAACGCGTATTCACAATGGCATCAGCTCCCCAGGCTTTCGCTTTATCTTTCATGCGAATAATCGATTCCCTTCGTGCACGATCAATAAGCGATTCATAACCGACAATACGTCCTCCAAAAAACTTTAACAATCCAGACAAAATCGCCTTAAAATAATCGCCTGAAATGACCACACTACCCGTCACCAAAAAACACTCTTCAATCTGATCTTCAGGATACAATCCCTTTGTTGTCAGACTTGGTAAACTTAATAACTTTGCTTCTCTTTCTTTTAAAGAATTGAAATGTTTTTTTTCAATCCCCGTTCCCACAACATAAGCAATGCCAACAAAGACTATAAAAACAATTATTTCCATTATCATAACCTCCCCGGATTAATTAACTTGAACCGCTGTTCCATAAGCAAGAATTTCTGAAGCCCCTTGGGTAATCGTTGACGTTCCAAACCTCACATTAATAACAGCATTAGCTCCTAATTGTTTCGCTTGCGCCGTCATGCGATCGACGGCTTCTTGCCGGGACTCTTCTAATAATTGTGAATATCCTTTAAGCTCTCCCCCAAAAATATTTTGACATCCCGCCATACAATCCACCCCGGCATGTTTTGCTCGCACTGTACTGCCTTGAACAATCCCATAATGTTCAACAATCTGTTTTCCCGGAACACTTTCAATGCTTGTTGTGATCATTTCATTCTCCCTGTTATGATTATTAATTTAAATGCTTTTAACCCCCTCAAAAGTATATCTCCCTAACAAATATCAACAAGACTTTTGATCACTCATATTTCATTCCACCTCGATCACCCAAAAAACACCTGATTTAACTTAGCTGTTCTATTCTACAACGAATCTGTTTTATGATATCTTCAAACGAAGGATCAATTAAGCTCAAAGCTTTAATATAAGCAGCCATAGCTTCATCCGTTCTTCCTAAATGTTCATAAGCATTACCGATATTTTCATAAGTAACGGCACGATTGGGTTCAAACTCTAAGGCTTTATTAAAAAAATCCAATGCTTGGCGGTGCTGACCTAACTTATTTAAAAACCATCCTTTGTTGTGATAAATCGTTTCATAATCCGGTTCAACCTCAATGCCTTTATCAAAATATTTAAGAACACCATCAATCACCCCTAATTCTATCATGCATAATGCCCTGTCATTAAATGCCGCTCCGTCCAATGAATTATATTTAATGGCTTTGTCTAAATATTTTATCGCTTCTTCAAAATGATCATCCATTATTTCAAACTGAGCACGAAAAAACATCTGCTCCCCTAAAATTTCCTTCTCCTGCGCCATATTTAAGCCCTCTAAAGCCAACTTTTTTGCTTGCTTTAAATCATTAAACGTTATGGCATCATCAATCAAACGTCTTAGTTGTGTAAAATCAGGATGGTTCATAATATGAAATTATTTTCTTATGGCCCAGCGCAACAAAGCACTTTTAGAACGGGGATTAGAATATTGCTCATCTGAATTTGGTCGTAGCGGTTCGTGACTAATCTCTGTGTACAAACCATCCTTAATGCCTTGCTGGAAATATTTCATGACTCGATTGTCCTCACCCGAATGAAAACTTAATATCGCCACACGGCCTTTAGATTTCAGACAAAAAGGCAAATGCCTCAAAAATTGTTCCAGCGCAGAAAACTCATCATTCACTTCAATACGCAACGCCTGAAAAATCCTGCGAATAGAAGTTGTTGTCGCGACACTGCAATCTAAATATGATTTCCCAGCCAAAGCATAAGCAATGACATCGCTTAAATCCGTAGTGCTCTTAATTTTATCTTTGTTTTTAAAAACCGCTTGTGCAATCACCTTAGCATGAGGCTCATCAGAATTTTCGAAAAACAATTTCTCCATCTGTTTTTCATCAAGCGATTTTATTAGCTTTGCGGCTGACTGGCCACGCTGAGGATTAAGTCGTAAATCCAATGGACCTTCTCGCTTAAATGTAAAACCACGTGCTGGGTTATCCAATTGCATGGATGAAATTCCAAGGTCAGCTAAAATAAAATCAAAACCTGGGACTTCAACATTGAGCAACTTAAACATTCCTGCAAAATTACTGCGTTTAATAGTCAATTCTTTATCGCTAAACCCCATAGCGCGCAGGCGCTTTTCGGTGCGCTCAAGTTCCAAAGGATCAATGTCTAGAGCAAATAAGCGTCCACCCGGAATAATTTTTTTGAGCAGCTCGAGCGCATGCCCGCCAAAACCCAATGTCGCATCCATTCCAATTTGACCAGGTGAAGGTTTTAGAATATCTACAATTTCATTCACGCAAATCGGTCTATGCGTTCCAGCGGGTGTCTTCCCCGAAGCAATAACCTTCTTAACATCCTCAGGATATTTCTCAAAATCATGTTCTTTATACTTTTCTTTAAACTGGCGTGGGTGAGAACCTTTATAACGTACGCGTCGTTTATGCTGAGGTGGCTCGTTGTTTGTATGTTCCATTATATTTGGCGGTAATGCCCTGAAACCGGCATTACCTTGCTGTTATAATTACAAAGATGTAATAAATTACATCTTTGTAATTATAACTGATTATATTTCGTAGCGTTTCCCTTTGATTTCTCAATGGGATATTTTTCATTATTATGAATCATTTTTGCATTGAGAGCCTGACTAAGATCAATATTCGTCGCATTGGCAAAATTAAGACAAAACGCCATTACGTCAGCTAATTCATAACTAATCGTTTGACGAAAATTCTCTTGCTTTAAAAGCTCATCAATCTCATCATCCGTTTTCCAAAGAAACTCATCCATTAACTCATTAGCTTCAATACTAATCGCCTGAACAAGGTTCTTAGGCGTATGAAACTGCTTCCACTCCCGCGCATCTCTAAACTTTTTTAACATTTCTTTTAAATCATTAATTGATGTACTGTCATCATTATTTGTCATCGTCTATCCTTATAATTTAATTAACCATTTTCTTATTGATACTCCCGACGAATAAGCTGAATCACACGATCAAGTTCTTGCAGGAAGTTTGAACGGTCCTTCTTCTGAAATGGGGACGGACCTCCAGTGATTTCTCCTGAATCGCGCAATTCCGACGTCAAAGAGCGCATGGCAACGGCATTCCCAATATTATCTTCATCAAATGATTTTCCGTTTGGCCCAATCACATACGCTTTTTCTTTTAAACAACGACCAGCCAGCAAAATATCTGCCGTAATCACAATGTCATACGGTTTTACCTGTGCAACAATCCAATCATCCGCCTCATCAAGATTACCCCCCACCACTTCCATTGTAATCCACGATTCATTGGGAACCCGCATCCAAGAATTGGCAACCAATGTCACGTCAAGTTTATTCCGTTCTGCAACACGATAAACTTCACTTTTCACAGAACATGCGTCAGCATCAATGTAAATATTCAACATAACAAACTCCAAATATTAGTAAAACAATACCGCCCCCCATTCTTCCCTTGAATACTCAATTTACAAGAAAATTAAGTATCCAAGGGGGAAACGATGTTTGGGCCTAGTGCTAAACGGTTTGCAAATTTTCTTCTAAAGATTTGCCTAAAACGGACTGTATGTCCGCTTCAACCGTTGTGATCGGCTGAATATTGAATTTTTCAACCAACACCTTCAAAACATTTTCGGATATAAACGTAGGCAAGGACGGCCCTAACTTTATGTTCTTAATTCCTAAATGAAAAAGCGTTAATAAAACAGCCACCGCTTTTTGCTCATACCAGGAAATAATGAGTGACAGTGGAAGCTCATTAACTCCACAATCAAAGGCCTTAGCCAAAGCTTGCGCAATGACAATAGCCGAATAAGCATCATTACACTGACCGCAATCTAATAATTTTGGAAGTCCCTCTACTAACGGATAGTCCAGACGATTAATGCGATTTTTTCCACAGCCTAATGTTAAGATCAGACAATCATCGGGAATAGCTTCAACATATTTCGTAAAATAATTACGTCCCGGACGCGCCCCATCACATCCACCGATTAAAAAGAAATGACGAATTTTATTACCTTTAACCGCTTCCACAACTTGTTCAGCCGCCCCAAGAACGGCATTATGGGCAAAACCAATAGTGATTTCTTTTTCAATATTATCTTCTTTAAAACCTTCCAATTCCAGCGCCTTTTCAATCACAGGCGTAAAATCTTTATTCCCGGAAGCCTCTTGAGGAATATGTTTAATATCCGGCCATCCCACCGCTCCTGTTGTAAACATCCGATCAGAATACGTCATGCTCGGCTCTTGAATACAATTGGTTGTCATTAAAATAGCGGCCGGAAGATCGCAAAATTCTTTCTGCTGATTTTGCCACGCTGACCCATAATGACCCGCAAAATGAGGATATTTCTTAAATTCAGGATAAGCCAAACCCGGAAGCATTTCTCCATGGGTGTAAACTTTAATCCCTTTATCTTTTGTCTGCTCCAAAAGTAAAGACAAATCCTGCATCTCATGACCAGAAACAACAATGGCCTTACCTTTTTGATAACCTAACTTAACTTGGGTTGGCTCAGGATTCCCAAATTGAGTTGTATGCCCGCGGTCCAGAATTTCCAAACATTTCAAATTGGCTTCGCCGCATTCCATAACAAGGGCCAATAAATCATCCATGCCTAAACTCTCATCCGTTAAAGAATAAAGTGCTTTGTAGACAAAACCTGTCACCTTCTCATCTTGCTGCCCCAAACGATAGGCATGATGGGCATACGCCGACATCCCCTTAAGGCCATACAACAAAATATCTCTCAATGAATGGATATCTTCGCTTAAATCATTATTAGCCCGAATACCGACAGCTTTGCCCTGATCCAATAATCCTTCCCGACTTTCTGCCGGAATCCACTGAGTTATCGACGGAAAACCATCCGAATAAGGTGTTCCATTTTTTTCCTGATAAACTTTTTCAAACTGTTCTTTTAATTGTATTTTTATGGGCTTGGTCGCATAAATCATTTTTTCCAGGGCATCAGAATCAAAGTTAACATTTGTGAGTGTCGCAAAAACACCGTCCAAAACAAAATAGTCAACCGTCTCATCCTTAACCTCAAGCTCTCTTAACTTCCATCCATACACCGCAATCCCTTTTAAAGCATGAATTAATACATCTTGTAATGCGGCCACCTCGGGTGTTTTTCCACAGACACCACTTGTATCACACCCTTTCAAACGAAAAGTTTGTTCACACTGTTGACAAAACATTGACATTAATTTTCTCCTTTTTTTTAACTATTGCTTAACTTGATAATTTGTCCCAAGGTTACTTTCTTCAGAGACTTTAAAAGTTTTTCTTTAATCGGCTTCCATGTTTCATGCATAGGGCAGGCTTGATGATCGCTACACAAAGAAAGCCCTAAAACACATTTATCAAATGAATCATGCCCATCAATACATTGAATAATTTCCAAAAGAGTTATTTTTTCAGGCGATTTATTAAATCGATATCCACCTCCAGGCCCCGTCACGGATTTAAGAAGACCTGCCTGCGAAAGAGACTGAAATGCTTTTCGCGCATAGGACTCGCGCACATGTGTCTTTTCACAAAGCCCTTTAACCGTAAAACCATCCCCCAATGAATCTACTGAAATGTTGGACAATGCCATAATGGCATACTCAGCCGCCTTGGAATAAAGTCTCAAAAAATACCCCCCTTTAATTGTGGACAATAATATCCACAATTAATCTACTTGTCAACCTATTTACTGAAATATTCTCCATCACCTCTATTTTTCCCATGCTTCCCTCTCTTGTCAAATAATCCCTGCTCCGCGGAGCAGGGATATTATGTAAAAAAATTTATTGATTGGTCTATTTGCAAAAATGTCGATATGTTCTGTATCAAAGTCTCGGCTCCGCGGAGCCGAGACTTTAGATAAAAGCACTTCCCGGGGATGTGCCTTTGGTTACATCAACCACTAATCGTTCTTATTGCGTCCCATAAGAAATATCCTATCCCGATCCCGACGTAAATGGAATATGAATTGTGTAGATTTTTTATGAATTACTTAATTAATTAAGTAATTCTTTTTAAAATGAACAACTCGCATATTTTAATTAATTATTTGCAAGCATTTATTAAATTGGTATGATTCGGTATGAACCCTAAAGAAACACCATCCTGCTTTGGTTATTGCGCAAAATGTAAAAAGAATCATTCCCTCCCTAAAGGAAATTCTCAAAAACATTGCCTGGATTTAATGCGTCTTCTTCAAAAAGAAAACCGCATGGATATCGATGTGTCTGTACAACATGCGGACCCTCGCCTTTCCCTTGATTATCTATTTGGTAAAGCCAGAGGACAGATGTTTGGCATGCTTGAATGTAAGGACAAAGAAGAAAATATTGTTTTGTTAAAAGCTTTTTCCTCTCAATACAATGGTGTCTGGAAAGTAGATGGCTGGGTTCCCCCTTTATTTGAAGTTTCAACCTTTGACGAAACCATTTGTGACACCGATAAAATAATCAAAGAACTTGATAAAAAAATCAAAGATTGCACAGATTCTTGTGCCTCAAAAAACAGGTTGATCAAAAAACGCAAAGCTCTATCTCAAAACTTAATGAAGAAAATCCATGATTTATACCAATTAAATAATTGTTCTTCTGAAACTAAATCCCTGCGTGATGTATTTTTAACTCAACGCGGAATACCCAATGGTGCCGGAGATTGCTGTGCTCCAAAACTGCTTAATTACGCCGCAAAAAACAATTTAACCCCTCTGGGCATCGCAGAGTTTTACCTCGGGAAAGAAAACAAATCCCAAACTAAAAAGCATGAAAAATTTTATCCATCCTGCAAAGAAAAATGTCAGCCGATCTTAGGATTCATGCTGTGCGGCCGAAACAACACATATGAAATAGATATTGTTTACAGTGATGATCACATTGTCATTGTCAACAAACCCAGCGGACTCCTTTCTGTTCCCGGCCGTGGATTAAATAAACAAGATTGTGTTGTTTCGCAAATTAAATATCTATTCCCTCAATGTATCGATCAGCCGGCTGTTCATCGATTAGATATGGATACGTCCGGCCTCTTAATTCTTGCATTAACTCAAGAGGCTCATAGAAATTTATCCAAGCAATTTCAACACCGCAAAGTAAAAAAACATTATATTGCTCTTTTAGACGGGATAATAAAGCAAACCTCAGGAGAGATAAGGCTCCCTTTTAGGTTGGATCCAGACAATAGGCCTTATCAAATGTATGATCCTGAAAATGGGAAACTGGGCATTACACGGTGGAAGAAACTGGGGATTAAAAACGGAAAAACAAGAATAAAATTCTCCCCCTTAACAGGACGAACCCATCAATTAAGAGTTCATTCTGCACATAAATACGGATTAGGTACGCCGATTGTTGGAGATAAATTGTACGGAAATGAAACCAAACACGGAAAGCTCAAACTTCACGCCTGCGAACTAACATTCACTCATCCAGTTACAAATAAAGAAATATGCTTTACCCATTCCGGGGATAGCTCAGCGCCTTAACCTACTACAGCACCCTCTTTACACCTTCAATGGCACAAAGTGCGTTATGGATTTTTTCCATCATTTCTTTTGAATCAACTTCAATATCTACATTTGTGCTGATATATTTACCTGTACTTGAAGAATTGCCCTGCTGTAATGGCGCTGTCACACCCAGCTGCATCAACACCGTCTCTATCACAAAATGAATATTAGGAAAATCCAGACTGATCACGCGATAATGACACATAAGAGGAAATTGCAATTCTGATTTGTTGTCATCTGGTGGGTTCATAGGGTTTTCATAACCAGTGCCAATAGTTTATCGTCTTCTGACACTATTTTTTCTGACACTATTTTTTCTTGTAATAGCCTAAAATCCTATTTCTGTCCTCATTTTCTTTATCGCCTTTGTAATAGATTTCTATAAATTCAATGATATCTTCCTGCTCATAATACGCATATATTATCCTGATTCCACTTGCAGCACCCTTACCTTTCAATGTTTTGCAGGCAAACTTTTTGGCTTTATATATCAAAGGACATTCAATGCCTAGATCAGATATTCTAATGACACCTCGATTATCAATATTCTTCTTATGTGTAAGTTTTAGCTGATTAGCGATAAAGGCATTCAGATCTTCGTCTAGTGTTCTGAACTTTTTGGAAAGCTTCTTGAAGTCCTTTTTAAATTCGTCAAGTTTGCGAATGTCATTGAATATCGTCATCACTGTAATCCCTTACCGAATACGGAGGCGTGCGATAGAATACGGATTCATAATCTATGACTTCACCTTCTTCTGTTGTCTGCCACGGAACATCGTTATGAGAATATTCGCTTATTTGTTTTGCGTTCATATCTGAAAGCGTATTTATAACATCATCAATGAGCTTTTGTTCATTTCCAGTAATGTTTATCTTTCCCATATCTGGTGGTCTCAGAGGCAAATACTTCGTTTGAGGATATTGAAAATAGTTGTCCTGAACTTTCGCCAATTCCTTCCCCTGCATATCCTCAACAATCTTAATAAATTCAGTCGGCGTTGGTCCATAGTGATTTTTAATATATGTGGCTCCTATTAACTGCTCCTCATACTTTTCATAATAATTAAAATCAATAAAATAAAGCAACTTATACAATACAGACTCTCCCACATTTGGTTTCGATCCGACTTTGCTTAAAACATAAAGCAAAACCTCTTTAAACTTATCAAGGTTATTCTGAGGAACACTTATTCTTATAGAATTCTTTTCTTTTGGTTTTGATTCAAAATTTTTCTCCAAAACAACTTCAATATCTTTATTTAAATTAAGAAGTACATCTGTGGGCACATTAAAAATCTTTGATAATTTCATGATTTCTTCAGCGCTTATCTTTCGCTCTCCGTTTTCGATCTGCGAAATTGCAACTCTGCCAACACCTAATTGTTTAGCAAGGGATTCTTGAGAAAGGCCAATCTTTTCCCTGATAGTTTTTATCTTCTTTGAAAGTTTTTTATAGAAGATATCCATACTTATCACCTCCTTTTAAGGTTACATAAAGAATACCATATGTTAGATATCATGTCAATTGATTGCTTGATATTGCTACATTTATAAATAAAACATACCGTTTCTCACATCATAAACTGCAACATGCACTTAAAATTAATTAGTATTTTGGGGTGGACGGCCTCTTTTTTTGCGATTTGAGAACAATTTTGCGGACTGTTCAGTATGCTAAATTATCTATTTATCGTCGAGAATATTTCTTTATTTCTAACTATCTAAAATAATTAGCTTTGTGAGAAACGGTACGTTTTATTCTTACTTTTTAACCAACCTAATCAATTCATCTCTTTTATCTGCATTCCAAGATTTATCAGCCCTGTCTGTTAAAAACTTATATAAGATTTTCCTTAAATTACCAGGAAGATTATCCCTTAAAAACTTCAATGCACTCAAGTCCTGCAAAAGTCCATCCAATAAACAGCTATCAATAAATTCCTTTGTGCTATAATTTTTCAGAAATCTCTCGTACGCACTTAAGAATAACCTTTCATTTTTGCCATACAGTTCGTTTGTAATATTAAAATATTTATTAAATTTATGTTTTGTGTAATAATTCTCAATTAATTCATCAAATATATTAGTCTTCTCTTGCAATAAAATGGAGATAAAAATATTTAGAACAGAATCATTAGATTCAAATAAATTCTCATTATCTAATAATTTCAATGCTATCTCTGCAATCTTTTTTCTATATTCAGGATTATTAAATTTCTTAATGACTTCCATTGCCAAATAATCTTCTCTAATAGCTAAATTCATCACTTCATCCAAAAAGGTACGTTTTTTAGATCCAGACAACTGGCTTATATATAACGATATTCTACATAAATCATCCCAAACAGATCCCTTGTTGTTATTGGAATCTCTTTTAAATTCCTGCCACCATTGTTGAAATGGAATCTCATTTTTTTCATTCATTTGAATATGACCTTTCCCACTTTAGTAAAAATAATAGAGGGTCAGGTCGGGACATAGCGACATGTTGGGTGGTCTATTTGCAAAGATGTCGCCATGTCCCGACCTGACACGACTTTTTAATAAAAAACCCGTTGCAAGCATAAGAAAAAAGCAGACACTGTATGTAACCCGATAATCCCCAATGAATAATAAAACAATTATATCCCTGGAAAAATTGAAAAGCCTTCAGGGTATCATGCCTTTATTGAACGGTTACGCCAAATCAATGGTCGTTATATGCCCGGACGCCGCGCCCGCCCACGGAAAAGAATTGTTTTGCAATTGTATCAGCTTTAAATAATAGCGTACAGTGTCTGCTTTTTTTTCTTATTCAGAGTCTCTTGTCGGCGTCCGCTGAAGCGCCTTGTTTGCGAGTTTTATTTCTTTATCTGTAAGTTTAGATTTCTTTCTCCACAAATCTTTCCTCATAACTTGCGCAACTTTAATAAAAACATCTTCGGCTGGGGTTTCTATAAACATTTTAAAATTTTTTAAAATGTTATCTGGGGCGTATAAACATGCGTGATAATATTCAGCATTTAAGAAATCAACATGGTCTGCTTCTTCAAATTGTTGCCCAGTTGATGGATCACGATGATTCATAAATTTTTTATTCATAGGATTAAGCAATACACTCATATGGGCCAATATATTCCGATAACGCTCTTCACGAACTTTGTATAAATTCATATCTGAATTAGCTTTTTGAGTAAGAAGGTGATTGATGACAGCTCCAACCACCCCGCCCATTCCCAAAAGAGTTGCTATTTTTATAAATTCTTCCATATGAATTTTTTCTCGCTAACGCATGTTTATACTGCCATTAAAGACAATATCGTATGATTCTCAACTAAATCTGCTAAATAACAAATAATGCTCAATTCTTGCAAAGCTTTTTCCTTTGTTAATTCAACATTGGAATGCATGTGATTTTTTCGAATAAACTTCGAAAACCCTTCAAGCATATCAACAATACCACTCTCAGGATTTTGTATATGCCCTTGCGCAACATTAATAAATTTGAGAATAGGATTATTACCTCGAAAAACCTTTTGTATTAATTGAGTTGCATCCGCTTCAATACTCGATTTAAACCGTACAATATCAAATAAACAAACCACCGCTGACCTAACAGAATTTGCATAGTCTCCAGCATAAAATGATTTCTCTGCATTTTTCTTAACTTCTTTATGAAAACCTAATTGATCAAATTCATCAGGGGAAATCTTTGGAAGAGATGCCAACTCTTTTGCCTCTTTAGGCAGTGCAATCTGATCTTCTCCCAGCTCCTCTATAACCGTACAAAACAAATAACAGATCCCAATAAAACAGGCTCCTCCTATTATCCATTTGACAGTTGCATCAGAAACTTCTATCTTAACACTAGATTTCATAACCCAACCCCGATAAGCTCTTTTTAATTTCTTTTTCAAGCATTACTGATTCTTTTAAAAAAAGCAGACAGCATATGTTACATATCTAAAATTAATACAATTACAAAACAATTCTTCCCCAAACATCCTCTTTAAAACAATACTAAACACAACCATCCTCTTTGTCAATTTCTTAAGACTGACTTGTTTCGTGGCGAGAAAATCTTAGTCAACGAGGATTTATAGCAGTAAATCGTGTCAGGTCGGGGGTTAACGACATATTGGTTGGTCTATTTGCAAAGATGTCGCCGGACACGACGTTTCCTAATGCATTATGAAATCAGAATAAACAGCAGCCAAGAGGGCCAAGGCTGATACTATAAAAATAAATAGAAAATTAATCCGTTCTTTATTCGATCGAATTTCACACAATACAATAGAAAGAACTTCATAATCATCTTCTTTTAAATCTGCACGGCCATTGACTTTTTCTAATAATTTCATTTTATCAATTAATGTCCCGCGGTCTTTAAAAACTTTATACTTATACATAAAAAAGATGGAGAACCCTGTAATGCCAATATACCAAGCAGCTTTCCCGATGACTGGGTCAATATCCATCAAAACAGTCACAACACGAATCGCCACGGTTGAAATAAAACCTATAATAATAAAAAACCACGAAATATTTTCATCACGGCAAATCTTGTTGGCTTTGCAATTAAGACATCTTGGATTTTTCATAATCATTTGCTCTCAATAATATGTGCCCATGCCATGTCTCTTCGAGCATTGGCCGCCATTTCTTCTTTGGTTACAATGATCAGCCCAATATCAACGGAATCATCAAACAAAGCAATGGCCTTTTCGACCGCTTCATTTGGATTCATATTATGTTCCAACCAACCATAAACTTCTTTAGCCAAAATTTTAAGAGCGATAAATTCACCATCTCCCGTGCACGCAACAGCACCTATAGGACCGCAAAACAAACCACATCCAGGAAGAGGAACGTCCCCCACTCGCCCAATAGAGGCTTTATGTAAACCACCAGAACTTAAGGCCGCCGCAAAGGTTGTCCCGTCAAAGGCTACGGCGCCTACAGTATCGCACGAAGGGGATTCATTATTCTTATCTGTGACGCCCTCATCCGGACCAGGTAAGCATATGATGGGTATATTTTGCTCTTCCGCAAAAAAACGAGCCCCTTTTCCTGCAATAAAGATATGGGGAGAATGAAGCAATACACCTTTAGCTAAATCAACAGGATTTTGAATTCCTTCAACGCATGAAACGGCTCCAAATTGCCCGTTACACATCATACATGAGGCATCCAACTGAATGGAACGGCCATCCACTCGCAATTTAGAACCAAACCCTGCATTAAATCTTGGGTCAGACTCTAAACATCTTACAGCCTGAACGACAGCCTCAAACGATGACTCCCCTTTTTTTATTAAATCCATTCCGACTTTGGCAGCCGACTTTGGTCCATCAGAATGTTGAGGATTCGAACCAGCTCCTCCATGCGTTATAATAGCGCGTTTTAAAATCATTGTTTTATCCTTTCATTACGAATGGACCATATCCGTGTTATTTAAGCAAGAGGGCCTCGACTTGACTATACCTTTTTTTTCCTCAAAATCAACATGTAGTTATGTCGAGACTTGACTCTCCTGTTAAGCGACAACGGGTAACACCTTATTACCCAGCCCCCTAACCTTCTTACGCCTTGTCCTCAATATTTTTCTACCTAGACCTTTACAAAATAATAATTCAATGACCTTTTCATAGGATAGTTTATTTTCAATTTCGCAAGCTTTTGGAAAATAACTAGACCCATTTGTCATGCCCGGAACCAAATTAGCTTCCATAAAAAAACAATCCCCATTTTTATTCGTTTTAATATCTATCCGCCCATAATTTCTTACACCCAAACCAACAAAGACATCAACAGCCATGGCACCTATTCTTTTTTTCATGCCGATATCATCAATTTTCCTTAGGGTTTCAGAATCCTCATTCTTAACTTTTTGTCCTAAAATTCTTAATCCTTTTGTTGATTGTGGTGGGACTATTTCAATCGACGAGACAATAAAGGTGCCACTTAACGTTTTGATAACGGCAACCGTATACTCTCGACCATCCAAATATTCTTCAACTAACACAGGAAGGTTGAACTCCTCATGAAGTGAAGATACCTTACTTTCGTATTCTGAAAAATTTGCTACCAGTGATAAATCATCAACCCCATTACCATTTGCAGCATCCATAGGTTTTAGAAATAATGGAAACTTAATCGGTAAATCAGTTTCTAATTTATATTCACCAGGTACGGCAATAAAATATTTAGCTGTACCTATTCCCAGGCTTTTTATACGTATCTTGGCCTTAACTTTATCAGAATCATACTTCAAAACTTCTCTTGATGATCCAGTAAAATTTATACCATTCATTGCAAAATAATCAGCCAACCAAATATCATCTTGATCCTTTAGTGAAAGATACTTTACGGCCAAAATTACTAAATGCGGTTTCCTTTTTAGAACACCTTCTAAATCTTCCTTGTTTTTGCACACACTCAATTTAACGTCGTACCCCGCCTTCCTTATTACTCCTAATACACTTTCACAAGCCTTAAGTTCTCCAAACCCAGTTTCTTTCAACTCAGTATTGGGTGTGGTAATAATTTCTATTCTCATTTTATCCCTTTCATACAGTTTCCGTACTTTTATATAAATACATATTTTGACTCTCTTATCGAGTCTAAATATTTTTTTGTAAGCCTATTATATTTCAGCCTAGACAGCAAAACACCGCCAGATACACTTCTTTGGTAAAAAATAATTCAACAAGATGACAAGTAATACCAATTCCATTAAATAATTACCGAAATTAATTTTGCTTTTCTCGACGCTTTAACGAGAAATGCTAAATTGAAATTAGCACAATTATTTAATGGATTTGGTATAAAAAGTATTGAAGACCGATAAATAGAAGGTAATTCTTGAAGACTGCCAAGAGGAAAAGAGTGGTGGGCCTTTCGTTGGTAAGGAACATCTACCTAATTGATCTGCGTTTAGTATAACATGTTATTCGGGAAATAGTTATGTATATTATTTAATCTTTTTTTTATGATTAATCACTTCTTTACAAAACTTGCTAAATTTTTTACCCTTGCGTCTTTTATCGATATAGGACATTTCATTAAAGGCCTCTTCTTTTTTCATTTTTAAATAATTCTGATGACGCTTTTCTGACAATTCACCTGTATCGATGGCCAATAAAACAGCACAACCATTTTTATGTGTGTGCATACAATCATTAAATTTGCATTCAGTAGACAAATCTACTATGTCTGGGAATGTTTCATCCAGACCTTTCTCTACAGAAATATTCCCAAGCTCTCTCATGCCTGGAGTATCAATGATCATAGCGCCACATTCCAACCTTATAAGATTCCGAGAAGTTGTTGAATGCATCCCCTTGCCATCTTTTTCTCTCACCTCTTTTGTCGCAAAAACCTGCTTGCCAATAAGCGTATTGATCAACGTTGTCTTTCCCACACCAGAAGAACCTAACAAACAATAAGTTTTTTTAGGAATCAATACATTACGAATAACATCCAATCCTGTCGAATCTATATTACTAAAAGGTATAACTTCTAAATTTGGCATCATCTCAAGAATTTCACTTATAAGAAGCTGACTTTTCTCAGGCTCCATAAGATCACTTTTACTCAATAATACGATCGAATGAATATCACACTCTCTAACCATAACCAAATATCGCTCAAGTCTTCTAAGATTAAAATTATTATCTAAAGATTGAACGATAAAAGCTACATCAATATTAGCCACCATTAGCTGAAAATCAATTTCGTTTCCAGATGACTTCCTTTTAAGAAGTGTTTTTCGTTGCAAGATAGAATCAATAACCGCTGAAGAACCATCATTAAAATATTTTACAAATACCCAATCCCCCACGATAGGATTCTCAAATACCGAACTTGCATTTGATCTTAACTTACCCTTCGTTTCAGCCAAGACCTCCTTACTTCCATCATTAATAGCAAACCGATTTCTATGGACCGCCGTTACTCTCGCAAGAGAAAATTCTTTTAATTTCTCAATATCCGTGGCATCAAGCCTCTGATCAAATCCAAGCATTTTCATATTGTCTTCAATTGATTTATTCATTTTTTATTCTTTTATAGCAACCTGCTGTGGAGAAAATGGAGATAACCCTGCGGCGATAAAATCGGCATTGATAAATCGATCACATTTAGCATAGTCAGGTAAAAAGGTCTTTGCAAATGTTGTTTTTCCTGAATGCTATTATACATTAGAAAAACCTTGTCGCAATAAAAACAAAAAGTCGAGGATTCCGCCTTATCTAGCGACGCGTGATGCGTGATGGGCCTTTTCGTTCATTTTCTGTCAGCAGTTTTTTCCGTACACGAACCGATAAAGGTGTAACTTCAACCAATTCATCATCATCGATAAATTCCAGTGCTTGCTCCAGTGAGTACTTGATGTGTGGTGCCAGCGTTAATGCATCATCCGTACCCGATGAACGAACATTGGTTAATTGCTTAGGTTTGCATGGGTTAACCACCAGATCATTCTCACGTGCATGAATACCGACGATCTGACCTTCGTAAACTTCATGTCCATTTCCCACTAACAACTTACCACGATCCTGCAATGGATATAATGAATAGGCCACTGCCCTACCTCTTGCATTAGCAATCAACACGCCATTTGGACGCTGACCGATACCATCCGTAACAATTGGACCGTAATGGTCAAACACGCTGTATAACAAACCGGTACCACGTGTCATGGAAAGATAATCCGTTCTAAAACCGATTAGACCACGTGTGGGGATTATAAAATCGAGTCTGACTCGACCCTTATCATCTTGAACCATGTCTTTGAGTGCTGCTTTACGAATACTCAACGCTTCCATCACTGCGCCTTGATACTCGACCTCAACATCGGCTGTTAGATTTTCATAAGGCTCCTGCTTAACACCATCGACTTCGCGGATAATCACTTCTGGGCGGCCGACTGCCAGTTCAAAATTTTCACGACGCATGGTTTCGATCAACACGGAAAGATGTAACTCACCACGGCCTGATACTTTGTATTTATCACCTTCTACCTGATCTACGCGAAGCGCGACATTATGTTTTAATTCCTGCTGCAGGCGATCCGAGATATTTCGACTGGTTACATATTTGCCTTCCTTACCTGAAAATGGCGAGGTATTCATCTGAAACATCATGCTGATAGTCGGCTCATCGACTGTCATCGCAGGCAGTGCTTCGGCTTCATTTTGATCACAAACCGTATCGGAGATAGAGAGCGGATCAATACCGTTAATCGCAACGATATTACCTGCTTCGGCTTCCTCGACTTCCACTCTGTCCAGGCCTTTAAAAGTTAATAACTGATCAATGCGACCACTGCGTTCTGCGCCATCAGAACCAATAATTTTAACCGCCATATTAGTTTTAGCGACACCACGTTTGATACGGCCGATGCCGATAACACCGGCATAACTGTTGTAATCCAGTGCCGAAATCTGTAACTGCAAAGGGCCATTCAGATCAACATCCGGTGCATGCACATGTTTAACAATCGCTTCGAACAAAGGCGTCATATCACCACTGGTAATCTCTGCTTCATTTCCGGCATAACCATTAACGGCAGAAGCATAAATGACGGGGAAATCGAGTTGCTCATCGGTTGCACCGAGTTTATCGAATAATTCGAACGTCATATCCAGTGCATGATGCGGGTCGGCTGCTTCACGGTCAATTTTATTAATGACTACAATCGGTTTAAAACCCATAGCGAAAGCTTTCTGGGTAACAAAACGGGTTTGCGGCATAGGACCATCGACAGCATCAACCAATAATAAAACCGAATCGACCATCGAGAGTACGCGTTCAACCTCACCACCAAAATCAGCATGCCCCGGGGTATCGACGATATTGATGTGATAATCATTCCAGTTGATTGCGGTATTTTTCGAAGTGATCGTAATACCACGCTCTTTTTCCTGATCATTAGAGTCCATCATGCGTTCAGTCAGCACTTTACGCGCATCAAACGTACCAGATTGCTGAAGCAACTTATCAACTAATGTGGTTTTGCCATGGTCTACGTGGGCGATGATGGCGATATTTCTAATTTGTGTGGTCATGGCTATTCTCTCTAGGTTATTCTATATGTATAGATGGATTATTTTTGGGTCAGCATGAAACTAGGATTATTCAATATTTCCTTGTTACTTATTGCTTCGTTCATTTCTGGCGTGCCTATGATAGCGAGAAAAAAGCAATTTGCAAGGCATTACATGAACGAGAGTGAATGGTAAAGGAAGGATACCCAAAATGTTAATAATAGGGGTCATTACATTTTTATTCACAAATGACAAAAATCCGTTACAAACAGGCAATATGATGAAATCATATTGCGATAAGGTAATTTCTAATACCATGAAAATGTCGCTGCTTTAACGACTTTTCATGAACAAAAATTACCGTACATACTCACAACGGCTTAGGATATTAACTCCCCCGGTCTATGACT
>JAJDCA010000059.1 GCA_029261055.1 Candidatus Omnitrophota bacterium | reverse complement strand
AAATTACGGTCTGAGTCTTAAATTATCTTTCAGACCGTAATTTTTCACAACAATGTGTCTGTAAAATAAGTCCCCATTGGAATAACATGTTTATGCGACAACAAAGAAATATGAGACAAGGATTCATTACTAATCTCTTCTCCATTTTTACGCAATTGGCAAATTATCTCAGACATTTTCACAGTATTCCAATAAAGTAGTGCGTTTGATGTTAAACTTAAGCAACTAACTTTATTCATAATTTCCTCATAATCACCAACCAAAAATTTACCCTGATTGGCAAAAAATATCCAACGGGCTAAAGCATGCCTATGTTCACCTTTATTAAGTTGGCGATAAACCTTATTTCGTAATTCCTCATCCGTGATATATTGTAAAATATATTCTGTTTTTATCAGTCTTCCAAGATGAGTAAATGCTTTTGCTAATTTATCAGAGGGAGAGCCTTTAGATAACCTGCGAATAATTTCGTGGGCAGGGCATAATTTATCTTTCATGGAAGCTGTTATTCTTACCATTTGATCCCATTGTTCTTCAATTAGATCAAGTGATATTGATTTTGTAAGTAATTTATCAAAATCACCATAGTCAATATTTTTATCAACACTATATAATTGTTGAGTTTTTAAATTTTTGATTCTTGGCATGAATCTAATTCCAAGCAGATGGCACAAAGCAAATATATGTTCTGTGTACCCTCCTGTATCAGTTGTATGTTCTTTGATCGATAATATTGTATTATTATCTAAAAAACCATCAATTACATAAAGCGATTCTCTCAGTGAACAAGAAATAGCATTGGTATTATAAACAGAATATTGAGATGATGTATGTGTATAAACTCCAATAATTTTATCATAATATCCACAATATTTTGGGTAGAGTGAGGATAATAAACTACTTGCTGAAATTATAAATCTTTGCCCATCAGAGGAGGATAAAGACCCATCGCCATGAACTTGGCTAAGCTGTAATTGGCTGTGTTGGTTTACTAATTCAGCATTGGCGGATTTAATCGTTTCTTCTCGAATACAAGAATCAGTTATATTCCTCATCATTTCAGTCGTAATATTAGGGGTACAATTTTGCATAGTATAAAGTCCGATATTAGTAGCTTGTGCCAATATACTGGCAATCAAGGTTTTGTATAAATTCCCTGAATGTCGCTTTTGACCATGAATAGTTGTAAAATGTTTAGTAAAACAAGTCATTTGATCTACTTCGATCAATAATTGTTCAATTTTTATTTTAGGCAAATATGAATCTATTAAAGACTGAATACGCTTAACGTCTTCAGGGATATCAACCCTTTCCTTTTTTCTCAGTGTTAGCTTTTCGTCTCTGATAGTTGCAAAATCATCTCTCTTAAATCTTATTTCTGATTCTTTGGCGGATTGGTTAAAATAATTGACCAAATTTTCTGTGGCTTTATGGTTATCTTTTTCAAGATTCAGCTGTTTATAACCTTCATCCCTATTTTTCTTCCAATCTGACTCTTTGTAAACTAAATCCCAGAAGGAGACATGCTTGTTGGTATTTTCAATAAAAATATCCCCAGATCTAAAGGCTTCTTTAATTGAGTTTGCAACGCCAATTTCTAATAAATTGCGTTTAATATTACCATTCTCGTCGTAAATCGATGCAACAATATTCTGGTCAAGAAATTTGATATTAATATCTTTTGGTATTGTTGATATGTCTTGGTTGTCCAATTGTCTAATGAGTGTAATAGTATTTAGCAAATTTTGACTTCCTGTTTCAGCAAGAAATGGTAATTTTATAAATTCAGGAAAGTAACGTCTCATGCTATTGTAACGATTTTGTAGTAAGTTTGCATAACCATACTTACTTTCAATCTTGTATTTCCTCATATCATCTCTTGCTTTTTGCAAATCTGTCTTACTCGTTGTTTTCTCATAAATTTTGTTAAGGGCAATCTTGTGAGCATCTGTTAATTCAAGGGCGTTCTCAATAAAACACTCTATTTTGTCAATTGCTCGTTCATTTTGTCGTTTATATTTCTTCAGATTACTCTCATGAGTATTTTTGCATTCTCGGTAAATTCCTGAAATATATTGGTCGTGCATTTGGATTATATAATCCAAAATTACTTTCTTACTTTCGAGTAAAAAAGCTAACATTAAGCTATATTTTTTTTCTACTTTGAAGCGTTTAATTTTCCACGAATCGTAATATCTCGCTAATTGAAAAAGATGTTTTTGAAATTCAATAGGAATCTTTGATGTATCAATTTCATCTAATTCAAATTCAAGTAATTTCTGATATCGCCCCAAATATATATTGAGTAAGGTAATTGTTGAAGCTCCAGGATATTCTTTGAATTTTTGGAACCAGCTTATTTTATTACTGTCCGATAATGATAAAATATTATCAGCTTCTTTAATAAATGAATTGGGTAAGGTTTTGTAAATATTGCTATATAATTCTTCTTGTTTATGGAAGCAAAATGAATTGATTTCACGCTTTAAGTTATATGTGGTTGGTAGGAGAACTTTATTTTTAATAAGAAATAATTCAGCATCAGGGTAAATCTTCTCACATATAATTGACCCATTATTTACTTTGGATTTAAGCCAATCATAGAATTTATCAATTGAATCCTCAAACCTTGAAAATTCTAGATATTTAAATATTTGCGTTTTATGCTCAGTTCTTGTTGCATCACGCTCTGGCAGTTCAACAGTGGCAACAATTGGCAGTCCTAATATTTTACAAGCATACCCTATGATTTTAATATCTAATTTATTCGGATCATCGATTAACTGTCCAAATAATTTTAGAACACAAAGTTGTAGATAAATCCATAACCTGTAATTTGTGTTGAATTTCGAAATAAACTTTTTGTCAGATTCGTTTAGTGACCAATCCCTGATTATTTCATCTTCGTTCAGTTCTGGCATTACTTGTCTTCTTATTTGTTTTTCTTAGATATTGATAAAGTGTTTCTCTACTAATACCAAGATCATTAGCAATATGGCTTTTTTTGTCACCATTAGCGATTCGGTGTTTTATTTCTTCAATTTGATCAGATGATAATGAAGGCTTTCTTCCTTTATAGACTCCTCTTGTTTTTGCTAAGGCAATACCTTCTCTTTGTCTTTCTTTGATCAGAGAACGTTCAAATTCAGCAAATGCACCCATGACAGATAAGAGAAGTTTTGACATTGGAGCATCCTCTTCTGTAAAGGTAAGATTCTCTTTTAGAAATTCTATTTTGATTTTCTTTTCTGTGAGTTGTTGTACGAGTTTTCGCAAATCATCTAAGTTCCTGGCTAATCTATCCATAGAGTGAACAATTATTAGATCACCATCTCGAACGTAATTAAGCATTGCTTCTAGCTGAGGACGATCAGTATCTTTTCCGGATGCATTATCGATGAACCATTTATCTAATTTTATTCCTTCAAGTTGTCGCCCATAATTTTGATCTAAGCTACTAACTCGAATATAACCGATTCTTTTCCCTGTCATGTTTGCTTTTGTTTATAAGTGTCAGAGTAGGCTCTATAATGTAAAAACAAATATGTCAATAAAAGAAAAAACTAATCTTATTCTGACATAATTGGATAATTATTTAATGTCTCGTTAGAGTATACTTCAAACTGACACTTAATCAACCAAATTCGAAGAATTGATGCTGCTAAAATGTTAAGTGATGGAGCTTGAAGTGACTTTTTGTATCGTTGGACTTGAAATCCCGATAAGTATATTATTTCAATGGAACTTATTTTACATACACATTGTTGTGAGAAATTACGGTCTGTAAGATAAGTTAAGTCTCAGACCGTAATTTCTCACACGGATGAGGCTGATACCCCTATTAATGTTAAGGATGACATCATCCTTTGAATGTGCGTCCTCATGCGCGTGTATAACGTCCTCTTTCAAACTGGTGATTTGATTTGATATGTCTTGATGTAAGACATCTGATTCATTTTTAAGATCATTATATAGGTTCATAAATTCCTTGATCTTATTCTGTAATTCGTTGATCTCTTGATGGTTTGACATGTCCGGTTTTGTTTGAACATTTTTGGAATTCATACTCTTTTATTATTGATGCTAGACGTTCATTAATAGACTTACCTTTAAATTCAGTAAAAAACTTGTTAATACACTCAATTAAAAG
>JAJDCA010000058.1 GCA_029261055.1 Candidatus Omnitrophota bacterium | reverse complement strand
GAGTGTGTCTCACATGTCCAACTAAAAAAAGAGCCAAAACATGCAGTAACATATTGTTATACAGCGAGTTAAGAGGTAATCTTTCTGGTTTTGCAGACACTTTTTGAGGGAGGTTGCAAAATATCTTAAAAGATTTAATATTTTTTCTAAAACAGGACAACTTTTTTGCTTGACATTAGCACTAGTCTAAACGATTATGATGTAAAATTTTTCATTGTTTAGATAATCATTTAGTCTTCATACTTTTATTGTGAAGTGGTGGAGAGAATGATTAAAGAGGATAAGTAAAATGTCGATAAAAATAAAAGTCCCCATTAGCACAGAGGTAATTGAATCAAATCCGGATTGTGAAATCAGTGGCAATTATGAAAATGGAGTATTAGTATTGACTATAGACACTCGCAATCAAAACATTCATCAGCGTTTAAATTTAGGAACAAAAGTTCGCTTACATTTTGTCAAAGAAAAAAGTTTTGAGGTGCAAGAATTGAGTTCTTTGCAGTGGCCTATCATGTATCGAGTACTGACACGTGAAGGTTACTATATAGATGACAATGGCAATCGTAAGTATTTTGTAACGAAAGCGACAGGAATAGACACTAACCGTCATGTATCGCAAACGTTAATGCGAGCATCCGTATTGTTGTTAGTAATAGCAGGAATGGGTTATCGTCAAGTATCCTGGTTATTACAAATACTGTTTCATGTAGAAGTATCCAAGTCATCGTTGCAGCGTTGGGTAGGAGAAGTTGCAAGTCAATTACCAAGTGGCGATCAAATAATTGAGTTACTAAATAAAAAACAAGAAATAACAGAGGGGCACTTGGATGAAATATTTCCGCGAGGAATGAACCATTGTGTTTTGGTATTAAAGGATGAACATGGCCGAATACTATCGACGAAGAGCGTAGAGAATCGAGATGAGGATAATGTAAAACCATTCTTGCAGCATATGAAAGATTTGGGAATAGATTTTAAAGCGTTTTATATTGATGGTTGCAAAGCGTATTTCAATTCAATCCGGTCAGTCTTTGGAGAAAAAGTATCAATACAATATGACTATTTCCACATAATACAAAATTGCTGGCGTCATTTGTGGAAATGGTCAGTATCGCATAGACGAGATATAAAATTACGCAGTGAAAAAGTATCAACCCCTCAGTATAAAGCTAAACTAACGAAACTAGCCACAAGCTTATGGGAAAATCGGTATCTTTTATTTAAGTCAGAAAAGAGGATGAGTGATAAGGAGCAAGAAAAGCTAACAGAAATAGTGGAAGTAGATAATAAGATAGGAATATTGAGAAGTTTTCTAGGAGGTATATGGAACATATTTGAAAACAGTAAAGATTATGAAGAAGCAGTGGATGCGCTATCAAAATTGAAACAAAAGGAAATAGATAGTAAAAATCCAGAGAGATTTGAAAAAGTCATAAATTTCTTGAGTGATAATTTTGAATGGATGACGGCATTTCTGCGTAATAAAGACGTGAAACGCAATTCACTTGCGGAGACCACGATGCGTGTACTACGGCGATTGGAAATTAATCATGATGGATTTCGGTCAGAAGACGGGCGAGAAAATTTTTTGCGTATCTATCAGGCTATTAAATATCTAGGCTGGAATGTTTATGATCCGCCCGCGGAATCATTGCAAAGTCATGTGGGATAAGTGGGACACTCCCCTTCTTTATCGAGAAAAATATATGGTGTTAACTGTCTTATAGAAACGTTACTGATGTTAGTTTCTATGTCTTCCTCATAGCTTTTAAAATCAATAAGCCCGAATCGTTGAGCTATCATATTTCTAGCTTGCCTCTCATTTACGCTGCCTTTTAAATAAATTGCTAGATCAGGTATAATAATTTTATTTCCAATTTCGATGAACATCTTACCAGATGAAGATGAATTTTGAGATATTTCTCTAGCAACTAATATCTCAGTATTTTTTTTAACCCATTTAACTGCAACATGCGTTACTCTTTTCTTTACAAAATTAGAGAGATTGATATCTGAAGAACATAAGCAATAGTCTATTGTATTAATAATATATGTCTTCCCAGTACTAGAAGCTCCTGTTATTATCGTGACATTTCCTGGTTCAAATTCTAAAACTCTTTTTTGCCCATGTTGACTATAATAGATAACATGACTTATATTCCATCTGTTCATATCTGTATACCTAAATGATTATAAATTGTTTTAGTAGAATTAACTTGACCGATCCAAGACCCCATCCTTTCAGCATTTTTATACAAATAATCTAATTGTGACTTTTTACTCATTCTAATATTTTTTTTTACAGGATTCAAAAATCCATAGTTATCCACTTGAAAGATATTCTTGTATAAACCAAACTCGATTGCAGGCTTGATAAATTCAAAAGAATCCTCAATCCTGCTAGTTAAATCCAATAGTATTTCTGGATTTCTTTCTATCCATAAAAAAAAACCAGTCCTTACATTTGTTCCCTCAAAAGTTTTTGACAAATCATCTGATAATATTATCGGCAATGACAACAATAACAATGGAAAAGGAATCCCCTCATTTGTTTCTTTATAATAACCTTCACAGTATTTAAATAAAACTAATGCGCAAAAAGCGGGATTTGTTTCAGCAAAAATATCAATACTTACCTTATTCATCTTCTTTCCCCATTTTTATCAAAGAATCATAATCGCAATGCCAGCCTACCCTCATATCCTTTGATAATATATGATAACTACCCCTTATCAAATTTGGATTAGTATAATGTTGTGATATATTCTTTATCTGCTGATGTGCTTCTTTGTGACTCCAATCTAATATTTTTCGACCTTCTTCTTTCTTTTGCTCTTCAGTCATGCCACTAGAAACATCTTTGACTTCATTAAATACGAAAGACCATTCTTCTACAATTAATTCATCATATTTCCGAAGTTTTGATGCAGCAGGTAAATTATTTCTCATCCAGATTTCTCTTTGAATCCTAGCTTTCATTTCTGTAATTAACGATCTTTTTTCTTGAGTATCTGTAGCATTAATAATTTTAAGTTGCTTTAAATGTATTGGGTGACATATTTTGACTGGAGGTAATTCCATATCATCTATATCATCAGTAAACCCATCATTATAAAGTTCTGCATTTTTTCTTGATATGAATTCTTGCAATTCACTATAAAAAATACACTCGTTTCTTTCTCTAGTTAACGATCTCACCGCTTCTCTATCCCACCATGCAATAATGCTTTCTGATAGTACTGCATAATTTTTCGATAGTGTAAATACCTTAATTCGCTTTATTACTTCATCCTTTGCTTCAGATAACGTAAATGACGATGTATTTATCCGAGTATTCTTTAAGAGATATCTTCTTTTTTCACTATCAAGAGAAATAAATGCTTCACATCCTTTATATTTATTTTCAAATGGTAGTTTCTTCTCTTTTGTCCCATTTACTATATTTGACGAGTTGGTACGCTCAACTTCTTTACGTTTTCCTATAACACTCTGTGCTTCTTGTAATAACAATGTTTCTAAAGAGTCTCTTTCAGAATCAGCATCCTTGAAAATGTTCAGCGGACTATCTAAATCAATAGTTGCAACTGTCGATAACGTAAAGAGTCCATCTTTAGAGTCATTTACGATAATAAAATCACACCAGACTTTTAATGTAGACCAGAGTTGTTCGCTCTTAATAGATATTTTAGTGTCCAATTGAATTGAATGCTTTAATTGATGCAATGTCTTTTGAGTGCCATCTTCATGATAAACATCATCAAAAGTTTCAATGCTAACAAATGCATTGTCATCCTTTGAATCAAAAAGGCATACCAAAGCAAAGATAGCTTGATAGTAGTATCCTAACGCTGGTCCGGTTGCGCTATGAGTGTTATCTTTCATTTTTTTCAGTTAAAATTTTAGTCTTGTCCTTATTAAATATAACAAGGAAATTAGAAGTTTCTCTAGATCTCCGGAAAAATTTAGCAATTATACTAAAATATTGGTTTTTTTGTAAATCAAGCAATATCTTTCTCTCTATCATGATATGTGACAAGATAGTGAGAAACTGTACTTTTTCTGTATTTATTCAGGGTATATTGTAATAATTCAACGTATTAAAACAAAAAGTGTCTGACAGGATAACAGGATAAACGAGATAATTATTAATCTTGTTTATCCTGTTATTTTTTAACTTATATGCCCATATTCAGTGTTGCCGTTTCATTCAGGATATGATAGTTGTTTTTATTTACTGGATGTTATATCTGGTCTATCATGTTGGTCCAGTCAAAAAAACTTTAGCCTTTCACTTTTTATAATGAATTTTCCTAAATAGTTAGCTTTTTATTATTTGCTTTTGTGTTGTATCTCTTAACGAATCAAATTGAATCTGGATATAAATTCTGAATATAAAAATACAACACAATGAATCTAACAAAAGTGTATAGAGTTTTCAAACAAATAATAATGATAGTTATAACGGAAGTTGTTTTTATGGATAAATTCAATTTATCATTAGTCGGGTTCTTCGTTTTTGTGTGCTTTATTTTTTCTTTTATCAAGAAAAGAGTGATGGCTATTGTAAGTATGTGGTAATTATTCAGCGTGTATTACACACCCCGTCTGCTACCGCATCCACCCCTCTTTCTAGAGGGGACTATAGAGCAAAAACATGTAAGTCTCATTTTCATTACTTTATCTTTTCTTTGCGCCCTTTGCGCCTTTGCGGTGATATTTATCTTATTTGCGGCTTCACCGCACTATAGTATTACTCTGTAAAAACTTCTTTTTTTCGAAAGATTTAAATATCACCGCAAAGGCGCAAAGGTTTAAAGATTATTGAGTATTTGTTAAATTCCATATTTTTGATCAGTTAGCTTCAAATATGTTAGAAGCTGTGTTTCATAAATCGCATCAAGAATGTACTTTAATTGCTACACCAATATTTTATTTGATTATTAATTTTCCTGTTTCATTACTTTATCTTTTCTTTGCGGCCTTTGCGTCTTTGCGGTGATATTTATCTTATTTGCAAAAGTAGGAATTGTGTATATATACTCAATGAATTGAGCAACTACATAGAGTGGCAAAGACATAACCAAAATTGCTCACGGATAAACACGGATAAAACACGGATATTTTTACATAGCTTTTTATTTGCGTTGGTTTTAAATAATTAGTCAATTGAATGTGTTTATCTCCACAGATACTCTGTGATTTCTTCTATAGCATTGTAGGGCAAAAGAGTTTATTTTCTTAATCTTAATCCGTGAAAATCCGCATCATTCGTGTTATCAGTGTTCTATCTGCACATAAACATTTTAATTTTATATCTAATGATTCTAAAATTAGTTTAAACTTGAAGTAGTTGATTTACTTCAGTCTTCAGTCTTCAGTCTTCAGCCTAAACACCTAAATAGTTGATTTACTTCAGCCTTCAGTCTTCAGCCTAAACACCTGATTTTTATTGATCACATCCGCCTTTTGAACCTTCTTTGCAAGGTATTCCGTTTATCCAAATTGTACCGGAAAGATTGACATCTTCAAGGTCGGTTTTTGAAATATTGGCACTGGTAAGATTGGCATTTGTAAGATTGGCGTCAAACAAAATGGCGCTGTAAAGATTGGCGTTGAAAAGATTAGCTCCATGAAGCGTTGCATGTAAAAGCTTTGAACCGGTAAGATCGGCTTGTGAAAGATTGGCACCGGTAAGATTGGCGCTGGTAAAATTAACACTGGTAAGATTAGCTTTTGAAAGATTGACTTTTGAAAGATTCTCACCGGCAAGATCGGAGTTTGAAAGATTGACACCGGTAAGATTGGCACTGGTAAAATTGACACCAGTAAGATTAGCTTTTAAAAGATCAACTTTTGAAAGATTTGCACCAGTAAAATTGGAGTTTGAAAGATTAGCACTGCTAAGTTTGGCACCGGTAAGGTTAGCACTGGTTATATTAACATTAGCAAGATTAGCACTGGTAAGATTGGCGTTTGAAAGATCAACATTGGAAAGATTGGCAAAGGCAAGATCGGCGTTTGAAAGATCAACATTGGTAAGATTGGCAAACACAAGATTGGTAAAGGCAAAATCAGTGCCACTAAGATTAGCTTTAGAAAAATCAACACCGGAAATTTTATGGCGAGTAAGATAGGGGTTGGAAACCTTAATGCTGGTAAGTTTGGTACCGGAAAGATTGGCAGAGGTAAAATTGGCACCGATAAGAGTAGCATTTGAAAGGTTAGCGTTTGAGAGATCTACACCAGTAAGATTGACGTAATAAAGATTAACACAGGTAAGATTAGCACTGGTAAGAGTAGCATTGGAAAGATTGGCACCAGTAAGATTGGAGTTTGAAAGATCAACATCGGTAAGTTTAGCACCGGAAAGATCGGAAAATGTCAAATTGACACCAGTAAGATTGGCGTTGGAAAAATCAACATTAGCAAGCTTATGGCTAGCAAGATCGGTACCGGTAAGATTGGCACCGGAAAAATTGGTTTTTGAAAGATCAACACCGCTAAGTTTGGCACCGGAAAGATTGGCGTTTGAAAGATCAGCATCAATAAGCTTGGCGTTTGTAAGATCGGCTTTTGAGAGATCGACACCGGTAAGATTGGCTCCTGCAAGATCTGCTCCGGTAAGATCGGCACCGGTAAGATTAGCGTTTGAAAGATCTGCCCCGGTAAGATCACAGAACGTACATATGTGGTGTTTTTTTAATTTTTTTACCGAAAAATCATTATAACTATACGTAATTGACGGCATACTAAAAAGAACAATAGTAACTACTATAATTTTCGTTTTTATTCTCATGTGAAAATCGTTTTGATTAGAGATGTAAAATTTAGATATTATCAAATGCAGTTAGACTTCTACGTCTTTTTTGTTTTAATAACTAGATAGTATAAGAATTTGCATTTTTATTCCTTTAATGCAATGGTTTAAGTAAAAATGAAAGATGTTTGTTGTATTGTAAAACACGATAAAATAATAAGTCTATGGCAAATCTATAAAATTATTATGATAATTAAATTTGTATTAAAATAATACTTAACGCAGAGCACGCAAAGAGCGCAAAGGCACGCAGAGAAAAGCATAAAAGCAAATTATAATAAGGCCATAAGGCCATAACGCCATGAGAAAAGCTTAAAAAACTAAAGATGTTAGCTTTTTTCTTTCTGGTTTGCTGGCTTATTTATAAAATATAAAATTAAGAAATCATTTTGTCTTTCTCTGCGCGCCTTTGCGTTCTCTGCGTCTCTGCGTTAAATTTTTAACAATAACAATTGAATTAAGTCATAACGATAATTAAGTAATGTAAAAGCCCACCATATTCAAATCAATCATTATTTTCATTTATGTTTTTCCTCAAGGTGCTCATAGTATTCTCTTTTAGCGTCAATAGTATCAGGGATAATGCCAATATTTTTTTCAATATCAGGATGAAATTTATATTTCTCGTATACCTGCATTGGATAACTGTTTAAATAAAAACATTTCTTTACGGAACTCTGTTTCTCTACGCACACTGCGTTAAAAGTTCTTTTATCCGATTGCAGATCTGAATTTCAACCAGCCAATATGAAGCAGAGTTTCGTGATCAAGTTCATTACCACGCTGGAGCTTGGTAACGAGTGGCGGCCTGTTAAATCTGTTAATGAGAGGCATTTGTTTTGGAGTACACCAACCGTGTTGATGTGTTATTAAAGACGTATTAATGCGGTTAGATCATTCTAAAAAAAAGCAGTAACACGATTGATGTACTCCATAAAATGAGAAGAACTTATCTGCTTGTTCCCAAGCTCTTGCTTGGGAAAGAGTATCATAACTTTAAGTCTTTTTATCCGTATTCAATTTAAGTATAGCAACCTCTAACGCTTTGTTTGCCCACTCTTTTAATCTCTCTTCATCTTCAAGAACATCAATAGGGACTTGATAGTATTGCATTGTGTACGGTTTATTAACGCGTGGTTTAAATGGTACCATGGCTGCAGCTTCATAATCAGGTCTGTTTGAATCATCTACTTTGAAATATAAAGTATCGTTGGCTATCAAGGCAAAAAATATATTATCGTGATAAATACCTGCTCCACCAAACATATTTTTAGAAGTAATTGGCCCCATACTGTCAAGTTGGTCCATCACATATTTCAAATACTCATTACTTATTGACATTTTTAACCACGAAACACACGAATGGCACGAAAAAAAATAATGTTAAATAATAAATTTTCTTCACATAAATTTTTAATAC
>JAJDCA010000057.1 GCA_029261055.1 Candidatus Omnitrophota bacterium | reverse complement strand
TTTTTTAGCAATTACAGAATATGTAACCCTGTTTTTAATATCCTGGTTAACAGCAAGGGACAAGTTACTTAAGAGTAGTGGTTGCCCGATAAGTATGACATTATGATTTTTAGGAAAGTCTTCAAACAAGAGTCTCAATTTCCGCAGAGTCGTCATATCCATAAGATGCGCATCATCAATAATGGTAACAATTGTTTTGCCTTGACTATTTAGATTAATAGCTTCCTCAATGAGTCGTTTTTCACACTTAAATGGAGAACCCTCAAAATCAATATTAAAAGCTTGTGTCAGTATTTTAATAGTATTGGTATAACTATGCAGAGACCTAGCAATGGTAACTACAATTTGCCGTTTATCACAAACTTGTTTTATAAACTCTTTAATAATAGTTTTTCCTGTGCCTGGGACTCCGAGGACAAGACATAATCCTCCTTGCAGAGAATGCACTTTAAGAATATCAAATATCTCCTGCTGATGAGCTAACAGCTGAACATTACGATGATTAGAAAAAGGGGGTTCCTTAATACCGTAAAAAGCGCGTATCATTTGCCTTCCCCCCTTTCTCCTTAAAAGACCATTGGCAATTGCATCAAGAAGCGTGGCGTTCCCCATACGATCACCGTCATAGTAAACAACTACCGGGTTATACATTCCTCGCTCATAACGAATTATAATCTCTTTGCCTCTAAGATCAACCGGTGTCTCGTAACGTTTGCCTTTAAAACTAAAAGTATTGTCTTTTTTTACCTTTCGTTTAACTTCAGCATAAAAAAGTTCATCATTAGCCTCTGATGGAGGTAGGAAACGAATCCTTTTCAAATCAAGACCAAAACGATCAATAGGCTTCATGCCTATTGATGAATGGTTTGAGCTGTTGTACTCATCTTCGGCCCAGTTGGAGAATTGTTGGTTCAGTTTGTCAAGTGATGAAAGATCAAGATTTTTTGCAAGAAACTGGTCTCTTACACGACGAAAGAAACGTTCTATTTTTCCTTTAGCTGATGCGTCCTTTACTGCCGTATGGCTAAGAATGCATCCGGTGCGAGCGCATACAAGGGTGATCTCCTTAGAGCAATATATAGAGCCATTGTCAACGTAGAGTTGTTCCGGCACTCCACGTTTATAAAAAGCTGCTTTTAGAGACTTAACAAGAGAGTTTATATTTTCTTCAAAAAAAAACTCGCCATGACAAAGTAGACGACTTGCATCATCAATAAACCCTATAAGCTTGGTTTGTTTAGGTTTATTATTGGTTTTCACATAAGGACCAAACATTGTATCTGCCTGCCACAGCTGGTTAACATACTGCATACTGAATGCAAGTCGTTTTTTATTATCACCATCGGCTGATTTTAATAAATCATACTTTTTTACAAATCTATAAAATGTAGTACGCCCTATTTGCTTTTTATTTAAAATTCCTTTTTCTATACAAAGTCGATAAATATTCATCTTGTTTTTACCGTTATCCCTGAAATAAGGTAAAACACTATTTATGGCTTCGAGTACTTCCTCTGGCATGATCTTTCTAGGTTTACCCTTATCACTCCGGATATTGGTGGTTATTGCTGTAATACCTTGATTTTTATAACGATAATGCCATGTTTGAATTGTACGCCAACTGAAACTTCTTGAGTTGGCTTCCTCATCTGTGAAGATTAAACCGGAAACTCTTTTTATCCTTTCGCCATGGGTTTTCCCCTCTGCGGTTTCAACGGCTCCAAGTACTCGCATTTTTAAATAAGCTGATGGTTGTTTCATACAATTACCTCCTAAATAGCAGCTACGGCTGCAAGCAAAATATTTACAAAATATTAATTCTTATTTAGTCGGAATTGTAATATATCTTTTTTCAATTTAACACAATGGTTAACTGTTGATCATTATATGGGGATTTACATCTTGATATAGATTTGATCAGAATTTGGAAATGACTAGCTTGTTTTTATTGGTTTTTGACTAAACTTTGATTGGCTTTTTCTTAGTCGTTGGTAGTTTTTTTATATAAATGAACAATTTCTCGTTTACTTATATAAATGATGTCTGAAATTGGTATTGGAAGGCTTCTATTGGGCATGTTGAAGAACTAAAGGCTTTTTCAAGATGCACTATTGTTTGAAATGCTGGCTCTGAACTCTCTTTAATGTCTGGAGCCGGACAATATTGTGTCAGTAGATTACGGATTTTGCTCTGGCCGATCAAAAATTTAGCCCAGAGACGGTATGCCGATGAGTTTGAGAGTGGATATTCTATCTCTTTAAATGCTTCTATTTTGCTCTTTCGCTTCATAACGTTCATTAGGAAGCTCCATAAACTCTTTGCTCTTATAGAACACTTTTTGATTATGTTTGCTTCTAAAACACTAAATGTTCGGCCACAACCATTATTGTTTTTTTTCTATTGTTACAGAATACCCTTCTGCCCTTAATGGTTTCCGAGTCATCTCCTTTTTCATTATAGCCCTTTACTGCCCCATTTAAAACAAGCGCACCAATCATGTTACAGTGTGGGCAGTTTGTTTGCTTTAAAATTTTGTGAAATTTATCAAAATCGCTTGGTGAATTATAATATGACTTCTTCATAGTACTCTTTAAATATTACTTTTATCAAAATTAATATTATACCAGATTAGATATACTTACAAATATATTGTTAGTAAACGGGCGGGGTAAATTTACATATTGCAAAATTAGCGGGGTATAAATTTAATATGAATTCTTTTCCTATTTTAAAACATTTTGAAATTATTACAATCAAAGATATGTA
>JAJDCA010000056.1 GCA_029261055.1 Candidatus Omnitrophota bacterium | reverse complement strand
GTTCAATTGTTTCGGATGTGGTAGAAAAGGCAATGCCATTCAATTTGTTCAACAAAGATTCAACCTGAATTTAAAGGAGTCTATCAATAAAATAGAGAATGATTTCGGGCTTAACCTGCAGCAGAACAGAACTAATAAGCCCGTTAACAAGGTTCAGAAAAAGGCCGGAAAACAGCTCACTTCTAATCAAGTCAAAAAGATTCACAATCAACTTGTTAATAATGAATCATACCTGAAAACTTTCCAGGACAAATACGGGTTAAGTTTAGAAATTATTAAGGGATATTCAATAGGGTACCAGAATGAGAAATTTGTAATACATGACTATCGGCTAAATAATAAATAGAAGAAATATAAATGTCTATTAGTTAAGAACAAATTCGTAATATACACCACTGGGATGACAAATTCTAAGGGCGTTCAGTTTCGATAAACCCATTTCCAACTTATTCATAAACTTAGGGTCTTTTTCATTTTTATTGATGTATATTTTTCGGCGATCGGGGAGATGTTCTATTTTTCCAAACAAAAACATAACCGATTGTATTAACGTATTCATCTCTATGGGCGTATTATCTAAAATCTCCTTTGCCAGAAAAACCAGAAGATTTGCCAATGTTAGCCGAAAACTTGTCATTAACTGGTCCAGTTCTACATCAACATGATAGACTTTTCGTTTACCTTGGATACGTGCGAATTCTTTGCCCTTTTCCCGTAACGTCTTAAATTGCTTTTTATATGGCTCTTCTATCTTCTTTATTTTACGTTGAATCCGTCGAATATCATTTTGGCAAGATTCAAGATTTTTCTGATTTCCTGCCGATTGATTGCGTTTGCCGTTTTTATTAATTTTACTTTTTTCTTTGAGTTGACGTTCTTTCTTAAATAAATCTAGGAGTTTATTCTCCTCATCAGGAATCTGTAAAAGTGGAATTTTTAATTCTTCTTGCAGTTTCTGTAAATCGCTTTGAAGTTTTTCGATTTTCTCTAACATCTTTTCGTCTGGTAGAAGTTTTTTCCCATAACCTACAACTTGATTAAAACATGTCGACGCTTTCATCATAGCATATTGTCTTTCGCAGTAGGGCCAACGGTCAAAATAGGCTTTTACAACTTCTGATGCATTAAAGATAGTCGTAGGGATATTCGTTATTAAACAGCATTCTTTATCATTATCCCACTTAACATGCACTGCTCGGCTTTCATAGATATATCCAGATTCTTTTGAATCAATTAATTCTATACGACAATCTACAAGGAATGCTTCTCCATATTGATAACGCTCTGGCGATTTAAGATGCTTGAATTTACGATCGATTATCTGGTTAGTATCAAGAATGGTAATATAATAATAGTCAGACCCTGAAAATGCTCTTAGTGTTTGAACAGCATTGCCTGCACCATCTATGATCAATGCACGGCTACAATGTGATTCTTTAGCATGAGACTTCTGCTCTTCATCTAAAAGGGCATCCAGCTCATCCATCGTACGCAAGGCATTTTCTCGTAAGTCTGCATTGCCGGAAAATGTTCGTAGATAAAGCGGTCGGCCATAACCATCATGAATAACAACTTGCTCAAGGCATCCCATAACTCGACCCAACATAGTAACTTTGCCTTTCCGACAACGTTTGGATGACCATAAGGGTTTTACATTACCGTCAATGTAATAACAGGCCACTTTGTGATCTCCTGAATCATATTGTTTCCAGAATCGACTCCAAAACCGTGCATTGCAATTAATCAAGTCTGGCGAAACTTGGAGATACTTAAGTTCTCTGAGGTATTTGTCAATGGTGGAATTCTTATAATTATATCCACAAGCGTATTGCAATGCATTGCCTAGCGGGCTATTTACATTACGCGTCGCACCGTTATTCGTTACCAATGGTAAAAGTAATACTGCTATGTTTTTCCGGTTAAAATTGTCAGCTCTTAGTTGAGTGATGGACAATCGAGAGAAATCTTTTGTTTTTACTTTATCTGTAATAGAAGCAAACTTCGTCTGACGAACACTGGCAAGACGATTGTAGTCTGGAGAAAAAGTCCCATCACGATGCCGTGAACCAATATTATCCCCGTCTCTTTTGGTTTTAGGGGATTGATTTTTTATGACTTCTTGTAAACGATCTTGAATTGTTGTATTCCAATGGTCAAGGATACCTACATGCAGTGCTAAAGCTGAGAAGATTTCAATACCTGCAAACTGAAGTGTTTCTTGTTTTATTGTTTTTGACTTAATGCGAGTCAAATTAGTTTGTTGTCGAAGTTGATCTAGGCGACGTTGACCAACCGTAATTCCCCATTGATTTTGTAATTCATCTTTCAACGAAGAAGTGGTTAGCTTGCGATTATAAGCTAGTGTTCCACACACTAATTTTTCCTCTTCAGCATTTATTTTCCTGGCGTTACCGGTATAACGTTGATCCTCAAGGCCAGCCATGCCTTGTTTGTTATAGCGCTTCTTTAATCGACTATACTGCTTAAGACATACGGGTGTATGGTTGTTTTCAAAATATTCCCTAAGAGACAAACTCGACTTCTCAACATTTTTGAAGAGTTTAAGAATTTCTGATTGTCTTTTTTCCTTGCTAGAATTCAACATTAACTCCTTTTCTTAAAGTTATAGTCGGTTAAGCATATGGAGATTATGTAGGAAAGTCAAGAAAAATAGACATTTATATTTCTTTGATAATATTTTAGCCGATAGTCATGTAATACCCATAGAAACATCTAAAGGTAAATTCACCTTAAAAGAGCATAAAGGTCTACAATTCACAGGATCTACATCATCTCTTTGGCCAAAAAACATGCTTACAAAAGATATGCTCAATAAAAGTAGTGAAATCATTATTGTGGAAGGTGAATTAAAAGCTCTGTTGCTGATCCAAA
>JAJDCA010000055.1 GCA_029261055.1 Candidatus Omnitrophota bacterium | reverse complement strand
CTCCAGCTTGGGAACGCAATTGCACTAGAAGCTCTAGCTTCTAATATTTGTCATATTTAGTTTAAAACTTTTCTTGTAAACGAAGCTGGAGCTTCGTTTACAAGTACATTCCCAAGCTGGAGCTTGGGAACGAGTCATTTACAGCATAATTACGCTGAATAATTACAAATCTTTTAAAAAAGAGAAGTTTATCAACTCATTCCAAGGCTCTGCCTCGTATGCTGAAGCATAATATTCTTATTACAATTAATTTTAGACTCTCGTTCCCAAGCTCCAGCTTGGAAACGCGATTGCACTAGAAGCTCCGGCTTCTAATTATTTGTAACATTTAGCTTGAAATTTTTCTTGTTCACGAAGCTGGAGCTTCGTGAACAAGCGCATTCCCAAGCTGGAGCTTGGGAACGAGTAGTTTATAATGCCCTGAAAGGGCTTGATATATTAGCCCGGGGTCATGTTACTAACCTTACTACTTGCGTTGTTCTAACTGTATGGCCATTTTTCTTAATAACTGGTGTTTTTATATTGGTATCAGGCTTGTAAAACTCCATAGAAATAAGCTCTAAATTTGTGACTATTCAGAGTGTTTATACTTTTTGTACGAATAATCGTTTAAGATATTAAAAAGTTTAAATTTGTGAGCAAGGAGTGTTGGAGTAATGGAGTTATGAGCCATATAAAGTTAATTTTTATTTTAATAAAATAAAAAGACAATGAATATAGCTACAAATATTACAGCTTTAAATGTTATCCCAAAATATTAATCTAAATTCCATAAAACAGTTGTACTCCATTACTCCTATGCTCCATTACTCCAACCCATACAATAATAACTTCTGCGTATTGTAGAATGTTTTTCACGCAGTATTATTAAATTCGCTGATTAGTTGCTTAAATTTTGTGTTTCCTACTATTTACAATCAATAACACTACCAGTTCAAGGTGATGTGGTATAATTACTATTAATTGTTAGTTATTATTAAAGTTTTACTATTCCCGGTGAAATCATGAGTAAAAAAATTGATTATAACGGTTTCAATCTTGACATAGATTTAATTGCACGTTTTACTTTTAACCAGCCTAAAATAAGTGTATTTTCAATTGCAGTACTTAACGATTTGATTAAAGCGTTTGAAACATTGAAATCCATAGACACAGTCAAAGTTGTTATTATTACGAGTGAAGGTAAACACTTTCTTGCCGGTGCTAACATCAAAGAGATGTATGATTTTACGGAAGATGACGCAGAGAAATTTTCCAGATTATTTCATCGTGCAATGAATAGTGTTGAAAATTTCCCCAAACCTGTTATAGCTGCAGTAAATGGTTATGCGTTGGGCGGAGGGTGTGAACTTATTCTTGCCTGTGATTTGGTTGTTGCTGCTGATACTGCAGTCTTTGGTCAACCTGAAATTAAGCTTGGTATTATCCCTGGAGCTGGTGGAACTCAAAGATTACCGGCCAGAGTCGGTAATTTAATGGCAAAGGAGATGATATTAACGGGAAGAAATGTTTCTGCGAGTGAAGCTTTATCCATTGGTTTAGTGAACAAGGTTGTTCCTCATCAAGAATTGCTGAACGAGGTAATGGCACTGGCTAATGACATATCTTTGAAGCCTGAAGATTGCGTTGAAAGAGCTAAGGCATTGATTGATAAAGGTTCTATGGAAGATGAAATCATGGAGTTCAGTAAACTGTTTTCATCTGATGAACACAAGAAGCTTATGAGTAAGTTTGTTAAGGAATAAAGATTAGGAACCACAGATTACACGGATTACACAGATTATTTTTTGTAGTGCTTTAAATAGTTGTTAAATGCAAAGAGATCAGAAACCGTATGAGATAATTGGAGCAGCAATAGAAGTGTATAAAAACATTGGTTCTGGTCTTCTTGAAGCAGTATATCATGAATGTTTGGAAGTTGAATTTGAAAGGAGTAACATAGCTTTTATAGAGTGTGGAAGTTAAATTTTTTTAGAACCTGAAACATATAGTTGAATGAAGATGTAAATTATGTAATATTTTCAAGGTTATGCAGGGTAGTCAAAGTAATGATTAAAATATATTTAAATAGTATATGAATTTGTATTTGTAGTGTAGGCGCGTCACCGCGCCGTATGCGTGTGAAGGGAAGCTAATAAAAGTTTGGAGTTTATATGCAATGTATGGATCCCTGCAATTGTCACGGTATGAGGACATACCTACACTACATTTTGTTTTGTAGTTAATTTAAAATCTTAACTTTACTCTTTCCAATACTCTGCATCCTTTTTCGGGAATGACATTGACATGCAGGCGGCAGATTAGCTTAAGATGTAAATAAAAAAAAGTCCGGCGATAGGCGCTAATTAAATAGTAAAGGAATTTGCTTTTTAAGTCCTTTACTATTAATGATTTATATCAAAATAACAGATTTATACCCTGGCGGGGTATGATTGTAAAGCCTGGGGTTTCAACCCCAGGTTCTAAAGTTCAACAAACCGCACCCTGAAGGGGTGCTATGAGTAAAAAAATTAATGGTAAGTACAACTTACAAAACGA
>JAJDCA010000054.1 GCA_029261055.1 Candidatus Omnitrophota bacterium | reverse complement strand
CGGTTTGTGTTTGTCATGATGTCCAATAGGTTCCTCCTTAAGGCTATTATAGCCTTCTTAGAACGTATAGGCAATTTCGCCTTACGCTGATAGTTAATTAACCTTTGGACTTGAGGACACTATCGCTGAAAAAACGGGAACATTATAGAAGATGATATTCTAGAAGCCCAAACAATTATTGAAAACAAGCCGGATCTTCTTAAGGCATGGAACGAATTAGTGAAAGGATTTAAAAGCCCTGAAGAGATCCAGATTTATTTAAAACCTAATTGGTACGGAAAAATTTATTTTCAGGGTAAGGCTTATCACCCAACTGAGAAATTACGGCAATATTTATTAAACGTTGACAAAGATAATACAAATACTTTTTTAGAGAGCTTAGGTTTTTATGAATTAAGAAATGCACCTGAGGATGGTGATGATCAATTAAAATTTTATTTAATACATGGAGGCGAGTTCAGTCATTTTGAAGCTTTAGATAAAATACCTCAAGTCGAAATTAGTAACGTAAATGCTCTGAGTACATTTAACGTTACATTGACAAAAGGTATTATTAAAAAATATCAATTAAACAGGAAGCCTGGTGCAACATTAAAATTAGCGGCCGCAAGTGCGCATGTGTCGGATGTTTTTAATCTTTTGTTTAATTTTGGTCAAATACCTATGAACGATGCGCAAGATATTGATCCATTGATGGATTTGGAAAATTATGAAGTATTTAATATGTTAAATGATTTTTTATCGGGAGGACTTATTGTAAAAGATCAACACGGTAATATTTTTAATGCTTTATCCGAACCTGTTTTGCCTGGAGAGTCTTATCAGTTGGAGTTAGATGAAACGAAAAGTGTATCGAACCGTCATTTAGAAGAAAAATTTAGTAAGGCGATATATGATTCTTTAGTTTTAGAACGCAAAGAAATATCAAAAGATTTTCAATTATTATATCCTAAAAAAGGCATAGCTGGTCAGGAGATATCGTTGAGTATTACAACAGATGACCTAATACCGCCGGTTCTTCATTTAGGAGTCAATGATTGGCAACGCCTACCAGAAGAAATGCTGAGAGATTTTAAAGAATTTAAAATAATCAATGACGGATCTGGGGCCATGGAGGTTCCTTTTACGCGTAATGCTAATAATGATGGTTATGAACTTAATTTTCAAATTCCAAAGAAAGGTGTGAAAGAAATTAATTTTGTTATCAAACGGCACGATAAGTTATGGTTTAAAAATGATGATAAGGATTTTAAGATAATTGTGGAATATCCATCGGCATTATTAAGGAATAACGTGATGGATGCTTTGAGAAATGATAAGGCTATGTTTAACGAAGAGGACATTGATGCCAGGATAACCACAATTCTTTCCAAAATTAACAAGAGAGAAATGCTTCCAAAGGCTAATGAGATGTTAACGGATGACGGTTATGTTAACTGGTTGTCTGCAGTCAGTAAACTTGTGCAAGGGCAAAGGCATAATCAGGAAAACACAACGGTTTATTATTATGGCCCGGGAGGAGGCGCGAACCCTATGTCTCCTATGCCTATTGATATTCTCAGTCCTTTGATCTTATCTGATTTTGACCAATTGGTTGGGTTTGATATCGAATCAGGATTTTTTGATGATTTTCAGAAAATGGTTGAAGATGAGCTAGTTGGCATCATTGTTGAGAAAAAAGAAAATATTAAATTTGAGAAGATCATTTCAGCAGAAAAAAAGGAGGCTATTGTATCTGGGCAGGTAAATAAGGAGAAATCTGATTTAGAGGATACTTTTATTGCAAAGTTTGAATATGAAAATAAATCAAGAGAAGTCAGAATTACTTATAAAAGGAATGGTATGCACGCGTATCCGGAAGAGGATTATGATGTTATTTACTCTCGAGCTGAAGGAAATTTCTTAAGGCATATGGAACCGGACTTTCAGAAGAATTTGATGAAAAAGTTGCCTTCGGGTGGTAAGGGATTTGTCATAATTCAGAATAAAATAGAGAAAGAAGCTATCGAGTTAGGTTCTGAATTCCATCAGATTGAGCCTGGGGTCAGTATGGCGTGGAATGACGACTCGCGTATACCCACTACGTTTGATATTTGGGTTAAAGATGATTCAGAACGTGAGTTAAAAGATGAGGAACTTACAAAATTTATTTCAGCAAAAAACTTATGGCTTAAGTCTTTGCAGCCGCATACGGAGAAGGTCGTTGAGTTAGTTCAGATACTCGAAGATCCTTTTCAGAAGCAATTTTTAAAGCAGGGGGAAATAAAAATAATGCCTGAGCAGGAGGATATAAAGTCAATGGTTTTTGAGTTGAGCAAAAGTGCAAAAATAATTTTTGATACTACGAAAAATTTGCAAAACATTCCTGAATTGAAGTCTTTATCTAATACATTAAACAATTCTGACGGCTCAGTGGGCGAAGATACAATATTTAATTTACCTAATAAGATGGGCCCCATTTGGACGACAGCTACGAGTATTTTTAACGGAGGTATCTTTACTCAAGATTTTCTGGATATTTGGAGAGATTCCTTAAATTCATTGATGGAATTGATGGATTTATTATCGAATATCCAAACAAAGGTAATTGTAAACACAGTTAACCTTCAAAGTTTAGGCGTGCATGAAACTGTTAAAATACGTGAGTCAGCAGATAAATCTATGTTGATTAACAAAGGTGGAATCGACCTTAACGCCAACACGCTTCCGCTGGATGTGCAAGGCGGAGAGATTGATTTGAACTTCCCTATGCTTTCGGCAGTATGTATTGATGAAGATCATGACGGCTCATGTGAACGTATGAACATCCAAGCCCTCGAAAACATGCCTATCACCGGTTTCACGCCTGTGATTTTTCAGATTATTCCCATAACCAACTTAAATCCACTACTCGGTATTGCCGATGATGAATCTCCTTTTGATTCTGCACAAGACAATAATGAAGGGCAAGACTTAACCTTCATAGATAAATACCGCAAAACCTATTTCCGCAAGTGGCAGCAGGAACAGTCTGACCCATTACAAAACCCTTACAAACTTGTAACAACTCTGTAACTATGGCTTGACGGAAAGGGCTAATGATGATAAAAAATAGGCCTTATTCACGAAAGAAAATAAAAAATTTTATCGGGGCGTAGCGCAGTTGGCTAGCGCACTTGTATGGGGTGCTAAAAATGCCCATTTTTCCAACCTTTTGAAATTCCACAAAATACATCATTTCTCGACGACAAACACTCCTTTTTTGTTTTAATCAACTTTAACCAATTTTAACCAATTGTGTCCAAACTTGGACACTTTTTGGACACTTTTGGACAGTCGGAAAATTTGGGTAGGCTGTGAAAAATCATAATAATAACAGAATGTTAGTTTTTGAAAATGATGCTTATTTTGTGGTATGTATAAGTTTGACATATGGAAGATTTATGTTACACTTGTAACAGATATGTTACATAAGGAGGGTCGCCATGCAATTTCAGAAATCATTTTTAAATTTATTAAATTCTGAGACTAAGTTAAAAATCGTTAAATTTCTTTTGAATCACGAAGCCTCTATGAGTGAAAGGGAAATTGCTTCCATTCTCAATATTTCCCATATGAGTGTTAATCGAACCATGAGGGAATTAGAGCAGATGAATTTTGTTCATTACACAACCGTTGGGAAGGCTCACCTTTGGAGAGTGAACCAAAGAAGTTATGCGCATAAAACGTTGTCTCAATTTTTTGATCACATAAAAGATATGCCTGATCCATTAGTTGAATTAAAGAAAGTTATTCTAAAACACCTTCCTAAATCTTTTATTCAAAAAGTAGTCCTTTTTGGTTCAATCGCAAAAAATAAAGAAGAGCCGGATAGTGATATTGATTTATTTATTCTTGTAAAAAATGCCCATGATCAGGAATCTATTGAAGATTCAATAGAAAAGCTTTCTAATGCTTGTTTAGATATGTTTGGTAATAGGCTGTCTCCTTATATTCTTACAAATGCACAATTTGAGAAGAGGCAAAGTTTAAATGTGATTTCAGCCATTAAGAGTGGTATTCAAATTTATCCTAATGGAAAGGTTAAAATATGACACCAAAGTTTAAAACCCGGGATGTAAATAAATCTTTTTATAAAAATTACCTTCAGCGTGCCGAAGAATGTTTTCATGCTGCAAAAACTTCGCATGAGTCAAAAGAATGGAATGCCTCAGCCATAATGGCTATTCATTGTTGTATTGCGGCATGTGATGCTATGTGTGTTTACTTTCTTGGGAAACGTCATTCCGGAGAAAATCATAATCAGGCAGCTACTCTTTTCAAGACGATTAAGAAATCAGAAGATATCAATACAAATGCTAATCGCATAGTAAGAATTCTACGGATGAAAAATATGGCTGAATATGAAGAGCGTTTAGTTTACAAATCTGAAGCTGACAAAATTCTAAAAGATAGTGAGCGATTTTTAGAGTTTGTTAATGGTCAGTTGAAAAAATAAGATTTTTTACCGTATAGGAGAGTATAAAGCTTTCCTATCGGCACCGAAAATGCGCCTTCAGGTTATCGACAAGGACGATTTTCTTGGATATCTTTGATATTTTAGAAATTTTGTTACATTCTGCCGTGTAACCCACCATTTTTATAATTAAAGAGACAAAAATTTGGCTTAAAAGATATTTTGGGCCAATTTATGAAAATATGGCATACTTACTGTATGTTTCCTGATTTAAGTAAAATATATAGAAGTATTAGTAAGTTAATGTCATTTGTCTTGTTGATTACGTTTCCGGCTAGCCAGGTTATGGCGCAGCCTATCGCTTCTTATGCAGCTAATAGCGTAACACTTCCGCCAGTAGGTGCCATGATTAGCACAACGCCTGCCTTTGAGCCTGCTCTTATCAAGGGAGTGACGGTGTTTCCAGATAACCCATTAAGATTCGATTTTATTGTGGATACAGGAGATACAGATTTAGAAGGAGACGCCCTCAAATCAGAATCTAACAAGCTTATTAAATACTTTCTTGCGTCACTCACTGTGCCGGAAGAAGATTTGTGGGTCACCCATTAGAAGGTATTTGTCAAGTAAAAAAACTTCCCCGTCGATAAAAAACATTAAGTTTTTCTTTCCTTTATGAAACAATTCTTAGTAACGACGTAGAACAAACAATCCAAAACCACGCCTATGATTTCT
>JAJDCA010000053.1 GCA_029261055.1 Candidatus Omnitrophota bacterium | reverse complement strand
TTCGGTTTGTGTTTGTCATGATGTCCAATAGGTTCCTCCTTAAGGCTATTATAGCCTTCTTAGAACGTATAGGCAATTTCGCCTTACGCTGATAGTTAATTAACCTTTGGACTTGAGGACACTATCGCTGAAAAAACGGGTTGGGAGGTGAGTCATTTAGGTTATGGCTGAGGATTTGTCTTGACGTTAGCTAAATATAGTATTCGCAAAATAAATGCAGATATTTTGAAAAAGGCTTGCACGGTTGGAGTTGATAGATGAAAAGTTGCGTATATATGTTGCCCATACTATAATATAAATACACATTAAATATTTATTATTTATATTAATTATAACATATTGTAAAATATGAAGTTATGGATTGACTAAAATTATTTTAGTTGATGTTAAGTGTAAGTGTAATATTATCAATATGTTATGAAATTTTTCTTGTGATTAGTCTACCTTGAAACTTTGTTAAAATATGTTATCTTTCTATTATCGGAACAAAAAAACGGTTTCATAATATCAAATAACATACCAATAAACGGGATATCACGTTCCCGTACCCTGCCACGGATTGGTCACATTCTTCAAGAAATAGAATAAAAATGTATTTTTTTGAAAAAAATAAACGATTTTTCCTGTTTTATAAGGTTTTATGTGCATTTTTCGCTGTGGTATTCTTAACAATAACCATTATTCCTCAGGGTTATGCGCAAATTAATTCTTCCCAAACGATATTAAATTTACCGATACTCGGAACAATGGTTTCGGCGACAGACGCGTTTGTGCCTTCCATGATCAAAGGTATCACCATCCATCCAGATAATCCTTTGCGATTTGATTTTATTATTGATCAGGGAGAAAATGACCTTAATAAAGGTGAATTGCAAACACAAGCAACACAATTAGTTAAATATTTTTTAGCTTCGCTCACGGTACCTGAAGATGAACTTTGGGTTAACCTTTCTCCGTATGAAAAAAATCGAATTATTCCTCAAGGATTTGGGCAGACAGAGATGGGGCGTGATTTATTGGCTCAGGATTATATGCTTAAACAGCTCACAGCTTCTTTAATGTATCCTGAAGAAGATTTGGGGGGCGAATTTTGGAGTCGTATTTATGAACGCACTTATGAAGAATACGGAATAACGGATGTTCCTGTTAATACTTTTCATAAAGTATGGATTGTTCCGGAGAAGGCTCTTGTGTATGAGCATGAGAATACGGCTTTTGTGGTGGAAAGTCAGTTAAAGGTGATGTTGGAGGAGGATTACGAGGCGATGAATCATAACGTAGGGGAGGGCCTTGCGCCCGCCCGAAATGAGGGAGGGGGCAAGCCCCTCCCTTACAATAATTCTAATAATATTTCTACCTCTATCATCCGTGAAATCCTCATTCCCGAAATCCAACACGAGGTCAACACCGGCAAGATTTTTGCCAACCTACGCCAAATCTACAGCGCCATGATTTTATCGACATGGTACAAACAAAAATTTGCTGTAGGGAACGGGCATGCCCGTTCCTTGCTTGGACATGTGTACGTGGATCAAAATAAAACTAAAGGAGTAGATGTAGACGACAAGCAAATAGCACAGAAAATATATGATCAGTATTTAGAATCTTTTAAAAAAGGTGTTTATGATTACATTAAGGAAGATTACGATCCTGGAATTGATCAGATCATTCCACGCAAATATTTTTCCGGAGGATATTGGCATGACCCTGACGTTCTTGCAACCACACAAAAATTGGCTTTAGGTGATCAAGCTATGTTGGAAAAAAGAAACGATAAGACCTTTAAATTTATAATTGATTTTAAGGAGGTTGAATCAGGAGGTCATTTGTCCTTTTCTCAGAGAACAAGGTGGGATGCTTCCATGGTGATTACACCCCGGGAACAATCCGATTTTTTAATAGATGGTTTTAAGAATTTTAAAACGGCTGTTTATCCAAGTTATTTTGAGAATTTTGGCCCGTTGGAAGCGGATGTGATTAAAGAGGGGTTGAAGGTTTTTGACAAAATTGTTTTGTTAGACAGGACTGAGGGTTTTAGTTTTTTGAATGATTTTATGCAGGAAAAAATAGAGGACATTTATACCAAAGCCAAACAAATGTTTTCGGAAGAAGAGATGGAAAATATTGTGGTGATGGGAATATCCGAGGAAGAAGCTGTTAAGAGTTTTCTTAAGCAAGCAAATATTTCGGGTATGGTCAGAAAATTTCATCAGGTAGAAACAAAGGGGAAGCTTGATCGAGAGGCAAAGAAATCAAAGAAAAATTATGAGGAGTTTGGTTTGCAGACCATTTTTACGATTCCTTCTTATGAATTTCTAAAAATTCCTGACGAGGGGCAGAGGCAGCCAGCTTTGGATTATTATTTTACGTCATTTACAAAATTGTTGAGTGAGAAATCCATCAAAGGGGTGCCCTTTACCATAAGAGATGTCATAAGGCATTTTGAAGACATATTCCGATGGAAATACCATCATTTTGCGACAGGTAAGGAAGTCTCCTCAACACGACGGCAATTAGAAGCGCGTGTAAAGAAATTTTCATTGTTGGAGCAATTAGGTAAAAAGGCGCAAGCTGGAAATCCCAAAATTGCTTTTTATGCCGGAAGTTTTGATCCCTTGACTAATGGGCATTTAGAAGTGATTCAACAGGCGGCTAGAATTTATGACGAAGTTTATGTGGCGATAGGTGAAAATCCGGATAAAGAATCTCGATTTACAAAGAAACAGCAAAAGGAGATGGTTGAGGAAGCGTTGCGTATTAGAGGTTTGGAGAATGTTAAGGTTATTGCTTATGAAGGACTCACCGTGGAGGCTGCCGCTGAAGTGAACGCAGGAACATTAATTCGGGGTGCCCGCGATGTAGCAGATTTGAAAGAAGAAATTTACCGAGCTTGGGCCAATCAAATCCTTAATCCTCATATGCGCACCGTCCTGATGACGCCGCATCATCATAAAGGGGTGAGTTCGTCTGATGTAAAGAAAAAATTTGATGCTGGGGATGATATTTCAAATTTAGTGCCAGGGTCGGTTTTTGAGGAGATGATGAAGGGAAGGCTTAAGCCGATGATAGGCGATACCCAATTGGGAGAGGGTGAGCATTCTGATGACGCGATGTTGGGTGGTTTGAGAAAATTTATTAAAAGCACAATTGTAGGGGGGAGTGGTTTTTTTGTAGGCAGCTCTGTAGATGAGATACTTTCTCGATGGATTTTTGATGGACCGTGGCCTTACATTGTAGGGGGAGTTGCATTGATGGCAGGGTTTCTTGCTGATAAATATATATCGGGGGATGTTTTTAGTATGAGGGAATTAACGGGTAAAAGTAAAAATCAAGTTTTCAACAAGACAGCCTATTTTGAAACAACCATTACAGGGAATGATCGGCATACCTCATTTGGTACAGGGGACAGTTTTATTGAAGGTGTGCTTCTTCACGAAGGGGACATCCTTAAATCTGATTTATTTAAAATTAAAGGCAGTGAAAAAGATGCTGAGTTTAAAAGGCAATATAAAATAGCAAAGATTGTCGCTAAGAATGTAAAAGGGTACGTTGCTTACAATATTGTTAAACATCATGGGGAGGAATTTATTCATCAAATAGGGATAACCCCGGAGGCTTTTGAAGTGAGAGCGCAGGGTGAAAATCCGTTTAGAGGTAAGTATAAAAATAATTTTAAGGAATTTGCAGCGAAAGTTAAAGAAGAGTATTCTAAGGTAGAAAAGCAATCTCAGGATAAATTTCTCAATAAGAAGGTTGTGCTTGTCAACAAAGCGATCGAAATCATAGATTCTTCTGGTGGAAGGGGGATGGGGAATCAAATAAATATCGACTCAGCACGAAAGTTGGTTCCTGTATTAGAGAAGTTGGCGGCGAAGGCAGGATATAGAGAGTTTAGTAGGGCATATGCTGTTCTGGCGTATGGGGTTGCTAAAATGGATGGAGTTAGATTGGGTGGCCCATGGAGTAATGATATAAACGAAAGGTACAAATTTTTTGAAAATTTGATAGATTTACTTGAAAAAAGACGAGATTCCGTCATAGATAGTATTTATTCGCTTACAGGTAGGTCATCAGGAAAGAAAACAAAATTTGATGATTCAAAGGATGCTGTGGTTGTGGAAGATGAGGAAGAAAATATTCAAATAGTGACTACAACAGAAATTGACTTACTTAAAGCTGAGCTTAAAGTTATAACATTTGATCGTGTTTTATTTGAAGTCGAAGAGAATCGAACAAGGCTAGGAAATCTTTCTAATATGTCTGGGAGAGAGAAAGGCGTTGTATTGTATAAAAATAATCCTAGTTTGAAAGGTGGTATGTATATGAAGGGTTGGCATGGGTATCTTTATGGAGATGATTTGAAATCCATAATTTATGGGGAAGAAGATTATTTAGAGGTTATGTTTCAAAAGATAGAAAAAATAGTAAAGAAAGTTCAGAGTCCGCTTGTCATAAATTTTGTGAAAAAAGATATTAAGATAGAAGGCGGGTTGCTGGAAGAGGATTATGATGTTGAAATTGATGCGCTTGGAATTGAGTTGCCGAAAAATGTTTCTGAGGAGGATTTCTTAAAGCAGATTAAGGCGGAGATGGAAGATGTTGCCATGATACAAAACATGGAATCTACTTCAACAGGGGGTATCAATCTTGATCCGGCGATGCTGAATTTGCAGATTAGGCGGGATGGCAAGGGAGTGCCATTGCCGATGGTTGAGCAGGATGTGGATTTGGGGATGAGGGTGATAGGATTTTATCCTGTGGTTATTAATGTGATGCCGGTGAATGTGCCGCAGTTATTGGGGTTTGCAGGGGATGATTTGCATGATACTGTCAGCCAGGATCAGGAGTGGCCGGATGATTTGAGTTGGGAATTCATGTCTTTGCCTACATTATTATTTCAACGACGAGTATCCTTTGTTGACAAGGGCAGAGGCCGATGTTATATTTAGGCCATATTTTTTGATCATTTATGGGGCTATAGCTCAGCTGGGAGAGCGCTTGCATGGCATGCAAGAGGTCAGGAGTTCGATCCTCCTTAGCTCCATTCTACTTCGCTCAAAAACTTCGTCGCTTCGCTCCTTCGTGTTTGAGCTACGAAGAATAAACCGGTCTTTAAGTTATTCGCTGGAGTGGTGGAATTGGTATACGCGCTGGTCTCAAAATCCAGTGGGGGCAACTCCATGAGGGTTCGACTCCCTCCTCCAGCATTAATTTTGCTCTTTCCCGTCGGTGAAATCCATTTCTAACCCCTTTTTGGCACACGTTTTTGAATTAACCCCGTGTCAACCTTTGTAATCTCAAGCGCTTGATCCACCATTTCCGGGTTGGCATGGATGTAATGATCTTGAATGGTTCGCATGTCTTTGTGACCGGTAATCGCTTTAACTACTTCAATGTTTGCGGTTTCGTTTGTGATTTTTGTGACAACGTAATGCCGGAAACTATGGTTTGTAATGTTTTTGGTTATGCCTAATGCCGTGCGGGCTTTTTTGAGTTTCTCCAGAATTTTATTTTTACCGATTAAGTTTCTTTTACTGCTGGGAAATAAAAAGCCAGTAGGATGATAGAGGCCTTTATCCTTGAGTAGAATGATATGTTCGTTAAGGACAAGGCAGTCTTCCTGACTTAATCGGGCTGCCCGTTGTTCTTTTGTTTTGGTCTTACGTACGTAAAGTATATTGCCGGCAAGGTCAACCGCATTGATCCGCATAAACCGCAACTCATCCCGGCGCCAGCCTCGTGTCGCTTCAAAATAAATCCATGGATAATAGAGAGGTTCATTTTTCTTAAACCAGGTAAGTATGTTTATGACATCCTGTTTTGCCACAATATGCGGTGTCGAAATAATTACACTAGAATAAGTGAAATGTTATCGAAAGATAAGAAGGTGTAGGCAATCATCAAGTGGAGAAAATTGTCGTTACAATGAGAGCATTTCATAGTAATATTTTCTTAATTGAATTTTGATTGCCACTATTTTTATTTTTGAGGAACAATTTGTATTTTGTTTCTTAAATGAGCCCATCTACTCCAGTTATTTTTTTCATAAGCTAATCGTCCAGCGACAATGCTAGGAGAAATTCCTAAGTTTTTAGAGAAATTTTTGATGGCAGAATCTGCAAAGTTTTCTTCATTGATAAATTGTGAGAAATTTGTCTTTGGGATCAGTTCATTCCGGGCAAAATCATCAGCTTCTTTTTCTTTTTGAACTATTCCATGAGAGTGACCTTTTTCAAAATCTATGAATTCTTCGGTTCTACCATGCTTTAAAAGATGTCCTAATTCATGAAAAAAGGTAAACCAAAAACTATCATCATAACGACCTCTTGCGCTGAGTTGAATTAACGCTTTATGAGGTGTAAGCCACTGAGTGGTGCCATTGACATATGTGTTCTTGAAATAAGGCACAAAAACAACGGCCACTCCAAAACTGGCACAAATTTTTATTATTTTATCAGAAAAGACTTCCGCCTTTTCTTGCGTAAGAAGTCTTAATTGTTTTATGGAGTCTCGAGCTTTTTTTATGTCAAATTCAGCTGTATCAATTTTTCTTGCGTATAGTTCGCCGCACCTTAACCAAGCAGCCAAAGATTCTCTGGAGAAGTTGTTAGAAGTTTTTTTTCTAAAGGCTACTCTATGAATTTTTGGGACAAGACTAAGAGAGCTTACACCAAAGAATTTTTGAAGATGATAAACTTTTTCTAATTTATCTCGTGTCGCTTCAACAAAGCCAAGTACACAAAGTTCTGAATAACAAGAAAAATTCTTTAATAATGAGGTCTCTTTTTCTAGAATTTTTTCGCTTGCCAGTTTTGAAATGGTTTCTTCATAATTTTTTTGTAAGTTGTTCCAAAAACTCGAAGACATGCCGAATACAACAGAAAGTTTTAAAGCGGTGTCAGATGTTATAGGGTTTTTTCCTTTTATGATTTCATTAATTGTTTTCGGTGTTAATCCTGTTCTATCAGCTAAATCAACCTGTGTCATCTGAAGGGCATCCAGAGTCTCTTTTAAGGTTTCCCCTGGGTGTATCGCAATATCCGGGCTGTAATAGTCATTTCGAATCATTGTTTTTCTCCTTAATGGTAGTCAGTAATACGATCTATGCGTATACGGGTAATTGTTTTCAAATTATCTAATTGTCCATCTAATGGCCATAAAATTAGCCGATAAGGTTGTTTTACGTTCACCGCAAAGGATCCTTTTAAATCCCCACTCAAAAGATGCAATCTTGCCTGCGGCAACCGAGAAATATCATGTAAGTTTTCAGCAGACTTGAGTTCATTTATTCGTGTAATGACCTTAATAGCCTGTTCTTTACCATACTTTTTGATTAATTTCTTAGAGTCTTCAAGTGTTTTTTTCGTTTTTGTGTCAAGAAAAAGGATTTCCATAAAGTGACATTATAAGTATAACATGTGGGTGGTGTGGATGCCATATTTTGATTAACGTGTTGGGTTAATTAATTTCTATTCTAATCTAATATAGATATTTGTCAAATATTTATTCTTTGCACAAATTTGGCACAGAAAGTCGAAAGATCGTGTTATTTTGCTTGAGTAATTTACGGTAATTTGGGGTAACTTGCGGTAACATGGTTGACGGTGGAAGGGGAAGAGGTTGATTTATACGGGAAAAGGCGTTTATGCGAGGTAAAATCCCTCCTCCAGCACCAGGCTTCGCCAAATTGCCCTTCTTCGCTCAAATGCTTTTGCGTTGAGCTTCGCAGGGCTATCCACCGAAGCTAAACGTGAAAACAATTTAGTGAAGGTGGATGCTTTCGCGTTTTGCTACGCCTGGTTCCATCATCGAGATTTTTTTGCATTGAGTTACGCTTGGCTTCATTCCTGAGATTCTTTCCAAAGTTTCATTTGTAAACCTCATACAGAATATAAGTTGACAATAAGAATAGGCAGGGATAATATTTTGTATTTAATAATCCTTCTATTAAAGGGGAAATTATGGAAAAAATTTATTTAGATTATGCATCCACAACGCCGGTAGATCCTGTGGTGACGGAATCTATGATGGGTTGTTTGAATAAAGAATTTGGAAATCCTTCGAGTTCGCATGTGTTTGGTCAAAGAGCTTCAGGGGTTTTAGAAAGCGCTAGAGAGACTTTGGCGAATTTTATTGGGGCCCAAACTAAGGAAGTTATTTTTACCTCTGGGGCTACGGAAGCGAATAATCAGGCTGTTTTTGGGGTAGCCAAGCGGCATAAAGATAAAGGGAATCATATCATTGTGTCATCTATTGAGCATCCTTCGGTCATGGCTCCGGTGGAATATTTGAAGAATGAAGGTTTTAAGGTGACGTATCTTCCAGTTGACGGTAAGGGAATGGTAAATCCCGATGATGTTCGTCAGGCTATTTCGGATAAAACTATTCTGATTACGGTGATGCATGCGAGCAATGAAATTGGGACGGTTCAACCTATTGCAGCGATTGGAGAGATTGCCAAAGAACATCAAATCCATTTTCATGTCGATGCTGTACAAGCCGTCGGGCATATCCCGGTGAAGGTGAATGATCTTAGGGTTGATTCACTTTCTTTGACGGCACATAAATTTTATGGGCCTAAAGGTATCGGTGCTTTGTATGTTCGGGATGGTGTAAAAATTTCGCCGTTTTTATTGGGAGGTGATCAGGAACATGGGCTTCGCGCTTCAACGCAAAATATTCCTGGGGCTGCCGGTTTGGCCAGTGCCGTTGAGATTTGTGTTAAACAAATGGTGCAAGAAATGACCATACAAACGAAATTAAGAAATCGGCTTATTGAAGAAATTCCTAAAAGGATTGAAGGCGTTCATCTTAATGGTCATCCTACAGAACGGTTACCTAATAATGCCCATTTTTCTTTTGAAGGGATGTCTGGTGAATCTTTGTTAATGAGTTTAGATATGGCTGGGTTTGCCGCTTCAATGGGGTCAGCCTGTCATTCCGGAGCTATGGAGCCGTCGCATGTATTGACGGCTATTAATTTAAATGATGAATTAGCTTTGGGATCATTACGTCTGACAGTGGGGCGCTGGACAACCGAAGAAAAAATTGATGCGCTGGTAGAGCAGCTTCCGGGAATGGTTAAGGCTTTACGAATATAGTAGGGGCGGTTCGCGAACCGCCCGTACAATCTATTATCATGAAAAATAAAATTATTCAGATTCTCAAGTCACATGATGGTCATATGTCCGGTGAAGAAATGAGTCAGAAATTAAAAGTGAGCCGGGCGGCGATTTGGAAGAATGTTGAAGAGTTGCGTCATCAAGGGTACGAAATTTTAGCTGTACCAAATTTGGGGTATCGTTTGGCGTCTTGTCCGGATAAATTATTTCCATCTGAAATTCAATGTGGACTTAAAACAAAAATTCTTGGGAAAAAGATTATTTATTTTGATTCGGTTCAATCGACGATGGAAGAGGCTTTTCGTTTGGGTATGGAGGGGTCAGAGGAAGGTACGGTTGTTTGTGCCGAGGGGCAAACTAAAGGTAAGGGGCGTTTGGGGCGTAGCTGGATGTCGCCTAAGGGCAAAGGTATTTACATGTCCATCATTTTAAGGCCAAACATGTCGCCGGGCCAGGCTTCTCAATTAACGCTTTTAAGTGCTGTTGCTTTGTGTGAGTCTGTGCGTCGGGTAACAGGTGTTCAGGCAACTATTAAATGGCCCAATGATTTATTAGTGGGCAAAAAAAAGTTAGCCGGTATTTTGACGGAATTAAACGCGGAAATGGATCGTGTGTGGTTTGTGGTGGTTGGTGTGGGTATCAATGTGAATACATCACTTCACGCCTTGCCGGAAGGGTCTACCTCGTTAAAGGTGGAAGCTAAACAATCTTTTTTGCGTGTGGCCTTAATGCAGGATATTTTAGAATCTTTTGAACAGTGGTATGAACGGTTAGCAATCCAAGGATTTAAAGCTGTTACTAAGCGATGGCGTGAACTTTCTTCAACGTTGGGTCGTCGTGTATGTATTCATAATGGAGAAAAAAGCTTAGAAGGCGAAGCGGTAGATATTAATGAATTTGGGGCATTGATTATTTGTAATGATGATGGGGTTAAAATGACGCATATGGCGGGGGATGTGGTGGAGGTTTAGATGGAATTATTTTTAGAAAATACACTCAATCAATTAGAACAAAATGGGCTTAAGCGCCGGTTGCGTTGTGTTGAAGGGAGTCAAGGGGCAAAGATTGTTATCGACGGTAAAGAGGTGCTTAATTTTTGTTCCAATAATTATTTAGGGTTGGCGGATGATGTGCGTCTACGTCAGGCGGCAGCGGAAAGTTTAGAACATGAGGGTTTTGGGGCGGGTGCTTCACGGCTTGTTTGTGGGCATATGCAAGCGCATGAAAACTTGGAAAAAGAATTGGCTGCATTTAAAGGGGCGCAGCGGGCCTTGGTTTTTAGCACGGGATACATGGCCAACATTGGTATTATTTCGAGTCTTTTCGGACGAGAAGATATCATTTTTTCTGATCGGCTGAATCATGCTTCTATTATTGATGGGATATTGTTGAGTCAGGCCAAGTTTAAGAGGTACGCGCATTGTGATATGGTGGCGTTAGAGAAAATGTTGCAAGAATCAGAAGGGTTTAAACGGCGTGTCATTATTACAGACAGTGTTTTTAGTATGGATGGCGATATCGCGCCGTTAGATAAAATTGTGGAGCTGGCGCAAAAATATGATTGTTTGGTTATGATTGATGAAGCCCATGCTTTTGGCATTATGGGAGAAAATGGGACAGGCTTAGCTGAATATTTTTGTGTGAGTGATCAGGTGGATATTCAAATGGGCACTTTGTCGAAGGCGGCCGGTTCATTTGGGGCCTATGTTTGCGGTTCAGAAAAATTAATCGAGTTTGTTCTGAATAAAGCCCGGAGTTTTATTTACACGACGGGTATGCCGCCATCCGTTGCCGCTGCTTCGTGCAAAGCAGTACAGATTATTCAAAAGGATCCTGATTTACGACAACGTCTATGGGATAATACGCGTTATGTGAAAGCCGCCTTGGAACGCATAGGGTTTGATACCATGAATTCACAAACGCCGATTATTCCGATCTTGGTTAAGGATTCTTCCTTAGCTTTACAGTTCTCAATGGCTTTACTTGAAGAAAATATTTTTATCAGTGCCATCCGTCCACCGACGGTGCCACAGGATACAGCACGACTGCGCTTAACGGTTATGGCCACACATCAACAGAGCGATTTGGATTATCTTATTAACAAACTTCAGGACATAGGAGAGAGGTTGGGTATATGCCAAAATTGAAATCTAAAAATGATATCTCTTGGAATTACGACATCGATGGTGAAGGTGATGTTGTATTATTTATTCATGGATGGGGTGTCGACCGACGTATTTGGCGTCAGCAGTGGAAGCATTTTGTGGCACGGAATTGTGTTATGGCTATCGACTTGCCAGGGCATGGGGAGAGTAGCTGGCATAAAGGAAATTTGACGATGCTTGCCGAAGACATTAAATCTATTTTTGAGAATGAGAAAATTAAGCAGATTAATATTGTTGGGAGTTCATTAGGTGGTCTGGTGGCTTTAAAAATTTATGAATTGTATCCTGAAGTGATTCAAAGGCTGATTTTTGTGGGTTCGATGCCGAAGTTTGCGCGTTCCGAAGAATATCCGCACGGATTAGATGTTCAACAAATGCGTAAAATGCATAGTCAATTGCATAGGGCGTATCCGTCGATTGTCGATATATTTTTTCGTTCGTTATTTACAAAAGAAGAACGCCAAAGCCGGCGGTACAAATGGCTTCAACGGTTTCGTCGTGATGCTAAACCTCCGATAGAGCCGGCGCTAGAGGAATATTTGAATGTTTTGGAACATGAAGATTTGCGTGATGTGCTGTCTAAGGTGCATGTGCCCATACAGTTTATTAATGGTAAAGGGGATGAGATTTGTACGCCGGATACGGTTGCTTATTTGAAGCAAGTTGTGCCCCATGCACGCTTTGATGATTTTGACAAAGTAGGGCATTTTCCTTTTTTAAGTAAGGCCTATGAATTTAACGAAGCACTGCAGGCTTTTTTATTGGACGGACATGAACATGTTAAACCTAATTGATAAAAGAATTCGCCAAGCTTTTTCCAATGCGGCTATGCAGTATGATGTTTTGACTAATCTGCATAAAGAAATTGGTCGAGAATTGGTGGCTAAAATCCAAGGCATTGATCACGATGGTGTTGTATTGGATGTTGGAATGGGGACGGGAGAATTAACCAAGCGGTTAAAGAAGTTTTTTCCCGATGCTCTTGTGGTCGGGTGTGATTTTGCGTCGGGTATGATTTCACAGGCGAAAGAAAAACAAGAAGACTTTCAGATTGTCCAAGCCGATGCCATAGCCTTGCCATTTAAATTAGATGTTTTTGATATGATTACTTCAAATTTGGCTTTGCAATGGGTGAACAATCTTAATTCTTCTTTTCAAATGTATCACGCCAGGTTAAAAAAAGAAGGGCAGTTTTGTTTTACGATGTTCGGACATGAAACACTTAAGGAATTGTTTGTTGCTTTAGAACATGCCGCAGATGGGAAACAAAATAAACGTGATTTGTTTGTCCGTCGGTTAGCTAAAATACAGCAGGTGCAAGAAGCTATGCAAATGGCCGGGTTTAAAGATATTCATGTTAGCGCGGAGCATATTAAAGTGCGTTTCCCGGATATGATGGCGGTTATGCAGTGGTTAAAAAGTATTGGCGCGAATACCTTGGGTAAGGATATTTTTCTGGGGAAAGAGATGCTGGCCCGGGCAAAGACGTACTATCATCAAAATTTCTCGGATCGTTTAGGAATTTATGCAACATTTGAAGTCATTTGGGGGCAGGGAAAAAAGTGAAGAAAGGTTTTTTTATTACAGGAACAGATACAGGCATCGGTAAAACGATGGCGACCTATGTGCTTGGTTTGTTGTTAAAGGCAAAGGGTTGTGATGTTGGTGTGATGAAACCGGTGCAATGCGGAGGAGATGATTCTGTGTTTCTTAAAAAAAACTTAGAGCTCGAGGATGATATTAAAGAAATAAATCCTTATTTTGCCCGCACACCTGTTTCGCCGCACATAGCCTTTTCCAAGGAAAATAAACGTATTAATGAAAAAGAAATTTGTGCCGGATATGAAAAGCTGAAGGCCAAGCATGATGTTCTTCTAGTTGAGGGGGCTGGCGGAGTCATGGTTCCGCTTAAAAATAATTATTTGGTTTTGGATCTTATACGTGATTTAGACTTAGAGGTTATTATTATTTCTCGACTAGGTTTAGGCTCAATTAATCATACATTATTGACGATTAATCAGATTCGTGAGGTGGGATTAAATGTCAGAGGAGTATTATTTAATCAATGTACGGAAGAAAAAAGTGGGGTTCCAGAAAAAACGAATCCGGATGTTATTCAGCAGTTTGGCAAAGTTCCTATTTTAGGCGCGATTCCTTTTATGCGGAATATTACATCGAAAGTCGTTTTACAACAATGTCGGGCAAAAATTGATATTTCGAAATTATTGAAATCATCGTCCAGTAAAAATCAAACACGAAAATTACAGGCATGGGATAAAAAATATGTTTGGCATCCTTTTACGCAGATGAAAGATTGGGTAAAAGAAGAGCCGTTGGTTGTGGATGAGGCCAAGGGGTGTTATCTCATGGATACTCAAGGCAAGCGTTATTTAGACGGTGTTTCGAGTTTGTGGGTCAATGTGCATGGCCATCGTCATCCACAGTTAGATCGTGCGGTTAAAGATCAGATCAATCGTCTGAGCCATTCGACACTTTTAGGTTTGTCCAATACCCCGGCAGTAGAATTAGCTAAGAAATTGGTGGAGATTACACCGCGTGGTTTGGATAAAGTGTTTTATTCGGATAATGGATCAACGTCCGTTGAAATTGCCGTTAAGATGGCGTATCAATATTGGCAGAATATCGGGCGGAAGAAAAAGAAAAATATTGCGCATTTAGCAAATTCCTATCATGGCGACACATTAGGTAGCGTCAGTGTCGGCGGGATTGATCTTTTTCATAAAGTGTATCGTAATTTAATTTTTAAGACAATAAAAATTGATTTTCCGGATTGTTATCGGGCCCCAAAAGGCAAGACGTATCCGGATTATGCTTTCGAGTCTCTGAAAAGATTTGAACAGTTACTTAAACGTCGTCATGCAACAATGGCCGCCTTTGTGGTGGAGCCGATTGTTCAGGGGGCGGCCGGTATGATTATGTGGCCAAAAGGCGTTCTTAAGGAAATGCACAGGCTTTGCAAAAAGTATGATGTGATTTTTATTGTGGATGAAGTAGCAACGGGGTTTGGGCGGACAGGCAAGATGTTTGCGTGTGAACATGAGGCCGTGGTTCCGGATATTTTATGTTTAGCTAAAGGGCTGACCGGTGGGTATCTTCCTTTGGCAGCGACGTTAGTCAGCCAAAAAATATTCGATGGCTTTTGTTTTGATTACACATCACAGAAAGCATTTTTTCATGGACACACATACACAGGTAATCCTTTGGCATGTGCGGCGGCTTTGGCGAATTTAGAGATTTTTCAGAAAGAACAGACGTTAAAAAGAATGCGCCCGAAAATTAAATTCTTGCAAAAAGGGTTGAAACGGTTTTATGATTTACCTCACATCGGGGATGTACGACAGAGGGGATTTATGGTGGGGATCGAATTAGTTCAAAATCGACACACTAAGGCGCCGTATCCATGGGAAGAGAAAGTCGGGGCGCGTGTTTGTCAGGAAGCAAAAAGACATGGGGTTATCTTGAGGCCGTTGGGTAATGTGATTGTTCTTATGCCACCATTGTCGATGACATTAAAGCAATTAGATATGTTGTTAAGAGAAACGTATTCAGCAATTCAAAAAGTAACCATGAACACACATTAGAAAGAAATAACATGAACTTAAAAAATAAAAAAGTATTCGTAGCGATGAGCGGTGGGGTAGATTCTTCTGTTGTTGCCGCCTTGATGAAAGATCAGGGATATGATGTGGTGGGAGTTACGATGTGTTTTAGCATTACACACCCTCAAACAAAAAAGCCGTCGTGCTGTGGTATGGATGGGATTAATGATTCTAAACGTGCAGCACAAATTTTAGATATTCCGCACTATGTGTTGGATTTTGCGCAAGACTTGGACCAATTAGTTATTCAAAATTTTGCCGATGAATATTTGAGTGGGCGGACGCCGAATCCGTGCGTGCGATGTAATCAATTTTTAAAATTTGGGACGTTGTGGGAAAAAGTAAAAAGTCTTGGGGCGGATTATCTAGCGACGGGGCATTATTCAAAAATAGAGTACAATGAAGGGCAGAATAGATTTGAGATGAAAAAGGCGGTGGATTCGAAAAAAGATCAATCGTATTTTCTTTACAGTATTCCCAAAGATTTTTTATCTTTTTTGTTATTTCCTTTGGGTGGTTTTACTAAAGAGGAAGTTCGCGCGTTGGGGCATCAATATCATTTGAATACAGCTGACAAACAGGAAAGTCAGGATATTTGTTTTGTGCCGGATGAAGGGTATAAAAAGTTTTTGAGAGATCGTTTAGGGGCGGAGGCCTTTATTCCTGGTGATTTTGTAAATGAAAAAGGTGAGGTGGTAGGGCAACATCAGGGTATTGCAAATTACACCATTGGCCAGCGGGATAAATTAGGCATTGCCTTAGGTGTTCCGGTGTATGTGTACAAGATAGAAAAAAATACAAATAAGGTTTACGTGGGCCCAAAAACGTGTTTATATTCTAAGGGTTTACTAGCGCAGAATTTTAATGTGTTAAGTATGGACGATCCTCAAGAACCTATGGAAGTTTCTGTGCGTATTCGTTACAATACGCCGGAAGTTAAAGGTGTTTTAACATGCCTAAGTCAAGAGCAAATTAAAATTGAATTTCATGAACCTCAATTATCGGTCACGCCAGGGCAATCAGTTGTGCTGTATGACGACGATGTAGTCCTTGGAGGTGCTGTGATTGAATCAGCGATTTAAAAAAATTAAAGTGACGCATCACGCGTCACTAAAAATTACCGTCGGAAACGGTTTTACTTAAGAAAGGGTGACAACAATGGACATTACACTTAATATTGAAAATCTTAAAGGGTTTGTTGAAAAAAAGGACTTTGATAATTTATTTCCGCAGGTTCAAAAAGCACATGAAGATTTGGTCAATAAAACCGGGAAAGGGTCAGAATTTACGGGATGGATTGATCTTCCTTCAAGAATAGAAGATTCTTTTTTGGATGAACTCGATCAGTTAGGTCAGCAGGTTCGCGCAGATTCTGATTGTCTGATTAGTATTGGTATCGGCGGTTCGTATGCCGGTGTGCATGCTTCGTTGGAGTTTCTTATTTCTGAACAAAAACTGCCGGTTTATTATGCAGGTCATAATTTGAGTTCTGGATATCTTTATCATTTGTTAGAAAGCCTTAAAGATAAACGTATCACAGTTGTTGTTATTTCTAAGTCGGGGACGACCACAGAGCCAGCGCTTGCCTTTCGGATTATTAAGAAATTTATGGAAGAGCGGTATTCAGCGGAAGAATTGAAAAAAAGAATTATTTGTATTACGGATCCGGAAAAAGGCGCCTTGCTTACGATTGCTCAAAATCATGGGTATCGTATTTTTCCGATTAACAGCGATGTGGGTGGACGTTTTTCTGTTTTAACTCCGGCAGGATTGGTGCCTTTGGCGATTGCGGGTATCGATGTTAAGGCGCTTGTTAATGGTGCGCGTAAGGCACAGGAATATTGCTCGCAGTTAGATTTAGACAATAATATTGCGTATCGATATGCTGCGGCTCGGTACCTTTTGAATCAACAGGGAAAAGAGATTGAGGTTCTTTCGACATTTTATCAAAGGTTGTCGTTAGTAGAAGAATGGTGGAAACAGCTTTTTGGTGAAAGTGAAGGTAAAGATGGGAAGGGGCTTTTTCCAACGTCATTAAGTTTTACAGCGGATCTTCATTCTATGGGGCAGCTTTTACAGGAAGGCCAGCGGAATATGTTTGAAACGTTTCTTTTGTCGGAAAATTCTGGTCATGAAATGATTATTCCTGAAGACTCCGAAAATTTGGATAATTTCAATTGTGTTGCTGGAGATGACTTAGATTCGGTTAATAAGAAAGCTTATCAAGCTACCTCCATGGCTCATTATGAGGGGGGCGTTCCAAATATGACCATTACCATTTCCCGGTTCGATGCTAATTGTTTGGGACAATTGTATTACTTTTTTGAAAAAGCTGTAGCGATTAAAGGGTACCTCTTAGGGGTTAATCCTTTTAATCAGCCAGGCGTAGAAGCCTACAAGAAAAAGATGTTTGCACTTCTTGGAAGAAGTTAGAAAAAAATCTTGTAACACATTGACGATTTAGAAGTTATGTGATAAAAAAAGTTATGGCTAAAAAGAATATTAAACTTATTATTATTGGTGTCATATCCATTTTTATCGCCATCATGAGTGCGGTCGCTACGTTTTATTTTCTTGAAGTTAAGCCGGAATTAGCTTCTCGGGAAAATGCAGGTATTACTAAGCTCGATGTTCAGAAAATGAAAATCGAGAAAAGGGCCAAAGTAATTCAGTCTGCCAGTCAAGAAAAACAACCTGTACAAAACTCAAAAGCAGCACAAAAGAATGAAATGAGTCTAAAGTCTCTGGTAAAAAAGGCTGAGACTGTGTACGGGAATGAAGAAAAAAGTAGAAGAGAAGGCCTTCTTTGGGTTGATGCAAAATCGTCTAAAATTATGGTGACTTTAGGTGCTGTCCATGGTCTTTTGCCGGGACGAAACCTTAGCGTTTATGATAGACAAGACAAGATCGGCCAAGTCATGGTTGAAACCCTTTTTGATGTTACGGCCTATGTTCGCCCTCAAAAAAACACCCCCGCCCTTACACAAGGCAATTACTATCGTGTTGTGATAGAATAATATTTAAATCATTTTCCCCATTCTCAAACTGAAAAAATTTGCTATAATGCCATATAAATATGGCTGCCGGTGATTTTGTTTTTACATAAGAAAGGATATTATTGTATGGATACTCCAGAGAAGGACCGTAGAAAATCTAATCGTTTTGATACAGAGGTTAAAATTTATTTTGATATTCCGTATGATATTGAGACAAAGGTGGAATATCGTATTGAGGGGCAAGGTGAGCAAAACAAACAAGAGGACTCTTCTAAAAAATATTTGGCTATTAGTAGAAATGTCAGTACAGAGGGAATATGTTTTATTTCTAAGCATAAATTAGAAGTGGATACCGCTCTTAGTTTAGAAGTGTTTGTACCTTCTTCTAAAGAGCCTGTCCACATGAAAGGTAGTGTACGGTGGTCCAAGCCAGGTCTTCCTAATGAAAAATCTGAATGTCAATTTGAATCAGGTGTTAAATTGACAGAAGTAGAAGGGGATTCCGTTTTTGAATCCATTTATTTTGATGAGACCTACAAGGTTGAATGGAGTGTTGTTTTGCAGTCCATTTTGGGGAATTTTAGAATTCTTGCACAAAAAAAAGAGGACGATTCGGTATGAAAGATTTTTCTGCGGAAAAAAGAGAGCATAAACGGCATTCGGCGCGTGTCGATATTAATTTTCAATTTGCTTATGATGTAAAAGCAAAATTAAAATTTCAAAGATCAGAGGGGGATGTAGATAATGATGATCTTACGCCCCATTCTGCGGTGAGTCAAAATGTGAGTTCAGATGGTTTGTGTTTTATTTCTGATCAAAAATTAGAAAAAGGGGCCCCGCTTCATTTGGAGGTGTTTGTTCCAACTTCTAAAAAGATTGTTAACATGGAAGGTGAAGTACGATGGTCAGAAAAAGAAGGATCTGAAGCTTCAGTAAAAAAAAGGTTTAATACCGGCGTTCATTTAAGGAGTGTGGAAGGGCAGCTTGTGCAAGAAACGGTGTATTATGATGAGGTTTATAAAATTGTGTGGAGTGCTGTGTTAGAATCGATTTTAGGGACGTTTAGAAAAGCTGTACAAGAGAAATCTTAAATGTACGCAAATTTTCAAAAAATTGATGGAACTCATCCCTGGCGCAATGTCAGTCCTGAGGGGTATGAAGATTATCCGGTGCGTTATCGAAAAGATGGCCGTGTTATTTATTTTAATTATGCCCTGGCTAAAGAAATGGGGTTGATTGCGGCGAATCATCCTAAAGAGTTAAATTCAGAATTAGATGACGCCATATTAAAGGCATTTTCTCTCCAAATTCTCAACGAACACGATTGGGCTACTAAGAAAACATTTCCTAAAGATGGGTATGAAGATCGTTTGTACATGGCTACGCGTTATTTACAAAGTCAGCATGAAAATAAACGCGGTATGACTTCCGGCGATGGTCGTAGTATTTGGAATGGTCATATTCAGACAAAGAATATGGTGTATGATATTTCCAGTCGAGGGACAGGGAATACGATTTTAAGTCCGGGATCACAGGAAGCCAAAGGGGCTGTAAAGACGGGGGATGTGCAATATGGGTATTCTTCCGGTCTGGCAGATTTGGATGAAATGTTTGGCGGCGCTGTTTTAGCAGAAATTTTCTACAAACGGGGTATTCCAACGGAACGCTGTTTAGCGGTGATTGAATATGATAACAGCAAATCAGCGATCGGTGTGCGCGTCGCCCCGAATCTTATTCGTCCAGCGCATATTTTTCGATATTTAAAGTTGGGACAGTGGGAAGAGACCAAGGCCTCGTTTGACTATTTTTTGAGACGACAGGAAGCAAATGGTGTCGTTAAGTTTTCGAAAGAAGAGGGGACGCGCTATTGCGAAGCCTTGCATTATTTATCACAAACCTATGCCCGATTAGCCGCCGTTATGGAAGAAGAATATATTTTTAACTGGTTGGCGTGGGATGGCGATAATGTTTTAGCTGACGGGGCTATTCTTGATTATGGTTCTATTCGACAGTTTGCCGCAAAACACAATAAATATCGTTACGAAGATGTTGATCGCTATTCGAGTTCTTTAACCGAACAAAAATATTGGGCGCGGGTTATCGTTCAAACATTTGCGCAGAGTATTGATTTTATTTTGACGAAAGAAAAAAAGAATTTTAAGGTGTTTGAAGGTCACTCTGCTTTGACTGATTTTGATCGGTGTTTTAAAACAGAACGGCAAAAAAGGATGCTTGCCAGGATGGGTTTTACAGATGACCATATTAATGGTTTGATTACTAGTCACGAGGAAAAAATAGAAGCCTTTCGTAAGGTATTGAATTATTTTGAGGATGTCAAAACTGTGGGGGGAGAAATCAAGCTGCCTGATGGGATTGATCATCCACCTGTTTTTTTGATCCGGCATGTTTTGCGTGAGTTGCCGGATTTCCTTTTTAAGAATTTTAAAAACGGACAATGGGCTTTGATGCCGGTAGGAGATTTTTGTCAGGTCATGGCCGCAACGTATGCCGAGAAAGAAGATCTTGTTTTGACGGATGCTCGCAAATTAAGGGGCCTGGAATTTCAAGAATTGTACCGTAATTTAGTCGTAGCTGTGGCACCAGGCAAGGAACAGGATACGTTAAAGACTATTCTTCAGCGTGCATCCGTGATAAATTATGAATATCGTAGTACGGGTGACGGGCTAACATGGGTTGTCAATGAGGCGATTAAAATTAAAGATGATGTTGGGCAACAGCGTCTTCAGGATGCCGTTGATCGATTTATTGATGCACAAGTCCTTGTGCCGGGTAAATGGAAACCGATTAAGAAAGAAGAATTAAAAGGGAATTCTAAAACAGCTCAGCTGTTGCGTATGATGCAAGAGAATTTGGAATTGTACAAAGAAAAGATTTAGGAGCGTGAAATGAAAAGTTTGTGGGATGAAAAAAAGGCGAAGAATTCTTTAGGTGATCCTCTCCAGATGAGGGTGTACACTTCTCGACTGTTGGGACAAAATTCAGATTTAGTTCTTCACGGTGGAGGGAATACGTCTGTAAAGGCTGCGGTAACAAATTTATTTGGCGAGACAAAGGATGTTTTGTATGTGAAAGGCAGTGGGTGGGATTTGGCTACGATTGAAGCCGCGGGGTTTGCGCCGGTTAAATTGGATGTTTTAAAAAAAATGGCTGAGCTGGATGTGCTCAGCGATACGGATATGGTTAAGAATCAGCGTATGGCGATGACAGATCCTTCAGCGCCGAACCCGTCGGTTGAGGCGATTTTACATGCGATTATTCCTTTTAAATTTGTTGATCATACACATACGGATGCCGTGGTGACCGTGACGAATACGGACAATGGCGAAGAGCGTATTCGTGAAATTTATGGCGACCGTGTGCTTATTGTACCTTACATTATGCCGGGTTTTGTATTGGCGAAGAAGGTGTATGAGATGACTAAAGGCATGGATTGGTCAAAGGTTGAGGCGATTATTTTAATGAGCCACGGGGTGTTTACGTTTGATGATGACGCCAAGGTGAGTTATGAAAATATGATTAATATTGTGACAGAGTCCGAAGAATATTTGAAGAAACATAAGGCTGTTGTGCGTGTGGATAAATCGCAAGTTGTGCGGGAAAATCTTTTGGATTTGGCGCGTATTCGGCGAGAAGTATCACAACTTAAAGGGTCGGCTATGTTGGCCGGTTTGATGAATGATTCTGTAGCGGCATGTTTTTCAAGTCTTTTGGATGTGGCTTCCATAGCCACGCGTGGGCCTTTAACACCAGACCATGTGATCAGGACAAAGCGTGTTCCTGTGGTTCTTGGAGAGGATGTTTGTCAAGATGTGCAACAGTTTGCAGAGGATTACCATGCGTATTTTGAGAAGAATGCTGTTGGTGAAATGACATGTTTAGATGCCGCGCCCCGTTGGGGTGTTTGGCCGGAGCATGGCGTAGTTGCTTTTGGGAGTACGTTTAAAGAAGTGCAGGTTATTCAGGATGTCACGGCACACACCATGGAGGCGATTCAAAAAGCAGAAAAACTTGGTGGATGGCAGGCTCTTCCGGAAAAAGATATTTTTGAAATCGAATATTGGGAATTGGAGCAGGCAAAATTAAAGAAAGCCGCGGCACCACAAGAATTGCAGGGTAAGGTTGTTTTGGTAACCGGGGCTGCCAGTGGTATCGGTAAGGCTTGTGCCGAACGATTAAATGCTCAGGGAGCTGTGGTTGCGGCTTTGGATATTAATCCGGATATTGAAAATTTATTTTCACAAAAAGAAATCTTGGGGATGATTTGTGATGTAACGGACGAGGAAAATATGAAAGCCTGTGTCGAAGAGACGGTTCATCGTTTTGGCGGGTTGGATATTGTCGTCAGTAATGCCGGTATTTTTCCTTCTAGTGAAAGTATCGTAAGCGTGAAATCCGAAACATGGCAGAAGAGTTTGGATATTAATTTATCAAGCCATCAGGTATTGTTAAAACAATGTATTCCTTATCTTGAATTAGGTGTTGATCCGGCCGTAGTTATTATTGCTTCAAAAAATGTCCCGGCACCAGGGCCAGGGGCGTCGGCTTATTCGGTGGCAAAGGCTGGCTTAACACAATTAGCGCGTGTAGCGGCCCTTGAATTAGGGGCGGCAGGGATACGCGTTAATGTTGTTCATCCTAATCAAGTATTTGATACCGCCATATGGACGTCCGAAGTATTACAAAGCCGAGCGAAACATTATGGGATGAGTGTTGAGGAATACAAAACGAATAATATTTTAAAGGTAGAAATTAGTTCTCAAGATGTCGCCGATTTAGCCTGTGCCATGGCTGGGCCAGTATTTTCTAAAACAACAGGAGCTCAAATCTCTATTGATGGGGGTAATGAGCGGGTTATTTAAAAAAGGAGAGATGATGAATAAATTTAATATTGGAATTATAGGTTTAGTATTATTAATTAGTGGATGCGCAACAAGTTATAATTATAGCATTGATGAAGGTATTACAGAGGCCGAAGTGTCAGCCGTGGTGACTATTGAAATGACTGAATTGGCTCTTGGTATCGGATTTGAAAAGGGGGAGGGTATTCTTACCTATCAGGGAGATGATTATTCATTTAAATTATCAGGTATTGATTATGGGAGCATTTCAAAGGTCACAATGACAACAGTGGGTAGTGTGTATCGTTTGAATGAATTGTCCGATTTTGAAGGTGTCTATTTTCAAGCCAAAGCAGCTCTTACTCTGGGGGAATCAGGGAAAGCTAGTCTTTTTTTAGTTAATCGTCATGGCGTAACCATCCATTTGAGCAGCGAAGAGAAAAAAGGGTTTGATCTTGCCTTAGGTCGGGGAGGCATTAAAATTAAATTTTTGAAAGTTTAATAGCAGGAGGTATCGATAATGAGTTCAAATCATAGTGAAGATTATTACATTCGGGTTTTGTGTAATGAAACAAAGATTAAAGAAATTATGAGCACAAAACTTATTACGATTTATGAAGATGATGATGTGAGTGTGGCCGAGGAAAAATTTATTAGCCACGGAATTTATTATTTGCCGGTCGTCAGCCATGACGGCCAATTAAAGGGTCTTCTGTCTCAGAAGTATCTTTACAAAGCACAGTCACCCCGAAAAATTGTGGGGAATAATATGGACTATGATCCGGATAAACTTGTGGATGGGAGTAGCTATTATCCAAAAGAGGCGCTGGACAGTCTTATTTTAAGTAACATCATGAATCATGGTGTCTTTACTTTGTCCCCGGAAGATCCTGTCAAAGATGCTATTCTGAATATGATTAATAAGAAATTAGGATGCATTCCTATTGTTGAAAAAGATCAAAAACTCTGCGGTATTCTTACCCAACAAAATATCATCGCCTTTATGGCACAAGCATTGAAAGAATAATCAATCAAGAGCTTTTTATTAAGGAATTTCGATGCTTTAACGAAATTCCAAAAGGGTCTAATTCCCCGAGGTTTACCCCGAGGAGATTCATTACTCCGCAGCAAAGAGACAATCCTGGGATTGCCTCCTAACTGCGACAGATAGAGTCCAGGGCTTGCTCTGGGCTTCATACCCTTGATTAGGTTTCGCCTTGAACGGTTGAAAAATCCAGGCTCACAGGCTCCGCGGAGCCTGTGAGCCTGGATTCCCATGTTTTGTGAGGAGTCTTTGACTTGGATTTTAGCGGGTTGGTAAAGGCGTCTTTCCATATGGTATACTTCGTAGTGTCTTATTAAATCTATTAATACTAAATATTATGAAGAAAATCTTAATTACAACATTATTGTGTAGTGTTTTTTGCGTTTTGGGCGTAACTGAGGAAATTATGCCGCTGACGTCAGCGTATGCGCCGCCTACATTACGCGGGATGATTGTGCATCCGGGGCAACCATTTCAGTTTGATTTTATTTTGGATAATGGGGACGATACAATGGATGGTGGGGCGATGAAGGCAGAGTCAGAAAAATTGATTAAATATTTCCTGACATCATTGACACTGCCGGAGGATGACCTATGGGTCAATTTGTCTCCGTACGAAGCCGATCGGATTATCCCGGATGAATTCGGTCGAACTGCGATGGGGCAAGTTTTGTTAGAACAAGATTACTTGCTTAAACAATTGACGGCTTCTTTGATGCATCCGGAAGGAGATCTGGGCGAAGAATTTTGGGAACGGGTGTACGCCGAAGCACAGGCCAAGTATGGTGTCATCGATATCCCGATCGACACGTTTAACAAGGTATGGATTGTTCCGGAGAAGGCATTGGTGTACGAGAATGTGGATCGTGCTTTTGTAGTGGAGTCGCGGTTGAAGGTGATGTTGGAGGAGGACTACCTTGCCTACCGGCAGGCAGGTTTGGCAATGGAACACAACGTAGGGGCGGGCCTTGCGCCCGCCCGTAATACGGGAGGGGGCAAGCCCCTCCCCTACAATAATTCTGACAATATTTCCAAAATTATTCGTGACATCATAATTCCCGAAATCGAACACGAAGTCAACGAAGGTCAAACCTTCGCTCCACTCCGCCAAGTTTACCATTCCTTCATCCTCGCTAGCTGGTACAAAAAGACACTCAAAACAAGCCTGCTCAACAAGTCATACTCTGATCGGAAGAAGGTTGGCGGTCTAGAGGCAGAGGTGCAAGATGCAAAGAAGCAAGTGTATGAAAAATACCTACACGCCTTCAAAACCGGCGTGTATGATTTGATTAAAGAAGAATACAATCCGGCTACGCAAGAAATTATTCCACGAAAATATTTCTCGGGAGGGGTTCTTTTAAAAGAAATGATATCTTTACAGTTAGATGAAAATGATGCATCAATGTTATTTGAAGGTGCTTTTAGCCGAGTAACATCTTTTTTACATTTAAATTCATCTGAATGGCAGTTTAGAGAAGATAAATCAAAATTACGATGGTATGAAGAAATCATTTCCGAAAATATTTCTATTGAGGACCTTGAAGAGAATTTCTTTCAAATGAAAAAAATAGTTCAGGAATCAGAAGTGTCTTTACCTTATGACGATTTTGATTTTGATTCTAAAATTATTGAAAACTACAAAAATGCAACCATGTTTTTTAATGAAATTTTAAATGAACCAATGGATTCAAGAAAATTTAAGGAGTTATTTGAGCGGTTAAATGGAATTATTCGTGTTAATGACAAAAATTCTCGAATTTATTTAAATGGGGGTTTTAAAGAGGAACATACAGAAAAAATTCTTAATAAGTTATTTGGTAAAAGAACAGCATCCCGATTGAAAAAAAATGACAATGAAATATTTAATGTAGTGGCTGAATTATTCTTTGATTTACATAAAATTCATCCATTTGTAAATGGTAATCATCGATCCATAAATTTTATTATTAATTATGTATTTTTAAAAATGGGATATGCACCATTTTATTTAACAAAAGAGAATTTTGTTGAATATGGCAATTTTTATAAAAAAATTAGAGGTAGGTACTGGTACTCCAGAAGATCACCGGAAACCTTGAGTAAAATTGCTAATTTCTTTAAGGAAAACGTGCAACTTAACGACAATGCTAGCTTAGTGAGTGTGAAAAGGCTTTTAGAGCAACGTATTGCCGAATCAAACGGCAAAATTACGTTTCGGGATTTTATGGATATTTCGCTTTATTCGGAGGATGGGTATTATTCGGGGGGGAATGCAAGGATCGGGCCTTCAAGTGCTTCTCCAAAGGATGTCGATTTTATGACATATGCAGAAGAAACGAATTTTTTTGGTGCGACAATTGGAGAACAGATTTTCCAGATGTGGCAAAATATGGGGAGTCCATCTTCATTTCAAATTGTGGAAATGGGAGCGGGTAATGGAGCGATGGCCAAAGATCTTTTAGGTTACGTAAAGGAGATACATCCTGATTTTTTTGCAAAATTGAGATATGTGATAGTGGAAATTGGTTCTGGAATGACAAAAAAGCAGCGTAAGCATTTAAATGATACAGGGTATCCCATCAAATTGGTTGAAGGTTCAGCCGTAGATTTGCCTCTAAAAAATATTGAAGGCGTGATTATTTCTAATGAATTGCCCGATGCTTTTCCTGTGCATCGTGTGAAGAAAGATGAATTTGGAAAATTAAAAGAAGTGTATGTTGGATATCAAAATGGAAAGTTTTTTGAAATGTTAGGAGATGTGTCGGATCAAGGAATTACTGACTACATAAAGGCTTTACGAAATATCCATGGAAGTGATGATGTTAATCAAACTTTGGAAAATAAGGGGCTTGTTGTCAATTTAGATTTATTGCGTTGGCAAAAGAGTATTTTTGATAGTTTGAAAAGAGGTTATGTTATTACAGTAGATTATGGTTTTTCAATCGGAGATTTACCGCTTCAAGGAGGGCATATTGCAGCTATGCATAGTGATTTTGACTTTAGAGATTCACAGAGTGATGCGTTTAAGTATATTTATGGTTATCCAGGAAAAGTCGACATAACGTCTCATATTGATTTTAAGTTTTTGGAAAAAACGGGAGATACTGTGGGATTTAATTTAAATAAGATTGAAACGCAAGCACAATTTTTCTCAAATATCATTCGGAATACTCTACCTTTAGCACGTTCAATACTTTACAGTACCCTAAATGAGTTGAGGGAACTTGGTTTTTATGTATTGGTTCAAGGTAAAGGTGTTCCCAATGGTAATTTGGTTGGGGTAGACGGTGTGCGAGGGATGGGAGAGCTGTATAGTCAGGATACTTTTTCTAATAAAACAATGTTGGTGCAAGACAAAGGCGGGATTGATTTGGATGCGGAGCAGCTTGATCTTCAGATTCAGGGTACATCGGTGGATATGGCGATGTTTGAGAAAGGGATGAATGAAATGGATATTATGGATATTGAGAGCGGCCTTGTACCGTTTGTGTACAGTATTAAACCGGTTGCGGATGTGCAAGGGTTGTTCCAAAGGAAATAGAACAGGGCAATTCTATGTCTAACAAACATATTGTTAGATTCTGTATGAGTTTTGTGATATGTTTGTAGCCAAAGAAGGAGGGATCTTGGTTAAGCAAAGTAAGTCGATTGTCAACATTGGAACACATAATGAGTATCCAGGAACCCCTGGATGGAAAAGGAAGATTAATAAAATTCATGTTAAAGGAGCACCCTTCGCTGAAGCTGTTGTAAAGATGCGTCAAGAAGAAAGAAAGTAGATTGATAAAGTAATATTCAATGCCTCAAATATCTTTCAGTTTTTCTACACACACTATCCATGTACCAACTCATAAAAACAGATAAAAATACCAAAGCCCGGCGGGGGAAGTTGACGACGGCACATGGTTCGATTGAGACGCCGTTTTTTATGCCGGTGGGTACCAACGGCTCGGTGAAGACTTTGGAGCTCGATGAACTCTTGGAGTTTAATGCACAGATTGTGCTGTCTAATACGTATCATCTTTTTTTACGGCCGGGTATGGAAATTATGAAATTGGCCGGCGGCTTGCATTCTTTTATGGGATGGGATGGGCCGATTCTGACAGACAGCGGGGGGTATCAGGTATTTAGCCTTTCGAAGTTGCGGAAGATTTGTGATGATGGGGTGGAATTTCGGTCGCATCGTGATGGCTCATCGCATTTTTTTACGCCGGAGAAGGTAATTGAAATTGAGCAAATATTAGGCTCAGACATTATGATGCCACTGGATGAATGTGCGCCGTATCCTTGCGAAAAGGATCATGCTTTGATCTCTGTTAAACGCACAACGCAATGGGCGCAGCGGTCAAAAAAATATTTTTTGGAAAATCAAAAGGAAGATAAAAAACAACATCTTTTTGCTATTATCCAAGGGGCTACGTACAAAGATTTACGCGAGCGATCGGCTAAAGAGTTGCTGGATATCGGTTTTGATGGTTACGCCATTGGCGGTGTCAGTGTGGGAGAGCCGGTACCTCTCATGTTTGAGACGCTCGACTGGGTAATCCCGCTTTTACCCAAGGATAAGCCGCGCTATTTTATGGGGATTGGATTGCCCGATCAAATTGTTAAGGCGGTGGGAGAAGGGATTGATATGTTTGATACTGTCATCCCGACAAAATATGGTCGTTACGGTACGGCCTTTACACGTAAAGGCAGGGTGGTCATTCGCAATGCTCAATATGCCAAAGATTTTGGTCCGATTGAAGAGGGGTGTCCATGTCGCGTCTGTCAAAAACATTCCCGTGCCTACATCCGGCATTTAGTTAATATCAATGAAATCATCGGCCTCAAACTTATCTCGTACCACAATGTCCATTTTTATGTCACCCTTATGCAAAAAATTCGTAAAGCTATTGAAGAAGATCAGTATCAGGAATTTCAAAAGGAATTTTTAACAACTTATGATTCGGAGTTACAATAATGCGTTTTGATATTATTACCATATTTCCTGATATGTTTGCCCCAGTTGTGAATGAGTCGATGATTAAGTTGGCGCAGGAAAAAGGGAAGGTGCGGATTGATGTGCATGATTTGCGCGATTACACAACGGATAAACACCGAAAGGTGGATGATCGTCCGTTTGGCGGGGGGCCGGGTATGGTGATGACAGCGCAGCCATTATTTGATGCGGTGAAAAAAATCAAGGGGCGGCGCAAAGCTAAGGTTATTTTGACTTGCCCAACGGGACAGCCGTTAACGCAGAAAATGGCGAAAGAATTGGCGAAAGAAAAGAATTTGATTATTCTGTGTGGGCACTATGAAGGCGTGGATGATCGTGTCCGCCAAGAAGTGGTGGATGAATGTATTTCGATCGGTGATTATGTATTAACCGGAGGTGAGTTACCTGCTATGGTGTTGCTTGATTGTGTAACACGTCTCTTACCAGGCGTTTTGGGAAAAGAAGAGTCTTTGGTGGATGAGTCATTTGAGGGTAATTTGTTAGAATATCCACAATTTACACGGCCTGCAAATTTTCGTGGCATTGAAGTTCCAAATGTGCTATTATCGGGCCATCATGAAGCCATTGAAAAGTGGCGGAAGGCCCAATCGGTCAATAAGACCAAGAAATACCGGCCGGATCTAATAAAATAAAAAATAAAGATAAATATTAGAAATAAAAGGAGTTTTAAAATGGCAATCGACAAAGGCGCAGCAATTCAAGAAATTGATGAAAAGTATTTAAAAAGTGACATTCCTGATTTTGAAGTTGGCGATACGGTTAAGATGAAGATAAAGGTGCAGGAAGCAGATAAGATGCGTATGCATCCTTTTGAAGGAACAGTTATCCGAAAAACAGGAAGAGGCGTCAAAGCAACATTTACCGTACGAAAAATTTCATTCGGTGAAGGCGTAGAAAGAATTTTTCCAATCCATTCGCCGGTCATTGATACTCTCAAAATTGTTAGTAAGGGTGTTGTTAAACGCGCTAAACTTTATTATTTGCGTGACCGTGTTGGTAAAGCTGCTCGTGTAAAAAGACGCCAAATGCAATAGGGTTGAAGAAGTTCTCGGACATCAAGCATCATCCTCAGTAATAAAACTTTATCCTGTTTATCATTCTAATGACTAAAATTACCCAAAGGTGTTAAGTGTTTGACTATGAAAATCAAGCCAAGAGAGATGGTCATGAATGGATCATCGGTATTGATGAAGCCGGGCGTGGTCCATTAGCAGGTCCTGTCGTAGCTTCGGCCGTAGCCTTAAAAAATATTAACTTCCATACACAAATTAAAGATTCCAAAAAACTTACAGCAAATCAGCGTACTAAAGCCTTTCATGAAATTTATGCTAATGCCTTTGTTGGTGTCGGTATCATGAGTGAATCGGTTATTGATGGCATAAATATTCTTCAGGCAACCTTTATGGCTATGCGTAACGCTGTTGAACATTTGATTTCTCAAATTCCTGAATCCAAGAGAAAGCAAAAAAAATTTGATCGTAGCGTATGTCTTTTAGTTGATGGAAATGCATTTAAGTCGGGTTTGCCTTATGCGTATAAAACAGTGGTCGGCGGTGATAATTTGATATTTTCTATTGCCTGCGCTTCCATTGTGGCTAAAGTAACACGAGATAGAATATTAGCTACCTATGATCAAATATTTCCAGAGTATGGATTCAAACAGCATAAAGGTTATCCTACGGTAAAACATAAACAAGCAATCAAACAATTTGGTCCATCCATTATTCATCGCCGATCATTTCAGAGTGTATGACAGTCAAACGATTAACATTAGGAAAACAAGGTGAAAAACTTGCGCAGGAATATCTAAAGCGTCAAGGTTATGTTATTATAATAACAAATTTTTCTAATCAGCTTGGCGAAATTGATATTATTGCTACAGATGGGGATACACTTTGTTTTGTGGAAGTAAGAACGAGGACCTCTTCTTGGCATGGGCATCCGTTTGAATCTGTCACAAGGACGAAGCAGTGTAAAATTATTCGTGTGGCCCAGAGTTATCTTCAAATGAAATATGGGAATGACGATGTTAAGGCGCGGTTTGATGTCGTCGGTATTATTCCCGAAACAGGCGATAAATTTAAAATAGATATTATAAAAAATGCCTTCGAAGTTTAAAAATTATACACTTAAATCTTATTTAGATGTATTGGCCAAAAAAGAACCAGTCCCTGGTGGAGGTTCGGCGGCGGCATTAACAGGCGCTCTTGGCGCTGCGCTTTTGTGCATGGTGGCGAATTATTCTAAGGGAAAAAGTCAATCTAAAATGGTGGAGAAAAGGATTCAGAGAATTCTTGATCAAAGTGAAGCCATTCGAAAACGTTTTTTAGAGTTAGTTGATTTAGATGCCGAGGCTTATCTTAACGTCGTAAAGACGAAGAACGCTTCTCCCAGAGAGAAGAAAGCTGCTTTGAAAGGGGCTCAAAAAGTGCCTCAAGAAGTATGTCGATTATCTTACAAAGCTGTTCAGTTGGCACCATTTTTAGTGCAAAAGGGAAATAAATATTTAATAGGGGATGTGGAGGCAGCTATTGAAATGTTAATGGCGGCATTCAATTCAGCTTTACATTTGAAATAGGGGCATGATAAACCAGGCAGGTCATGCCCAATATGGAATCAATATTATGTCCAATATTCTTGATGGTAAAGTATTAGCACAAAAGATCAAGGATTCTCTTAAAGAAGAAGTTTCGATCTTAAAAGAAAAAACCGGAAAAGTTCCGCGCATGGTTAACTTGATTATTGGTGACCAGCATGGTGCTTGTGCTTATGCTAAATCACAAAAAAAAGTTGCCGAGTATATTGGTATTGATTATGAATTGGCAACTTTTTCGAAAGATATTCCTTGTGCAGAGGTTAAAGAAGCATTAATAAAATTAAATAAAGATCCATCGGTTAATGGGATTATGATTCATAAACCTGTTCCTGATCAGATTGACTATCCGGTTTTGGCCAATTGTGTTGATGTAACTAAAGATTTAGAAGGAATCAATATTGTTAATATCGGAAAAATGATGCTGGGGCATACCCATATTATTCCTTGTACACCAGCGGCTGTGATGGAACATATCAAATCAACGTCCGTTGACCTTAAGGGAAAAGAGGCTGTTGTTGTCGGGCATAGTAATATTGTTGGGAAACCTTTAAGTTTACTTCTTTTAAAAGAGCATGCTACGGTGACGGTATGTCATGTTGCCACGAGTGAAGCTGGAAAATTAATTAATCATGTGCAACGTGCGGATATTCTTGTCGTCGCTGTTGGTAGGGCGTCTTTGATAAAAGGTGAGTGGATTAAAAAAGGCGCAATTGTGATTGATGTAGGCATCAATCATGTGGATAATAAGATAGTTGGTGATGTGGAATTTGACAAAGCCAGTGAACAGGCAGGTTTTATTACGCCTGTACCGGGAGGTGTCGGTCCTGTTACCGTTGTTATGTTGATGCAAAACGGCATCGAGTCATTCAAGAGGCAAAATTCATTATGAAAAAAATAGTTATTTTAGGTTGTTCCCCCGCCGGGATAGCGGCGATCGAAGAAATTCGGGCCAAAGATTCTTCCAGTGAAATCACACTCTTTGGGTATGATGGGTATTATCCGTATGATCAAAAAATGTTTACTCAGCTGATTGTAAAAGATATTACGTTTGATCAGGTGTTTTGCAAACCAAAGAATTTTTTTACTAAAAACAAAGTTAAGGTTATTCTGGATAAAAAAATAACGCGAATTAATTTTAAAAGAAATAAAATTTTTACAGAAGATAAAACGCAGATAGATTATGATGAACTTATCATGACAGAATCTCCGGAATATAAATTTCCAGATATTAAGGGAACGAATAAAGAAGGAGTTTTACGGGCAAAAAGTCTTAAGGATGTTCATCAGCTATTAAACAATCTTCCTTTCACAGATACTATTGTTATTCAATCCAATCAACTTTTTGGTTTTCAACTGGCGATGGCTTTGGCCAAAGTAAATAAAGAAGTTATTTTTGTTTCACCACAGCAATATAACCTTGCAGAGACATTGGATATGGAGACGGCTCAAAGTCTTACCGAATTTATGAAACAGGAAAAAATACGTGTTATTTCAGGGCAACATATTGAAGAAATATTGGGTGATAGTGATGTCAAAGCAGTAAGGTTAAAATCAGGGAAGGTTTTGGCCTGTCAGATGGCTCTTTTTGATCATCTAAAGAATAATTTACGGGTTTTATCGGATGCTATTTTAAAAGTAGATGACAAAGTGAGCGTTAATGAACAATTTCGAGCTAATGTAAACAATGTATTTGCATTAATGGATGTTGCTCAAGGAGAAAAAGATGCGATGGACGCCCAGGAGCAAGGGCGGTGTGTTGGAACTGTGATTACGGGAGATGCATTAGAGCAAACGCAAAATTTGTCTGAGATTCATTTGGTTCAAGATAACATAGAATCACCCGCCAATGAGGCAGAAAATTTTTCCTTGTCAAAATCGGAATAGTATATTATGCTTTTAAAGCGTTTTAAAGAATATAATCATACTTTAGTAACATTTCTTTTGTTCTTCATTTCTCTTATTACCTTTCACTCAAATGTTTTTGCAGATCCCAAAAAGGAATCCGCCGAACAATATCGTCTTCAAGCTTACGATCAACAGCAAAAGGGTAATTACAACGCAGCGTTATCGTTTTATACAAAAGCAGAAGCTTTAGGAGAAATGAGCCCAACGCTTTTGAATGATATGGGTGTTCTTTACGAGCAAATAGGTTTTATGAAGAAGGCAGAGCATCATTATCTTGACTCCATTAAGCAAGATAAAAATTATCTCCCTGCATATATGAATTTAGCCTATCTTTACAAGAACAGCGGGGATATGGACAAGGCAGCACAATATTTTCAAAGACGATTTGAACTGGCTGGTTCCGAAGATTCATGGGCGAATAAAGCAAAGGATGAATTGTTAGCGATAAGACCGGAATACAAAAATCGGATTGTTTCTATGGAAACAAATCGGCTTAATCAAGAATTAGAGGATCGGATACAAAAGGAACTATCGCACCGAGTTAACCGTTCTCATCAGTTTTATGAAAAAGGGGCAGAGTTTTTTGACAGTGGGGAATATAAAAAAGCGATTATGGAATTTAATCAAGCGTTGAAAGTTACTCCTGAAAATTCTAAGGTTGTACAATCAAGAAAAAAAGCAATTGTGGCATTAGTAAGAAAAAGAATAAAAAGACGCAAAGATAGAGCGATTGAGATGATAAATGCGGGGAATTATGATTCGGCTCAGAGGGAGATTCAAAAAATACTTACCATTATTCAAAACAAGCCTAAATTGATTTCCAACTGATAAAATAGATCGCCACCTTGCCAGCCTGGCAGGGTCACCAACTGACTAAGAAGGGTGCAGTCATGGCTAATGATAAATTATTTCTAATTGACGGGCATGCTTTATGTTACCGAGCTTTTTATTCCGGCATGGAGTTGTCAACAAGCAAAGGTCAGGCGACCAATGCTGTACTAGGATTTGTGAACATATTAAGGAAGATATTAAAGGATTATCATCCGGAGTATGTGGCTATTTGTTTTGATTCGCCGAAAAAGACTCATCGGGCTGAAAAATATGCGGAATATAAAATTCAAAGACCTTCTATGCCGGATGATTTGATTAACCAGATGGGGATTATTAAAGAAGTGGTCAAGGCTTACAATATCGCTACGTTTGAGATCGGAGGTTATGAAGCGGATGATATTATTGCCACTTTAGCCAAACAGGTTTCTAAAAAGAATATTGAGGCGGTGATCGTAAGTGAAGATAAAGATATGTATCAATTAGCCAATGGAAAAATAAAATTTTTGCATGCCCGTCAAGATCAAGTAATAGGGTATGAAGAATTAAAGGAAAAATTAGGATTTGATCCAAATCTTTTCGCGGATTATGTAGGCTTGGCTGGGGATAAAGTTGATAATATTCCTGGCGTAGAGGGGATCGGTGGCGTCAATGCGCGGCATTTTATTAATACGTATGGGAGTTTGGAAAATATTCTTGCCGAACTCCAAAAGCTTGATTCTCCTAAAATAAAAGAAAAAAGTATTCTCAATCAAAAAGAAGCGGCGGTGTTAAGTAAAGAGTTGGCTATTTTAGAAACCAATGTTCCCATTGAGTATGATTTAGAAATTTTAAAAACGCAGGTTCCGAATAAAAATCGTTTGTTTGAATTATTTAAAGAATTAGAGTTTAAAAAATTAGCTAAGGAATTTTCTTCTGAAGACGGTGACGTTATGAAAATTCAGTCATTAAAAACAGAAAAAGATTTTAATGAGTTAATATCAAAAATTGAAAAAAAAGGTCAGTTTGCTTTTTCTTATGATGCGGATGATGAAGATGATTTATTGTATTCGAAAACAATGTTTATTTCTTTAGACGAAAGAGATGTTTTTTCTGTGCTTTTTAAGGATTTGCATGCGATTAATTCGGTTTTTAAAGATAAAGAAATTTTAAAAATTACGCATAATTTAAAAGAAGCCTTTAAGGTTTTATCCCCTTATCAGATTAGTATTGAGGGTAAAACATTTGATGTCATGTTAGCAGGGTATTTGTTGAATCCGGCACAATCTTCATCAGACGTGGAGGATTTAATTTGGAATTTTTCTAAGGAATCCCTATCAGAAAAACAAAAAGCAGCAAAGGCCGTGCTATTTCTTCATCGATTGTATCCTTTAATGCTCAAAGAACTTAAAGAAAAATCTTTATTGAAGTTATTTGAAGATATCGAGACGCCTTTGGCACATGTGTTATTTACTATGGAATCGCAAGGGGTTAATTTAGATTTAGATCTTTTGAAAAAATTGTCACAAACGTGCGATAAGCAGATTAAGACTTTGTCAGAAAAATTGTACGCGCAGGCGGGTGGGGAGTTTAATCTTAATTCACCTAAGCAGCTCAGCCATGTTTTATTTGAGAAATTAAAATTACCGGTTATTAAGAAAACAAAGACAGGGTTTTCTACCAATGAATCTGTTTTGACAACATTAGCCAAAGATCATGAATATCCTGTGTTGATTTTAGAATACAGGCAGTTAGCAAAGCTCAAGTCAACATACATTGATGCTTTACCTAAGTTGATTGATCCAAAGACAGGGCATGTTCATGCAGAGTTTAATCAGACAGGAACAGAAACAGGTAGGTTAAGTTCTCGTCATCCAAATTTGCAAAATATTCCGGTAAGGACAGAATTAGGTCGAAAAATTCGACGTGCTATTATTCCTTCGGATAAAGATTTACTGATGATTGCCGCAGATTATTCTCAAATTGAACTACGTATTTTAGCTCATCTTTCCGGTGATAAGAATTTGATTGAAGCTTTTTTAACGGATCAAGATATTCACGAATATACGGCATCATTAATTTTTTCTCAAGAGGAAGGAAAATCTGAAAGCGTAACACGCAATATGCGTAATATGGCTAAAAGAGTCAACTTTGGTATTATTTACGGAATGGGTTCGTTTAGTTTAGCTAAAGATTTGAATATTTCTCCCAATGAGGCGCAGTCTTTTATTGATACCTATTTTTTGCGTTATCCTCAAGTAAAAGACTTTATTGATAAGACAATTGAAAAATGTGAAGAAAAAGGATTTGTTTCAACATTCTTAAATCGACGTAGATACATTCCAGAAATTCACAGCGCCAACAATTCCGTTCAGCAATTTGCTCAGCGTCAGGCGGTTAATACAGTTGTCCAAGGGTCGGCGGCGGATTTAATAAAATTAGCGATGGTTAACATTCAAAAGATTTTGGTAGAGAAAAAATTAAAATCCAAAATGTTAATTACGGTACATGATGAATTGATCTTTGAAGTTCCACAAAACGAAAAAGAATTGATGCTTGATCTTATTCGTGAGTATATGGAGAATCCTTTAAAATTATCCGTGCCTATAAAAGTGGATATTAAGGTAGGGGAAAATTGGTTGGATATGGAAAGGGTATGAAAGTTGTTTTTTGTTCTTCAGAAGTTTTTCCTTTTGCAAAGACGGGTGGATTGGCTGATGTCTGTGGAGCCTTGCCGTTAGCTTTGGAAAAACAGGGCATAGAAGTTAGCCTATTTTTACCTCATTATCGGAGTATTGATAATAAGGCGCACCAGGTACAAAAGATTCATGAGAACCTTTCAAAAACAACACTGGGGAAAAATATCAGTGTTTATTTGATTGGGCATGAAGAATTTTTCAGCCGAGAAGGATTGTATGGTGATGGGTGCGGTGATTATTCTGATAATTTAGAACGGTTTCAATATTTTTGTTTGGAAACCTTAGCAGCTTTTAAATATTTAAACGAAGAAGTTGATATTGTTCATTGTCATGATTGGCAAACAGCGCTGATTCCTGTTTATTTAAAAACTTTGTACGGAAACGATGATTTTTTTAGTCAGACTAAAACTATTGTAACGATTCATAACCTGGCTTTTCAGGGTGTGTTTTTTGGTGAAAAATATGTTACACTTAAGGGGTCTGCTGAAAATGATCATTTTATCGGATTTGATGATTTTGAATTCTACGGAAAGCTTAACCTCCTTAAAGCAGCTTTACTGCATAGTGATCAAATAACAACCGTCAGTCCTCAATACGCCGGAGAAATTCAAACAAAAGAATTTGGTTGTGGATTAGAGGCAGTTTTACAAAATCGGTCTGAAGAAATCGTCGGGATTCTTAATGGGTTGGATTATGATGTGTGGAATCCAAAAACAGATCCGTTCATTGAAAAAAAGTACGATGTTTCAAATTTTGTTGAGGCGAAACAACGTAATAAATTGCAATTACAGAAAACATTAGGTCTTCCTGAAGATCATACAATTCCAGTTTTAGGTTTTGTTGGGAGAGTATCACATCAGAAGGGTATGGATCTTTTGTTAGAAGCTATGGATGAAATGCTTGGTTTAGATTTGCAGATTGTCATTTTGGGGCAAGGAGAAGAAAAGTATATCAAACAATTAATGGAAGCGGCCCGGAGGCATTCTAATAAAATGGTTATTTCTTTAGAGTTTGATGAAAATTTGGCGCATAAAATTTATGCCGGTAGTGATTTATTTTTAATGCCATCCTGTTTCGAGCCTTGCGGGTTAAGTCAGATGATCAGTTTTCGATATGGTACGATTCCCATAGTTTTTAAGACCGGAGGGTTAGCGGATACCGTTATTGCCAGTGATCATCCTGATCAAAAAGGGAATGGATTTGTTTTTGAGAATCATACTAAAGAAGTATTTATGAGGATAATTAAAAAAGCTGTCGAAGTTTTTAGTGATAAAAAAATATTTAATCAATTGATCAGAAATGCTTTTTTGGCGGATTTTTCATGGGATGTATCGGCATTAAAATATGTAGGATTGTATCGTAATAAAGAATCAGAGAAGTAAGGGACAAGAAGTAGAGAAAAAGCAACAGCAATAGAGAAATAGAAAAGTATGAGTTTTAAGTTTTTATCAATAGGCTTTATGTTTTTTAGAATCTTTGCTTCTATGTTTCTTGCACCTTTGCCTCTTGCATACAATTATGTCAACAATAATTGGATTAACGGGTAGTTTAGCAACGGGAAAGTCAACGGTAGCAGGCATATTTGCGGCATTAGGCGCGAAAGTGATTGATGCCGATGCTATTGCACATGAATTAATGCACCCGAAAGGGGCGTGTTTTCAATCCGTCGTGAAATTATTTGGTCAAGATATCTTGAGTCGAGGATATATTGATAGGAAAAAAATAGCGGAAATTGTTTTTCAAGATATTAAAAAATTAGACCAGCTTGTGCGTATTATTCATCCTGAAGTACGCAAGGAAATATTAAAGGCAATTCAATCTTTTAAAAAAGGAGGAAAAAAGAAGGTCGTTGTTGTTGATGTGCCTCTTTTGTTTGAATCAAAATTACATCATTATGTCGATTTATCGGTTGTCGTTAAGGCTACACAAGCGCAGCAAGTTGAACGCGCCGTTGATCGTTTAAATATAACTAAGGCCCAGGCGCGGCATAGAATTAAAGCTCAGATGCCGCTACGGGAAAAAATTCGGTTAGCGGATATCATTATTGATAACCGTGGGAATATTACTCAAATTAAAAAACAGGTGAAAAGAATATGGCAAGAATTAATGCAAATGCAAGAGAAAATAAAGTAACAGAAGAAAATAAAGAAAAAACAAAGAACGCTAGAGCAACGGGAAAAAATAATTCTTCTCGCGAAAAAAGTAATAGCTCCGCTGTCGACAATAATATGGACATCACAAAACTTAAAGCCATGAAAATGGTCGATCTATCTAAGTTTGCTAAAGACATGAATGTTAACGGTGTCAGCGGCATTAAAAAACAAGATCTTATTTTGAAAATTCTTGAGGCTCAAGCTGAAAAAGCAGGTTTGATGTTTGGTGAGGGGACGCTTGAGATTTTGTCAGAAGGGTTCGGTTTTTTAAGAAGTGCAAATTATAATTATTTGCCGTGTCCGGATGATATTTATATTTCGCCTTCACAAATTCGACGATTTGATTTGAAAACAGGCGATAGCGTCAGTGGGCACATCCGTCCGCCTAAGGAAGGGGAAAAATATTTTGCACTTTTGAAGGTTGAGGCGGTTAATTTTGAAAACCCTGAAGAATGTAAAGATAAAATATTTTTTGACAATCTTACTCCGCTTTATCCTGAAAATCCAATTCTTTTGGAAACGGACTCAAGTGAAATTTCTACACGGATTATGGATTTATTAACACCTTTAGGGCGGGGGCAGAGGGCCTTAATTGTGGCACCTCCGTACAGTGGAAAAACAGTCCTTTTGCAGAAAATTGCTAATTCGATCGTACAAAATAATCCAGATACTATTTTACTGGTTCTTTTGATTGATGAACGTCCCGAGGAAGTAACGGATATGCAGCGTAGCGTTAAGGGAACTGTTGTGGCTTCAACCTTTGATGAGCCTGCCGAGCGCCATGTCCAGGTGGCTGAGATGGTGTTGGAAAAAGCCAAACGATTAGTGGAGCATAAACGTGATGTGGTTATTCTTTTAGATAGCATCACCCGTTTAGCCCGTGCGTATAACACAGTTGTTCCACACAGTGGGAAGATTCTTTCCGGTGGGGTTGATTCTAACGCCTTACACAAACCTAAGCGGTTTTTTGGTTCAGCCCGTACGGTTGAAGAAGGCGGAAGTTTGACAATTATTGCAACCTCTCTTATTGAAACCGGTAGCCGTATGGATGAGGTTATTTTTGAGGAATTTAAAGGGACAGGAAATATGGAGCTTCAATTAGATCGTACTTTATTTCAAAGACGGATTTATCCGGCTATTGATATTAAACGTTCTAATACGCGTCATGAAGAAAAACTTATCCCACCAGATGATCTGCAGCGGATATGGCTTCTTCGTAAAGCCATTCATGATTTAAACTCTGCTGAAGCTATGGAATTGTTGATTGATAAAATTGGCCGATACAAAACCAATAGAGAGTTTTTAGATAATTTAAGCAATATGTAAGTAAAAGTGGTCAGTAGTCAGAAAACATAGTGAGACCTAATTTAAAAGGAGAAATAAAAATGAAAGCAGAAATTCATCCAACTTATGAGGAAACAACAATAACATGCGCCTGTGGGTCTGTGCTGCATACGCGCTCAACCGGAAAAAATATTCGTGTTGAAATTTGTTCACAGTGCCATCCTTTCTTTACCGGAGAGAAAAAGCTTGTCGATACGGCAGGACGTATTGAACGGTTTAAGAAGCGATATAAAAAATAAAAAGAGGTATAGATGTAAAGAAGCAAGAATCAGAGATTAAAAGTAAGGAGTAGAGGAGCAAAGATGCAAGATACAAAGGGATAAGATGAAAAGATAAGAAAATAAATTGTTTTATGTCTTTTTATATTTTGTTTTAGCCTTTACTTCTTGCTTCTTTACATCTTTTTTTCTTGTTTCACATCTCTGTTTCTTATTTCTTTGCTTCTTGCTTCTCTAAAATGTATAGGCATAATGTTAGACAAACTCCAAAAGAGCGAACAACGGTATTCAGAATTAGAAAATCTTCTTGCTGATCCACAGGTTATTTCCGACCAGAGTCAATATCAGAAATTAGCTAAAGAGTATTCTGACCTTTCACCTATTGTATCCACTTTGCGTGAGCATAAAGAACTTATTCGGCAAGAAGAGGATTTGAAGGGTGTTCTAGAAGAAAAATCTGATGATGATTTCGTGGCATTAGCCCAAGAAGAGTTGGAAGATCTTAAGAAAAAGAAACAGGAAGTATCCGAAAAGCTTGAAAAGCTAATCAATCCTAAAAAGCAAGAAAAGGATAGAAACCTTATTATTGAAATACGTGCTGGTACCGGGGGGCAGGAAGCCAGTCTTTTTGCTGCAGATTTATATCGTATGTATTCAAAATATGCGGATCAAAAAGGGTGGAAGATAGATTTTATGAGTAGTCATGAATCGGAGACAGGGGGTTTTAAAGAAGTTGTTTTTGGTGTTAGCGGTACGGGGGCAGAAAAACATCTCAAATGGGAAAGTGGCGCCCATCGTGTTCAGCGTGTTCCCACCACAGAAACTTCTGGGCGTATTCATACATCTGCCGCAACGGTGGCGATTTTATTTGAACCGGAAGAAGTCGATGTAGAAATTGATCCCAATGATCTTAAAATTGATATTTTTCGTGCGTCTGGTCCGGGGGGGCAAAGTGTTAATACAACAGATTCAGCCGTCCGCATTACGCATTTACCTTCAGGGACTGTCGTGATTTGTCAGGATGAACGTTCGCAATTAAAAAATAAATATAAAGCCATGCGTGTTTTGCGCGCCCGGGTGATGGATAAAATCCAGCAAGAAGAATCCGCCAAAGCCTCTCAAGATCGAAAACTTAAAGTCGGGTCTGGTGATCGTAGTGAAAAAATTAGGACCTACAATTATCCTGATCGCCGTATCACCGACCATCGCATCGGTTTTACGACACATAAATTGAATCAGGTGATGGATGGTGATTTTGATGATATCGCAGAAGCATTGATGAAAGCAGAATTAGAGGACGGTAATGACTGAAACGGAATACATGCTCACATCGTTACTCAATTGCCAGCGGGTTGATCTTGTTGTTGATCCCAAACCATTATCCGAGGAGCAACATCGGCAATATGAAGATATGAAATACCGTAGGGATTTAGGGGAGCCATTGCAGTATATTGTAGGCGAATGTGATTTTATGGGGATTAAACTTAAAGTGGATGAACGTGCTTTAATTCCCCGTCCTGAAACAGAGATATTGGTGGAAAAAGCGATTCAAAAATGCAATCAGCAACAATCACAAATTCATCGGCCGCTCAATATATTAGACCTTGGGACAGGTTCCGGAAATATTGCGATTGCTTTAGCAAAAAATATTGAATCATGTTGTGTGACAACTGTAGATATTTCGCAAGAGGCATTAACTTTGGCTAAGCACAATGCGAAAATGAATGGTGTTTATGATAAGATTAATTTTATCCATGCGGATATGGTTTCTTTTTTAGAAGGGGCGAATCACCAGACAGCCAGATTTGTTGCGCAATTAAAATTTGATATTCTTATTTCCAACCCCCCCTATATTCCAACACAGCAATTATCGCAATTACCAAAGGACGTCCAACACGAACCGCGCCTAGCTTTGGATGGCGGCATGGACGGTCTAGATTTTTATCGTCCCATAGCGGCCAACAGTTACAATTTTTTAAATAGAGAAGGTTTTTTATTCATGGAAATCGGGGATGATCAGGAAGTTTTATTAGAGGCGTTGTTGAAAAAGTATCCGCAATATAAAAATATTTTTTTACATAAAGATTACATGGGGACAGTACGTATTATTGAAGTTCAAAACTTATAATCATTAATTTTAGAATAAAAAATGGAAAAATTAATTATTGAAGGGGCTAAGCCCTTAAAAGGGGAAGTGACGATCAGTGGGTCGAAAAATGCGGCTTTGCCAATTATGGCGGCTACGTTATTGACCGACGAACCGTGTATTTTGCAGAATATTCCTTGTCTGCGAGATACGTGGACGATGATTGAATTGTTGAAGTCTTTAGGGAAGACGGTGGTTATTGATGGGAATAAAATTATCATTACGTCTGAAGGAAAACTTAATCATATTGCGGATTATAAATTAGTTTCTACGATGCGGGGGTCATTTTGTGTTTTGGGGCCGCTTTTAGCTAAATTAAAGAAAGCGCAAGTTTCTCTCCCCGGAGGTTGTGTGATTGGTATTCGGCCGGTAGATCTGCATCTTAAGGGATTAAAGTCTTTGGGGGCAAAGATTGAAGTAGAAAATGGTTATGTGGTGGCGAAGGCCAGGCATTTCAAAGGCGCTCATATTTATTTAGGCGGCGTTTTTGGTTCATCTGTTTTAGCCACAGCGAATGTTTTGATGGCTGCGACTTTGGCTAAAGGGGAAACCATTATTGAGGCTGCTGCGTGTGAACCGGAGGTTGAAGACTTAGCCAATATGCTGACAGCTATGGGCGCCAAAATTAAAGGGATAGGGAGTCCGCGGCTAACCATTACTGGGGTCAAGAAATTACGTGGTTTAACGTACAAAATTATTCCGGACAGAATAGAAGCAGGGACCTATATTTTAATGGCTGCGGCGACAAAGAGTTCTATTACGCTTAAAGGAGCCTGTTATTCTCATTTGATGGCGCTTGTTGACAAATTAGATCAGGTTGGTATAAAGGTGTATCCAGAGGGAAGCCTTATTAAAATGAAATGTAAAAAAGTGCTGAAACCGGTGAGTATCACGACATATCCTTATCCAGGGTTTCCAACGGATTTGCAAGCCCAGTTTATGGCTTTGATGGCGATAGTGGAAGGTGTGAGTGTTATTACGGATAAAGTTTATCCTGATCGATTTATTCATATTGCCGAGCTTAACCGTATGGGAGCGAATATTAGCCGAGAAGGTTTTAATGCTATTGTTCAGGGGGTTAAGGTTCTTCATGGGGCCCCTGTGATGGCCTCTGATTTAAGGGCCTCGGCGGCTTTGGTTATTGCCGGTCTTGCCGCAAAGGGACAGACAGAAATCCATCGTTTGTATCATTTGGATAGAGGATATGAAAATTTAGATAAAAAACTAACCGCCCTTGGGGCAAAGGTTTATCGGGAGCGGGAATAAAGAAAAGAAGTAGAGAATTAGAGAATCAAGAAGCAGAGAAAAAGCAAAAAAATCTTTGCCTCTTGTATCTTGCTTCTTTGACATAAAAATTATGATTTTGATGCTCGACAATTATGATTCGTTTACATACAACCTTGTTCAATATTTTGGGGAACTAGGGGCAAACTTGAAAGTGTATCGTAATGATGTGCTTACGCTGGCCGATATAGAGAAGATGCATCCGGAAAAAATTGTTATTTCTCCCGGTCCTGGTCGTCCTGAAGGAGCAGGGATATCCGTCGATTTAATTCATCGATTTGCAGGCGAAATTCCTATTTTAGGTGTTTGTTTAGGGCATCAATGTATGGGGTATGCTTATGGGGCTAAGATTGTTCGTGCGAAAAAATTGATGCATGGAAAGACATCTTTGATTAAACATAATAAAAAAGAGCTTTATCGAGGGATTGAAAATCCATTTGAAGCCACACGGTATCATTCTTTGATTATTGATAAGAGCACAATGCCGGCATGTTTTGAAACTACGGCATGGACTGACGAAGGGGAAATTATGGGGATTCGTCATAAGCAATTACCTTTATGGGGTGTACAGTACCATCCTGAATCTATATTGACAAAAGCAGGAAAAAATATATTGAACAATTTTCTAACCGTATAGGAAAATAATTATGAAATCATACATTCACAAGTTACAAAATAAAGAAAATTTATTGCAAAGTGAAATTGAAGAGGTGATGCATTCGATTATGAATGGTGAGGCAGGTAAAGATGAGATGGCTGGCTTTTTATTGGCTTTAAGAGCTAAAGGTCCAACGGTAGATGAAATAACAGGTGCGGCCAGAATTATGCGAAAGTTTTTAGTGCCTATCAAATCTAAACACAAACGGATTTTAGATACGTGCGGGACAGGCGGGGATAAAAAAAATACGTTTAATATATCCACCATTACGGCGTTAGTTGTGGCGGCGGCAGGTGTTGCCGTTGCTAAGCATGGCAATCGGTCGGTTTCTAGTCGATGTGGAAGCGCCGATATTTTAGAAGCACTCGGGGTAAATTTGAACATTGAAGAACAGCATATTAAAGAGTGTTTGGATGAAGTGGGCATTGCGTTTCTTTTTGCCCAAAAGTTGCATCCGGCTATGAAAAATGTAGCGCCGGTACGTAAAGAATTGGGCGTCGATACAATATTTAATATTTTAGGGCCGCTCACAAATCCAGCTAATGCAACGCATCAAATGATGGGCGTTTACAGTCGGGATTTGGTGGAGCCTATGGTGCAGGTATTAAAAAATTTAGGCCTCAAAAGAGCTAGCGTTGTTCATGGAGTCGATGGGTTAGATGAAATTACAACGACGACTAAAACGTTTATTAGTGAATATAACGGCGAGGAAATTCTTTCTTATGATATCTGTCCGGATGAATTAGGTTTTGATATCGTTCAGCCTGAGGCCCTTCAAGGTGGGGATCTTCAGGAAAATGTAGAAATTTTTAATAATATTTTAGATGGCAATATCGGTCCAAAGACAGACATCGTTATTCTTAATGCCGCCTATGCGCTTTATGTGGCTGAACAGGTTGACAGTATATCTGACGGTATTAACCTCGCCAAAGACACGATCACTTCAGGCAAAGCCCGGGCCAAATTAGAAGAGCTTAGGGTATTTACAAATCGATAATGTTGCATTCTAATTTTTTAGATAATATTCTGACTCATAAAAAAAAGCTTATTGCGGAAAAACAAAATTTTTTTTCTTCTCTCAAGGCTAACTTGGCTCAAACGAAACATACGCGATATCAAGTATTTCGTCGTATGATTTCTAAACCTGGGCAAATCAACCTTATTGCAGAGATTAAAAAGGCTTCACCTTCAAAGGGGATGATCAGAGAAGATTTTGATGTGGTGAGTATTGCCAAAATTTATGAAAAATATCACGCGGCGGCTATTTCTGTTTTAACAGAAGATAAATATTTTTTGGGCAAGCCTGAATATGTTAAGAAAGTTGCTAATCAAGTTAAACTGCCTGTTTTAACAAAAGATTTTATTATTGATGAAGGGCAGATTTATGAAGCTTTTTATAATGGGGCTCGGGCTGTTCTTCTTATTATGGCGATGTTGAATGATGAGGAAGTAGCTCAATTGATGGCTGTCGCGGATTCTTTGGACATTGATTGTTTGGTGGAGGTTCATGACGAGCAAGATTTGCAGAGATCTCTTGAAGCGGGGGCAGACATTATTGGTGTAAATAATCGGGATTTACGAACATTTGATGTGAGCTTGGAAACGTCAGAACGTCTGATTCCTAAAATTCCGCAAGATAAAATCATTGTTTCTGAAAGTGGTATTAAGACATATGAAGACATTCAGAAATTAAAGAACTTAGGTGCCCATGCAGTGCTTATTGGGGAAACATTTATGAGGGAAAAGGATATTGGTAAAAAGATAAAAGAAGTTATGCATGTATGATGTTAGGGGCATGATGAATCATGCCCGTACGGATGTGTGCTTGTAGGGGCATAACCTGCCTGCCAGTAGGCAAGGTTTATTAGGCCCATAATATGATTTATTAAAATAAAGGATAATTAATTATGAAAAAAGTTAAAATATGCGGTATTACAAATATAGAAGATGCTCTTAAAGTGGTATATTATGGGGCTTGGGCCGTTGGTTTTGTGTTTTATAAAAAAAGCCCTCGGTACGTTTCTCCTAGTAGGGCAAAAAAAGTTATTGAGGCTTTACCGCCGTTTGTTACGCCGGTTGGTGTTTTTGTGAATCAGAGTGAAAAAGCTGTTCGAGATATTTGTAAATTTACAAATATTCAAACATTACAATTTCATGGAGAGGAAAAAGCTGTTTATTGCAAACGGTTTACAGGGTTTAAAATTATTAAGGCTTTTCGTATAGGGCAGGTTTTTGATTTTGAGCAGATTAAAAAATACAAGGTAGATGCGTATCTTTTTGATACATATCAAGAAGATATTCAAGGTGGTACAGGAAAAACATTTAACTGGAAATCTTTAGCGGCACAAAAGATTGATAAACCTTTTATTTTATCTGGTGGGTTAAGTGCTCAAAATATTAATGAGGCATTAAATGTCGTCGATCCTTATGCAGTGGATGTTTCAAGCAGCGTGGAGCAATCCCCTGGGGTGAAGAAGCCGCGCTTAATTAGAGAGTTCTTCCAGGCCCTATAGAGACCAAGCAAAAATAATTTTCTTCTTTATTCTGCCTCCTTGCGTTAAGAACGTCGTAAAAATTAGGGAAGTTATTTCTGCTTGGCTCCTAAATGTCATAGTATGTCCATTGTTGTCATAGTGCGTCAAAATTAAAATGCAAAAAAATTTAATATATTAAAAAAATTTAGGTTATTTTATTTTTTTGTAATTTGCACGATTGCAATGAGTTGTGTTTTCTTCCGCTATAGTTTTTAATCCCCCGTATAAAAAAATTGTATAAAGTTCCTCCCGGTCCCTTGCGCATCGATCTTTTCATGTTATACTTTCAATGGAAATAGAAAAAGGTAAACCATTCGTAAGGATGGGGCACAAAGCCAAGGGCCCTGCAGGATAGAAGCAGGGTAGCCAGCTACCTATTAGTCAGAAGATTTTATTAAAAAGACAAAGGCGCAAACGCGTCAATAATAGGATGGGCCTATTCTTACGAAAAGTGAGGATAGGCCTTTTTTTATTACCCCTACCATTAAGTAAGGTTGTTTATAACATGGAGAAGGACTTAAAAACCGATTGAAGGAAGCTTTATTTTGTTAACACTTTTCTAAATATCGAAAAGTGGATCCACATATATCGGAATTTAAAAGGTCTTTTAAAGAGGAGGAAGGTAATGAAAAATAAAATGCTCATATTATTGGTCGCTTCTGTGATTCTGACAACTTCCGGAGAAATTCAAAATGTCAACGCTCAAAATAGTGTTACTCTAACTGTGGATGCAGGTTCAGCCGATGTTAATAATTACATGGTTTCAACAGGTGTTCCCTTTCCAAGGGGAGCGGTGACTTCTTTAAATAATTTGCGTCTGGAAAACTTGGGTGGTGTTGAAATACCCGCTCAATTTGAAGGTCTTGTTCAATGGCCGGACAGCAGCTACAAATCTATTTTAGTTCATTTTGCCTCTGATATATCAACAAATTTAACAACAGATTATGTTCTCCAGTATGGATCAGGCGTTAGCCATTCCACTTATAGTGAAGGGCTTTCTTACGTAGATAATGGGTCATCAATTCTCGTTGATACGGGGGCTATTCAATTTGAATTAAATAAGAGTGCGTTTACAGTATTTGATCAGGTTTGGGTGGATAATAATGCGGATGGATTTTATGACGATTCTGAAAAAATGATGAGCCAGCCAGGTAAAATTTTCCTTATTAATGCCTTCGACAATTTAGAATACTCTTCCTCCTTATTTACGCAGCCGGTTTATACAATAGAGGAAAGCGGACCGATTCGTATGACAGTTAAGGTAGAAGGTAAGCTCCAAACGGACAATGGTAGCACTTTAACGGATTTTATTGTCTGGTTGTATGCTTATGCTGGGCAAGGTCAAATTCAAATGGATTATACTTTAGTGGATACACGTTTAGAAAAGGATGTGGCCGCTTCCCGTAGTCAATTAGCATTAAGTGTCACGGGATATGGTTTGAAACTTCCTCTTAATCTTTCTAATGCGATGTATGCATTTGGTGGAGAAAATAATCAAACACTCACCGGTCCAGTGTCAGGGAATCATTACTTATATCAGCATGGGGATATGAATTATATTGATGGTGGATTGCAACCATTTGATTTTGGTTATGAAGGCGCTGGTTCAGGAGCAAAGGCCCCTGGATGGATGGACGTGAGTAGCAATAATACTGGATCTGGTGTGGGTGTGATGATTAAAGATTTTTGGCAGCAATATCCAAAAGAGTTTGCTATTGAAAATAATGCATTAATTGCTTACCTTCACCCAACACGAGCTTCGTCACCAACGCCGGATCTTTCGTATCCGCCACATGATGCAGTCAATAAAAAATACAAAAGGCCAAATACATTTTATTTTTCTCGAGAAGGTGGGGCAAAGACGTATCAAATTCTATTTGATTTCCACAATCAGAGTAAATCCATAGCGGATATCAGTAATCATAATAAAGTTTTTCAAGCGCATTATCCATTAGTGACAGCACCTGCTACATGGTATGCCCAATCAAAAGTATTTGGGGATATGGTTGAGGCTGGTCCTTGGTCAGCTGGTTATGATGATAATTTGATCAGTGGATATTATAAGAGAAGCATTGAAGATAAAAAAGATACTGGAGGTATTACGGTTATGTATGGTTGGCGAGATTTTGGTGACCGTATGCGGGCCGGTTGGGATGGGACAAGTTCTAATGGGGTACGCATACCTGCATTTTATAATGACACACATGTCGGGGCGCATCAGTATTTTATCCAATATCTTCGTACGAAAGATAAACGATGGTGGGAATTAGCTGAAAAGGCTTCACGCCATTGGATGGATGTTGATGTTTCGCATACTGACCGTCGCGGTGGGCCATGGGGCAATAAAGATTTCGGGCCCGGTGAAGGGCATATGATTAAGCATGATGTACACGATCATAACTCGAGAAACATTCATAAGGGACATGCCCATGTTTCAGGGCTGCCGGATTATTATATTTTGACGGGAGACAAGCGTTCATTGGGTGTTATTAAAGAGGTAGGAAATTGGTGGGCCAAAGCTATCCCTGTTTTTTTCCCAACACCTGTAGGTAATGAGCATTGGGGTGAGGCTGAACGGGATTTTGGCTGGCCGTTGTTTGTCATGAATGAAGTTTTTAGGGCGACGGGAGATACTAAATATCTTCAAGCGGCAGCCCAGGAAGTTAATCATCTTATTCAATGGTGGCAGATGCCATCCGAACATTGGGTGAATGGGACCGTTGTTGGTCAGAATGATTGGACACAAGGAACGGGCTGGTGGCATATGTATCCACGACAAGATAATTCTCCGTGGCCATCAGAATATAAACAAGGTAAGTTGCTTTATAACGGAACTAATCCCTGGATGGCAGGGTCTGTTTTAGCTTCCTTGATTAAATTTTATGAAACAGATAAAGATTATAGTTATGTAGATGCTTCTCTTATAAAAGAGATGTTATTGCAAACCATGAACTTTGTTGTGAAATTTGGTTGGGAAGAAAATTTAAAATCACATCCCTATTTTGTTTATTCCGAAGCTTCACGTAACACGGATGGAGGAAGCACACATCTGATGTATGCTTTAGCCTATTTATGGAAGCTTTACGACAATGGGGAAGGAACAAATTCACAATGGTATGATACGGCTCCAAAATGGCGTGCCATTGCTGAAGCAGCTTATGATGATTGGAAGGTTGTTCGATCAAGAGGATCATCTTCGTTAGGATTTTATGGTTATGAGACCATTTTGCATAGTGGTGAATTTTTTAAAATTATGAAGGAACTTGAAGGCGGGCCTTCAACGCCAGATACAACGCCACCTTCAACACCTCAAAATCTTAGTGGAATTGCTGTTAGTGAATCTCAAATTGATCTCAATTGGTCAGCAGCTATTGATTTGGAATCTAGTGTAAGCACATATAATATTTATCGAGACGGTGTCAAAATTAACCAAACATCATCTCTTCAATTTTCCAACACAGGATTAACATCAGGCGCTTCTCACACATATGAAGTGTCAGCTGTTAATAGTACAGGGTTGGAATCATCGAAAAGTTTTTCGGCAACAGTAAGTACTTTGACAGATATTCTTCCTCCGGGAATTATGTCTGTAATAGCCGGGAGCAATGGAAATACAGTAGATATCACTTACAGCGAACAGGTAGAATTAATAAGTGCTACTACATTATCTAATTATAAAATCAATAACAGCATTTCTGTTGTGGATGCTTATTTAGGGGTTGATCAAAAAACAGTTACCTTGGTTACATCACCACATAGTGAAGGTGTTTCCTACACTCTCAGCATTTCTAATGTGCGGGACTTGTCTAATTCAGCCAACGCGATTCCTGTAGGTACACAAATTACATACAGATATGTAATGCCATTAGTTATTAGCAATCTATCTGTTGAAAGTGGAGAGACCTATCAGGTGATCTATGATAGTTTGAACAATGGTGTTTTGGCGTATATTGACCGTACGTATATGTATAGTAGTGTTCCTTCTCAGCTTCAAGGGGCAACCTATATTAAAACATCCAATAATGACAAATCTTCCAGTAGTGCTACCTTTTTGAGTTTTGATGTTGATCAGGACGTTACGGTATACATAACTTATGACAATAGGCAAACGGATAAGCCTGCATGGTTGTCAGGATTTGTAGATACCGGAGATGATCTTGCAACATCAATTCGATCAATGAGTGTATTAGCAAAGAATTTTTCTGCTGGAAAGATTATTTTGGGAGGGAATCAATCCCCTCGAATGTATACAGTAATTGTAACAAAATTGAATCTGGATATTTTGCCAGCACCAATTCCAGTACCTAATATTGACACTGAGGCCCCATCAATGCCGATGAACCTCAGTGCAATAGCGATTTCTTCTTCACAGGTAGATCTTAACTGGAGTGCATCAACAGATAATGTAGGTGTGACAGGATATAATATATATCGGGATGGCGTTTTAATAACGAATGTATTAAGTGTTAGCCACACGGATACAGGTTTAACAGCTGGAATGGCATACTCTTATAGAGTTGCAGCTTTAGATTTGATGAGTAATGAATCCGGGCAATCTGTGTCTACGTCTGTGACGACCATGGCTGATTTCACACCATTTGCGATACAAATTGAAGCCGAGAATATGGGAACTAAGACAACAGGAGGAAAAAAGAGTGATGGGAGTTGGAATATCTGGAGTAATGGATATATCGAAGAAGCTGTCGATTTTCCAATAGATGGAAGTTACAGTTTCGAAATAAGAGCACGAGGAAAAAATATTTTAAATGAATGGTCAAAAATGGAGTTGAGGGTAGATCAAGTTGTTGTGGGTAATTTTCTAGTTAATTCAACTTCATTTGGGCAATATGTGAGCGTTAAGAATGTTCCGGCAGGTTTACATAATATAGCCATTGCGTTCACGAATGATTACTACGGTTCAAGTGGTGACAGGAATCTTTATGTGGATAAAGTAAATATTACATTAATGAGTGTAAGTGGAGGAGATGTAACGCCTGATCTTGCACCTGATCCTGCACCAGATCCCACGCCGGAGCCTACACCAGATCCAGCACCATTTGTGATACAAATTGAGGCTGAGAATATGGGAACTAAGACAACAGGAGGAAGAAAGAGTGATGGGAGTTGGAATATCTGGAGTAATGGATATATCGAAGAAGCCGTCGATTTTCCAACGGATGGTAGGTATACTTTTGAAATAAGAGCACGAGGAAAAAACATTTTAAATGAATGGTCAAAAATGGAGTTGAAGGTAGATCAAGTTGTCGTGGATAACTTTACAGTTAATTCAACTTCATTTGGGCAATATGTGAGCGTTAAGGATGTTCCTGCAGGTTTACACAATATAGCCATTGCGTTCACAAATGATTACTACGGTACAAGTGGCGACAGGAATCTTTATGTAGATAAAATAAATATTACATTAATGAGTGGAAGCGGAGGAGATGTAACACCGCCTAATCCTATACCAGATCCGGAGCCATTTACGATACAAATTGAAGCAGAGAATATGGAAACTAAAACAACAGGGGGAAGAAAGAGTGATGGGAGTTGGAATATTTGGAGTAATGGATATATTGAGGAGACGGTCGATTTTCCAACGAGTGGCAGTTACAGTTTTGAAATAAGAGCACGAGGTAAAAAGGTGTTAGGGGAGTGGTCTAAAATGGAGGTGAGAGTAGATCAAGTAGCTGTGGATAATTTTACAGTAAATTCAACTTCGTATGGGCCGTACGTGAGTGTCAGTAATGTTTCTGCAGGTATGCATAAAGTAGCCATTGCGTTCACAAATGATTATTACGGTTCAAGCGGTGACAGGAATCTTTATGTGGATAAGGTGGTCATTCAGTCTGCGCCATAAAGGTTTGGGTATGAAGAAGTAGAGAGGTAAAGAGGTAAAGAGGCAAGAAGCAGAGATGTTCTAAATCTTTGCCTCTTGCCTCTTTGTTTCTTGCTTCTTTAAAAAATAATAGCTCCAAAAGCCAAATTCGTATTGAAGCTCCCCTCAAAAAATGTTAAGCTTATCGCATGTTAGATGGCGATAAAATGAAACTGGGTGAGGTGCTTATTAAGCACAAGGTGATCACTCAAGAGCAGCTTAACAAGGCACTCAAGGAACAAGAAGAAAGCGGAGATCTCCTTGGAGAATCTTTATTAAAACTCGGGTATGTCGAAGAAGAAACCATGTATTACCCGATTCTTGCCGAGCATCTTGGCATTGAATATATTGATCTAAAGAAAACTGAAGTTAAGCCTGACGCCTTAGCACAAATTCCTGCCAAATATGCTTATTATTACAAGGTCCTTCCTTTGGATTTTCAAGAAGATGTCTTGACCATTGCCCTGACGAATCCTTTAGATATCCATATTATCGATGGCATTAGTTTAGTTGTTAAAAGCAAACTTAAGACAGTTTTAGCCAGCGAAAAAGATATTTTAGAAGCTTTACGGAAATATTACGGGGTTGGTGCTGAGACGATCGATCAGATTATGGGGTCTGTTGAATCTTCTGAATCTTCTGAACTCGGAGTAGAAGATATTGATGATATTGGGTCCGAAGCCTCAGTGGGGAAACTTTTGAATCAAATTCTTTTGGAGGCCTACAAGGACAGAGCAACTGATATTCACATTGAGCCGTACGAAAAAGAATTGTCGATCCGTTATCGGATTGATGGGGCGCTGTATGATGCCAAGGTGCCTGCAAATATTTTGCATTTCAAAGAAGCCATTAATTCGCGTATTAAAATTTTGTCGAATATTAATATTGCTGAAAAACGCTTGCCGCAAGATGGGCGATTTAAGGTAAAGGTCAAAGATATTGATTTGGATTTACGTGTATCATTTTTACCGACGCCGTTTGGGGAAAGTGTTGTTATCAGGATTCTTAATGCGACACGTCTTTACAGCCTTGAAGAGCTTGGCCTTGTTAAATCAAATCTTAAATTACTCGATAACATGATTAAAAGTCCACATGGAATTATTTTTGTTACGGGACCTACAGGTAGTGGAAAAACAACCACCCTTTATTCTTGTCTTTCCCGGATTAATAAAATTGACCGTAAGATTATCACTATTGAAGATCCTATTGAATATCAAATGCGTGGGATTACACAGACGCAAATTAATCCGCGTATCGGGTTTCGTTTTAAAGATGGGTTGCGATCTATATTGCGTCATGACCCTGACATTATTATGGTCGGGGAAGTGCGTGATTTAGAAACAGCGGAAATTTCTGTTCAGGTTGCTTTGACGGGACATTTGGTTTTTTCAACCCTGCATACCAACGACGCAGCGAGTGGAGTTACACGTCTTTTAGATATGGGGGTAGAAGCTTATTTAATTGCCAGTTCTGTTCAGTGTTTTATGGCACAGAGGCTTGTGCGTTTGGTTTGTCCGGATTGTAAAGTTGCTGAAAAGATATCTGCCGAAGTCATTAGAGAGTTTGATTTGCTTCCGGAAGAGGCTGAAGGATTGGAAGTTTATAAAGGCCGTGGATGTGATAATTGCAAACATACAGGGTATCAAGGTCGACAGGGGATTTATGAATTCTTACCGCTGAGTGATGATATTCAAGAAATGATTATGTCGAGGGCTACAGCTGCACAAATTCGTACTCGCGCTGTAGAAATGGGGATGAAGACCTTGCGTCAGGATGGATGGGAAAAAATTAAACAAGGTATGACTACCCCGAGTGAAGTGTTGCGTGTGACGCAGGAGGAATAATCGATTAGGGCATGATGAATCGATTAGGGGCATGATAAATCATGCCCGTACGGGGAGTGTCGTTTGTAGGGGCATGATTCATCATGCCCTTTAAATTATTCATTTAATGCCAAAATTTATTTACAAAGCCAAGCAAGGTCCTGATCAAATTGTTAAAGGTGTTATTGAAGCTGATGATATCAATAGTGCCGTTGCTAAAATTGCAAAGCTTGGGTATACGCCTCTGGCCGTTTCTCCGGCATCCGAAGTGCAGGCTAAAACGCAGTCGCGTACCTCGATGGCTTCAATTAATTTATTTAAGCGTATTTCTCTTGCTCAAATAGCTTTTTTTACACGGCAGATGTATGATTTAGTTGATGCGAATGTTCCTCTTTTGAGAGGCCTACGGATTATTCTTAATCAAACCAAGAGTGTACAGCTAAAAAGTATTATTTCTGACATGTACAATGTTGTTGAGGATGGGGGGACATTTTCTAGCGCTTTAGCCCGTCACAAAAATATTTTTTCTCCGATGTATATCAATATGGTCAAATCCGGAGAAATTGGCGGAAATCTTGCTATTGTTTTGAAACGTTTAGCTGAATTTGCTGAGAAGGATCAAGAAATCCGTTCCAAGGTGACATCAAGTCTTGTCTATCCGGTATTTATTTTAATTGTGGGGGCTGTTGTTATTACCGCTTTGATGATTTTTGCTATTCCTCAATTAACTGTGATGTTTGAAGATATGGATCAAGGCCTTCCTTTGCCAACAAAAATTCTTATTGGCATAAGTGATATGTTTATTCATTTTTGGTGGTTAATGTTGGCAGGGATAGGTGCGGTGGTCGTTTACATTAATACGCTTAAAAATACGGTTAAGGGAAAATTGTGGTTGGATGCGTTTACGTTAAGTGTTCCTGTTTTAGGGGATTTCATTCGGGATGTTGAGATAGGGCGCTTTGCCAGGAGTTTAGGGACATTGTTAGATAGCGGGGTCGTTATTGTGACCGCTTTAGATGCCGTGCGTGATGTTTTGACGAATGCTGTTTTAAAAAAGGAAATTTCTTTTGTTGCTTTAGAAGTGAAAAAGGGAACAAGTTTGACGAAGGCAATGGGGAAATGTTCAGTTATTCCTGAATCAACTGTGAGTATTATTGCTATCGGAGAGGAGACAGGTGAGTTAGAAAAGGGGCTTTTTAAGCTCGCCGATCTTCACGAGCGTCGTTCTTCGGCATGGATTAAGGTGATGATGTCTTTGGTAGAGCCGGCTTTAATTTTTGTGATAGCCTGTATTGTTCTTTTTATGGTTATCGCTTTATTGTTGCCTATTATTAATATGAATTTAGCGATATAATTTAAGTTAGAGACGCGAAATCGCTTTTAAGAGATTGCTGATATGTTATTTGCAATCTCCTAAGTAAAGATTAACATATTCGGCTCAGAGGAGATCTCCTTCTGGTCGATCTCCAATGGTTCGACAAGCTCACCACCATTTTAAGCTTGTCGAATGGTTCGCCGCATATGTCAATCTTTACTCTGCGCGATTACGATTTTCTTAATAGGTAAACATTCAATCAAGTCGTCTTAACAAGAGGTTATGTTGAAGCCTGTAGGCGAATTGGACGCGACAAAAATATTGCGTCCTTTGAGCCGAAAGGTTTTAACATAACCTCCCAGTAGACGGCTTGATTGAATGTTTACCGTAATTTAAGCGAGTAATGAGTTTAAGAAAGGGACAAAGATGAAAAAAAGAAATAATGAAGGGTTTACTATTATCGAAATTTTATTAGTGATCGGCATTATTGTGATGCTGGCGGCTATGGTGGCTCCCAAGTTATCCGGGCGAGGCAAACAGGCTAAGAAAGATGCGGCCAGGGTGGACATTGAGTCGAATATTTCTACGGCTTTGGATATGTATGAATTGGATAATGGTGATTATCCTACGACGGAGCAGGGTTTAAGAGCGTTGCTTGAAAAACCGAACTCAGCCCCGGAGCCTATGCAATGGAACGGGCCGTACTTAAAAAAGAAAAAACTTCCCACAGATCCTTGGAAAAAAAATTATGTGTATGTGGCTCCGGGAGGGCATAATACTAACGAATATGATTTGTATTCTTACGGTCCCGATGGTGTAGAAAGCGAAGATGATATTGTCAATTGGGATGATGGGTTTGATGAGCAATAGAAGCGCGGCACGCCCGCCTCAGCAAAAATTAGCGAAGCTGGAGCGTGACAGTACATACGGTTTTACCCTCCTTGAAATTATTCTCGTTATATCTATTTTAGGTGTTATCGCAGGATTATCGTTTCCCAACTTAAACCGTTCCTATTGGAAGCGCCAACTCAATCAAACAGCAGATCATTTAGGGCAGCTCATGCGTTATGCACAAAGTCGTGCCATTCTCAAGAATCAGGAATATCGTCTTGTTATCAATCTCGAAGATAAAGCGTATTGGCTAGAATATAAAGATCCAACCTCAGAAAAAAAATGGCAGCAGTTGTCCGGGCGTCTTGGGCGGGTTGCATATGTGCCTGCAAAAGTTAGATTGGAAGCAGATGAAGAATCTGTTAACTTTACGGCTGATGGAAAAATGGGAAAAATTGATGTTAAAACTTGTTTAGATGAATATTGTTTAATGATTTCCACAAAAGAATTAAACGGGTATGTGTATGTTTATGAATTTTAATCGTCACTCGTCACGAATGACGAATGGTTCATTATTAATCGAATCGCTCCTTGTAGTGATGATTGTTTCTGTAAGCCTGACATTAATCATTCAAGCCTTGGTAATGAGTTTGCGAGCGATAATACAGACAGCTGATTATTCTGTCGTTATGTTTAAAGTTGAAGATAAGATGAATCAAATTATCCGTAAAGGATTGTTTGATCAATCATTTGATGATGTGATTAAAAATGATCGAAAAGAGAAATTTAAATATACTCTTCAAGAAAATACATTGGAAGGGGAAGAAGGTGATCTGAAGTTAAAAGAAATTAGCTTAGACATCGCTTGGCAAGCAGGGAAGAAGGAAAATCAGCTGTCTTTGGTGACGTATCTTCTGCCATTTTCAGTAACTTCGGAGAATAAAGAATGATCTTTTTATGGAGACGCCATAAATGGCGTCTGTACGTAAAGACTCGATTTATTGCGTCTTCTGAAAAAGCTTTTACTCTTTTAGAATTATTGCTTGGTTTGGCTATTTTTACCGTTATTGCCACAAGTTTGTACAGTACGCTTTGGCATGGAATTAAAATTAATCAAAGGGCTGAACAAAGCAATAGCCTTTATCGTGAAGCGCGTTGGGCTATGGAGCGGATTGGGCAAGATTTAGAAAAAATGGTGTTTTATAATTTTGTTGATTCGTATGAGGATAAAAAAGCTTTCGAAGGGGATGATGAAGAAATTACATTTATTGTGGCAGAAGAAAACGGTTTGAGGGTGGTGCGGTATCATTTAGGAAAACCTGATTTTGGGAGCATTCATAAAACAGTAGTCGGTAGTCGTTCATCACGGATGGGGTCTATTGTTGTCCGTTCAGAAACGACTTCGGATGCAAAGTTTCTTTTGAGAGAGGAAATGTCTTTTGTTGAGTCTTTAGAGTCTTCATCACGAAAGAAGGAGGAGGCTGAGATATTAAGTATTCGTGTTAAAAAGAATGGTCTTAAGTTTTTTTATGCGCACCAAGCCGGAGATAAAGATAATCCGGAAATAAAATGGAAAGATGAATGGGAATACGAGCATCTTCCATTTGGGATTCGTGTGGAAATGACATTCTTGAAAGATAACCCTGACCATGATGATTTGGTTTTAACGCGAGATATTCTTATACCTACAGGTTCGTTGGGGGAGGAAGAGTTTTGAACTTTACAAAATTATCCATTAAATCGAATAATAATTCTGGTATAGTACTTATTGTCGTTTTGTGGATTCTGATGATCTTGGCCGTGTTGGCTATTGGCTTAGGACGTAAATCCAAAGTGGAATTGAGTTTGACCAAACATTACATCGGTAAGCTTAAATCTAGATATGTCGCTTGGGCAGGCTTGATGTATGCCATTAAGCAGATTGAAAAAGATAATAAGGATGATCTTGGAAAGACGTTTGATACATTAGGTCAATGTGGTTTTACTTTAGAGGAAGGAAAATCTTCCGAGGAAATGTTTAAGGATGTTTCTGTCGGGGATGGTGGTTTTGAAATTGCTCATTCTGTTGTCGATCCGGAAAATGAGTCATTTAAAATGGTTTACGGTTTTACCGATGAAGACCGGAAAATCAATTTAAATGCCATAACCAAGGATAATTACGGAATTTTGCAACATCTTCTTACGATTTTAGGGGTCGAAGAAGAGGAGACGGCGCAGATTATTGCTGCCTCTGTAGCCGATTGGCATGATGCAGATCTAGGAGCCGTGGGTTCTTTTACAGAGGTTTTAGGGGCTGAAGATGATTATTATAGCCATTTAAGCCAACCGTACCATTGCAAGAATCTTCCTTTTGACAGTATTCAAGAGCTTTTGTTAGTGCGAGGGATGACGTCTGAAATTTACAGTAAAATAAAAAATTTTGTTACGGTTTTTCCAAAGGATGCGCCACAACTTGTAGTGAATATTAATACAGCCTCGGAGGAGGTTCTCATGGCTTTAGCGAGATATTATAGTATAGGTAAAGGGCTTGCTGAAGAAGGAGATGCGGATAGTTTGGGTGTGAAAATTTTGGCGCACCGTGCAGGAGAAGATGGCCAAATTATGACAGAAGATGACCGGTATGATATTATGAATGAGTCATTACTGATTAAAAGTGAATGGGCTATTTTTCAGGCTATGAAAATTCATTTAACCACGCTTTCAAAATATTTAAATATCCATATAAAAGCAAAAGATAAGAAATCAAACGTTGTATCAAATATGGAAGCCGTAATTTTTCGTGATCAGCTTTCCATTGTTGGTTGGAGAAGGTATTAAGTAAAGAAGCAAGAAACAAGAAGCAAGATACAAGATATAAGTAATACTCTAATTTTAATATTCAAGAATTAAACAAATTAACAGCCACAGTCATTTGAAATTTGTTTGTTTCTTGCTTTTTGCATCTTGTTTCTTGTGTCTTTTTATTATTTATGAAAAAGAATACATCCACTGCTATCGAAATTACAGACACGCATGTCAAATTAATGCAAGTGATGTCTGCTCGTGGTACTCCCATAATAACATGTTGCCGTATTGCGCCGCATCAAAATTTAGCCGAAGCAGAAATAGCTAAGTTGGTGTCAAAAATGGCAAGCAGTGCTAAGGTTCATTTAGATGGTCTTACGGCTGTTATTTCTCGGCGGGATGCCACACTTTTGCATTTTCAATTGCCGACTCAATTTGACGAAGAAATACGTCAAATGCTTAGTTTGCAAATTAGCCATAAGGTGCCTTATGCTAAAGAAGAAATTGTTTTTGATTATATTCTTTTAGAGAAAAATTCTTCAGGGTATGCCAAGGTATTAGCTGTTGTTGTACAAAAAAGTGTAGTTGACCGTTATGTAGGTATTTTTCGTCGGGCAGGTATTCAGCATTACAGTTTAACATTGAGTTCTCTTGGTCTTAACCATTGGTATATTTATCAAAAAAATAAAAGGCAAGAAGGGAGTTCTTTTCCGTCAGTGATTATGAATATTGATACGCATAGTACGGAAATATGTTTTTGTCGGCAAAAAGAATTGTTATTTTCTCGTGAAGTTAATGTTGGGCTTAGCGATTTAGGGGCAGCCAATGTGGATACATTGGTAGAGCAATTGAGTTTGACCTTGGCTACATATCGTAAAGAGAAAATGGGTGAAGAGATATCTGAGGTTTTGATTATTGGAGATGCTCAGGAGACAGATCAGCTTATTGAAAAATTAAGAAGTCGATCAGATATTCCTATCTATGTGATTCCTTGTTTGGAGGGTTTTCCATGTGAAAAAACGATCAGCGCAGCGGAGGCTTGGAAGAAACATAAAGTAAGTTTATCTGTTATCACAGGTTTGCTTTTTTCTGATTTTCAAAATTTTTTAAGTCTTTTGCCTGTGGAGGTTGTTGACTCTCGAGAGAAGAAACAAAAAAAGCGTCAATGGATAAAAACCGGAGTCCTTTTTTTTGTTGCTGCGGTATTGAGTATTTTAGTACTAGGGTTTGATGGTTTTCAAAATAGGCGGGAGCTTAAAGAGGTTAATGGACGTTTGAATCAAATTAAGCCAAAAGTAAAAGATTTTCAGGACAAAATACGTCAGGTGCGTATTTTAAATGAAGAATTGAATAGTCAGTTTTTTCTTCCCGATTATATTGTGGAGTTGCATGAGGTGACGCCTAATGGCATTGCCTATGACTCTTTAAAAATTGATAGCAAAGGGGTTTTGACATTGGAGGGGGTATCCAAGGATGGTTCTTTAGTCAATAGCCTCCAGGCAAATATAGTGTCCTCCTTGATGTTTTATAATGTCAGATTGCAGTATGCCAAAAAACGCAAGAGTATTCGAGGGGAAATAACGAATTTTAAGATGATGTGTGAGATGAGTAAGGACTTAAAAAGTGATCAGTGATCAGGAAATTTAAATGTTAAAATTACAAACACGAGAAAAACAGATTTTTTTTATTTTTGGTAGTCTGATTCTATTTTTCTTACTACAACGAGGTTTTTTGACGCCTTTTTTGGAAAAGTCTAAAGATGTTACTCAAAAATTGGAATCCCAAAAGAGGCGTTTGCAGAAAAATCTCAATACCATTAAGCGAAATAAGCATGTCACGCAGCAATATAATGAAATAGTCGATACCTTTGGGCAGAAAGGTTCGGATGAAAAAGAAATGTCAGCCATTATTGCGGATGTGGAAGCTATCACTAAGCGGATGAATTTGCGTTTTTCTGAAATGAAACCTCAAAAGGTGGCTGAAGAGGAATTTTTTAAAGTTTTTTCTATTAGCCTTAAATTGGAAGGGCGTATAGAGCAGCTCACCCATTTTTTGTACCTCTTACAAAATACTCCTTATTTTTTCCGCGTTGATGAGCTTCGCCTTGATAAAAAATCCCAAAGAAATTCTCTTCTTAATATTCATTTGGTTTTAAGCAGGGTATTGATCCCGTAAAAAAAGGTGACAGCCACTTTTTTGAAAACTAAACGCCATGGCAAAAAAGTGGCTGTCACCTTTTTTATTAGAATGTCACAATCCAACACAAAAATTTTGAAGGAAATTTACCGTATTCTATATGGTCATTTCGGCCCTCAATATTGGTGGCCCGGGCAGACACGTTTTGAAATTATTATTGGGGCCATTCTGACACAGAATACAAATTGGGGTAATGTCGAGAAGGCTATTAAAAATTTAAAGCGTAATCATGTGTTAACGCCCCAGGCAATGAAAGATATTACAGAAAAGCAATTAGCGGGGCATATCCAGTCGGCGGGTTATTTTAATGTAAAAGCCAGGCGTATTAAAAATTTTGTCCATTTTTTGTTTGAGGCGTATGGTGGGCGGTTAAATAAAATGGGGAAAGAAGAGTGTCAATTACTCCGTCATAAGTTACTTGAAGTTAATGGTATTGGTCCGGAAACAGCGGATTCTATTTTACTTTACGCTTTTGATAAAACGGTATTTGTCGTCGATGCTTACACCAAGCGTATTTTGGAGAGGCATGGTATTATTGATGGTAAGATAGATTATCATACGATACAAAAAATTTTTATGGATGCTTTGCCTAAAGATAGACAGATGTTTAATGAGTATCATGCCTTGATCGTTCGTATCGGAAAAAATTTTTGCAAGCCTACACCCCGCTGTGAAAGATGTCCTTTAAATGTATTGTAATAATAAGGGCATGATAAATCATGCCCGTACGAGGGCGCGGGTTGTTTGCATGGGCATGATGAATCATGCCCGTACGATGGTCGTCTGTAGGGGCATAATTTATTATGCCCATTATGCGGCGTTTTAAAAAATTGATTAAATTTTGAATATTGTGTAATATGGGTGATATCAATTAGGAGATCATATGATTTATGTATTAATAATCCTTACAATTCTTAATATTATTTTGGTGGCTATTCTTTTATTACGTCGCACGGACAATGTGGTGTCGCAATTGTCCGGTTCATTTGAATCCATTCAAAAAAATCAAGAACGCACAGAGCGGATTGTGCGTGAAGATATCGCAAAAAATCGAGATGAAGTGCGCGAAAGTTTGCGTTCTTCTACAGATTCGTTTTCTAAGCAAATTTTTTCATTAACACAAATGAATGAAGAGAAATTAGAAAAATTACGTGAAGTAATGGCTAAGCAGATGCAATCTCTACAAGAAGATAATAGTCGGAAGTTAGAGCAGATGCGTGCCACTGTCGATGAAAAGTTGCATGAAACATTAGAGAAGCGTTTGGGTGAATCGTTTAAGATTGTGAGTGAACGTTTGGAAAAAGTGCATGAAGGGCTTGGCGAAATGCAAAATTTGGCTTCAGGGGTTGGAGATTTGAAAAAGGTTTTGACGAATGTGAAAACACGTGGGACATGGGGAGAAATTCAACTTGGGGCTCTGCTAGAGCAGATATTGACGGCGGATCAGTATGAAGTTAATGTGGTGACCAAACAAGGTAAAGGTAGTCGAGATCCGGTGGAGTTTGCAATCAAGTTTCCAGGTAAGGATGGGCAAAGCGTACTTATGCCGATTGACGCCAAGTTTCCCAAAGAAGATTATGAGCGTTTAATGCAAGCCCAGGATGAGGCGGATGTTACAGTTATTGAGGAATCTGGTAAGGCCATTGAGGCGAAGATTAAACTAGAGGCCAGGAAGATTCGAGATAAATACATTGATCCTCCACATACGACAGATTTTGGGGTGTTGTATCTCCCAACGGAGGGCCTTTTTGCCGAAGTCCTGCGTCGGAAAGGTTTGTGTGAATTTTTGCAAAGAGAATATCGTATCACAGTGGCGGGGCCAACAACGATTGCGGCTATGTTAAATAGCTTGCAAATGGGATTTCGAACTTTGGCGGTTGAAAAACGCGCAGGTGAAGTATGGAATTTGCTTAGTGTGGTGAAAACAGAATTCGGAAAGTTCGGCACGATTTTGGAAAAAACCCACGACAAATTACGTCAAGCCAGCGAAAGCATCGAAACAGCCGCTCGCAAATCGCGTACGATTGAGAAAAAGTTAAAAAAAGTGCAGGAATTACCCGCTAGTAATCAGACACCGTCAATTGAAAGGGATGATGAGATTTTGGTAGAAAATTGATAAGTTGTAATATTTATAATCCCTTTTTTAATGTTATTTCTCTAGAATAAGTGTCTCATATCCCTATTTTATGTACATTTTACATGTAATATGAAGTTATTTGACCACATTTCCGATAAAGAAGTCATGACCTTTTTTGGGAAAACGTACGAAAATCATCCATGCGTTTTTCTTCATCAGGTTCACGGAAATAGAATTGTTCGTATTACTAAAGAGCTAGCACAAACACATATCGAACCTGAAGAGGCTGACGGTTTGATAACCAATGTCCCGCATATTTCTTTAGCTATCCGCACAGCAGACTGTTTACCAATTTTTCTTTATGATCCTCAAAATAAAGCCATCGGCCTTGTGCATGCAGGGTGGCAGGGAAGTCATAAAAAAATCGCTTTTAAAGTCGTTGAGGAGATGGAAAAGTATTTTCATACAGATCCCTCTGATTTAAAAATAGCCTTTGGCCCTGCGATTAGACCGTGTTGTTATGAGGTGGGGAAAGAATTTAAAGAATATTTTCCTGCAGAGACAAGGCGGGATTTGTCCGGACAATTTTTTTTAGACTTAATGCGTGTGAATAGGCATCAATTAAAATCGTTAGGCGTCAAAGAAGAAAATATATTTGATTCAGAGGAATGTACCTGCTGCAATAAAGATTATTTTTCCTATCGCCGTCAAGGCGCAAAAGCAGGGCGGATGGTTTCTGTCATCATGTTAAAGGAGAAGCAAGAAGTAGAGAAGCAAGAAGTAGAGAAGTAAGATGTAAAGATGTAAAAATCTTTGCCTCTTGTACCTATGCTTCTTGCTTCTTTATCTACAGAGGAGCGGATATGCATCTCGTTACATTCATCACCACAAAAAACAAACGCGAAGCAAATAAAATTGTTAAAAAGTTGATTGAAGAAAAGCTCATTGCCTGCGCTAACATTGTAGATGGTGTCAAATCTGTCTTTTGGTGGCAAGGTAAGGTCGATCAGGCCAATGAAGTTCTTTTGATTTGTAAAACCAAAAAATCCTGCCTTTCCAAACTTATCAAAACCGTCAAGACCCTCCACAGTTACGCCGTTCCTGAAATTATCGCCTTGCCTATTGTGGCGGGGAATAAGGATTATTTGAAGTGGATGGATGATTCTGTGAAAAAACAAAAATGATGAAGTGTTCTTATTGTGATGTAATGTAATCGCCAATAATCCCACATATTGCGTCTCTTTATTATTGACACGCAACATATTGTGCCTATAATTGGATCAGGTCTTTTAAAAATATTTTTTATTTTTACCAAGGAGGCATGATGAATACAACCGGGATTCTTACAGAGATTGTCAAACGCAATGGTGAAAAAGAAATTTTTAATCCGCAAAAAATTACCTATGCTCTTCAAAAATCCGGGGAAGCTACAGGAGAGTTTTCATCTGTCATCGCGCGTAAAATTACGCTCAATGTTCTTAATCTTGCACAGCAGTTATTTGTTAACAGCTGTCCTTCCGTAGAAGATATTCAAGATATTGTTGAAGAAGTTTTATTGTCGTCACCGTACAAAAATACGGCTAAGGCGTACATTATTTATCGTGATCAGCATGCACGTATTCGCGAAATCACATCCAAAAGTCATGTGGATCTTGTGGATCAATATTTAGATAAAACGGATTGGAAAGTGAATGAAAATAGTAATATGGCTTTTTCTTTGCAGGGTTTGAATCAGTACATCTCTTCGGAGATTAGCAAAAATTATTGGTTGAATAAAATTTATCCGCCGCACATACGGGAAGGTCATCACAACGGGGAATATCATATTCATGATTTGGGATTGATCAGCGTGTATTGCGTGGGATGGGATTTGTATGATCTTTTGACGAATGGTTTTCAGGGCGCTGTTGGTAAAATGGAATCAGGACCGGCCAAACATTTTCGGAGTGCCTTGGGGCAAGTGGTGAATTTTTTCTACACGCTGCAGGGTGAGGCATCCGGTGCGCAGGCCTTTGCCAATTTTGATACGCTTTTGGCGCCATTTATTCGGCGGGATGGATTGAGTTACAAAAATTTAAAACAGGCTTTGCAAGAATTCGTGTTTAATGTCAATGTACCGACGAGAGTTGGTTTTCAAACACCGTTTACAAATATTACATTAGATTTAATGCCGCCGTCTTATTATGCCGATCAAGGTGTGATTATTGGGGGCAAAGTACAAACGGAAACATACAAAGAGTTTCAACATGAAATGAATATGTTGAATAAAGCTTTTATGGAGGTGATGTGTGAAGGAGATGCTAAAGGCCGTGTATTTACATTTCCCATCCCGACGTACAATATTACAAAAGATTTTGATTGGGATAATCCGGATTTAAAAGGCCTTTGGGAAATGACGGCTAAATATGGCATTCCGTATTTTTCAAATTTTGTTAATTCCGATATGCATCCGGAGGATGCGCGCAGCATGTGTTGTCGTCTACGATTAGATAATCGAGAGTTGCGTAGTCGAGGAGGAGGATTGTTTGGAGCCTCCCCGTTAACAGGGTCGATTGGCGTCGTGACGATCAATATGGCACGGCTTGGATATTGTTCGCAGAATGAAGAAGATTATTTTAAAAAATTAGAACATCATATGGAATCCGCCAAGGAGAGTCTTGAGATCAAACGGAAAGTATTAGAAAAATTTACCGCCGGCAATTTGTATCCGTACATGAAATTCTTTTTACGGAATATTAAAAAGCGGTTTGATCAATATTGGAAAAATCATTTTGCTACTATTGGACTCGTCGGTATGAATGAATCTTGCCTGAATCTTTTCGGCGAGGATATTACTTCACAACGTGGGCAAGATTTTGCCAAAAGGGTTTTAGATTTTATGCGTGATGTACTTGTGCGGTTTCAAGAAGACACGGGTAATATTTACAATCTCGAAGCAACACCTGCCGAGGGCGTTTCGTATCGGCTGGCCAAAATGGATAAAGCTTTGTATCCGCAAACGATTGTTGCCAATGAAGAAGAATGGCAAGAAGGAAAAGATCCGTTTTACACCAACTCGACACATCTTCCTGTTCATTTTTCCGAGGACATTTTTGAGGTCCTGGATCTTCAGGATGAATTACAAACCCGTTACACCGGAGGTACGGTTTTACATGGATTTGTCGGGGAGAAAATTCATAATGTGGAGGGCCTTAAGTCGCTGATTCGCCTTATTTGTGAAAAATATCATTTGCCCTACTTTACCATCACGCCGACCTTTAGTGTATGCCCTAATTGCGGCTATGTAGCTGGCGAACATCCTGCCTGTCCGAAATGCACGAGCGCCTGTGAAATTTATTCACGCGTTGTCGGCTATTTACGTCCTGTACAGCAATGGAATAAAGGCAAAAAAGAAGAGTTTAAGAAGCGAAAAACATACGTGGTGACATAGTTGTCTAAATAAATGCGAATTTTCGAGCAACCCGTCTATTGAATTTTATGTTAAGGCCTTTCGGCTCAGAGGACGTAGTATTTTTGTCGCGTCCAATTCGCCTACAGGCCTTAACATAAAATTTTGTTAAGACGGGTCGAAAGTTTATAAATCAAGAGTCGTAGGGGTTAATAGATTGGTATAATTCGTAATTGCGCAAAGTAAAGATTGATTCGTGAGGCGAACCATTCAACAAGCTTTAAATAGTGGTGAGCTTGTCGAACCATTGGAGGCCGACCAGAAGGAGGTCTCCTCTGAGCCGAACGTATCAATCTTTGCTCAAAAGCGATTTCGTGTCTCTAGCAGGGTGTGAAAATGAAAATTGGTGGATTGTTAAAATTTTCTTTTATTAATTATCCTGAAAAATTATCCGCAGTGGTTTTTACGCAGGGGTGTAATTTTCGATGTCCGTATTGTCATAATCCGGAATTAGTCCTCCCCAAATATTTTAGAATAGGTATTCCCGAGGGGGAGGTCTTAGCATTCTTGGAAAAACGACGGCAGCAGCTTGAAGGTGTTGTTGTGACCGGCGGTGAACCGACCATTCAAAAAGATCTTATTAATTTTTTACAGAAAGTTAAGTCCATGGGATACTTGTTGAAATTGGATAGCAATGGGAGTCGTCCGGATGTTCTTAAAGAAATTATCCGTTTAAAATTAGTCGATTACATTGCCATGGATATCAAAGTGCCTTTAGAAAAGTATTATTGGGTGACAGATGGTAAAGACTACACGTCACAGATTCAAGAAAGCATTAACCTTATTACGGGCTCCGGCCTGGACCATGAATTCCGCACGACAGTTGTCAAACCGCATATCTCCCCCCAAGAAGATCTTCCCAAAATTGCGCAACTCATTCCAAAAGCCAAACGTTACCATCTACAACAATTTTTCGCACATGAAAATGTGCTGGAGGCTACGTTGGTAGATGCCGCAAATTACTCTACACAAGAAATAGCCGATATGAACGCACAGTACGGAATTGGCTAGGAGATTGTCCTGCAATTTGTAAATGTTTAGTGTTCTGAGTTGTCGAAGAGCGTTAAAAGCATGGGATTATTTCTAAGCAGGACGTTGAAAGCCCAAGCAGCCGGTTTCCATGCGTTCAGCATGGAATGCGCAGGGCTTTCGTCGAGCAATGTGAGCCCGCAGGGGCGAACAAGCGTTCATGCGTGAAATAATTCCGTGCTTTAGCTCGTAGGCAGCTCAGAACGCTAAACATTTACTGCAATTTCGGCAAATAAGGTTATTCTCAGACAATATCCTAGATTAATACTTTCTTTTAAGTATAATATTAAAACTTATTATCTTTATTTTTGGAGAAAATACTATTTTTATTATTTACAATATTTTATTTGTTGGATTCGCTTTGCTGTACTTTCCATATTTATGTTTTAAGGGTAAGTGGCATAAGGGGTTTGGGATGCGGTTGGGGGGGATTTCGCGTTCTTTGACGGCGCAGATTGGAGGTCGGCCGAATGTTTGGGTGCATGCGGTGAGTGTGGGGGAAGTGCTGGCGGTTTTGGATTTGATTCAAAAAATTAAAGCGCGGTTTCCTGATTATCAAATTGTGTGCTCAACCGTTACCAAGACGGGGCAGAAATTGGCGAAAGAGAAACTGTCCAAAGAAGATATTGTGATCTATGCGCCTTTGGATTTTAGCTGGGTTGTGCGGAAGTTTATTCGCGTTATCCAACCAAAAATTTATGTCACGGCAGAGACGGAGATATGGCCGAACTTGTACGCCTTGTTGCATAAGGCAAATGTGCCTATTGTTTTGGTTAATGGGCGGATTTCGGATAAATCGTTTGAAGGGTACAGAAAGTTTCGATTTTTGACGCGTCGCGTTTTGGCTTGTGTGGACTTCTTTTGTATGCAAAGTGAGCAGGATGTCGAACGGATTAAGCATTTAGGTGCGCCATCGGATAAAGTCAAGTGTGTGGGGAATATTAAATTTGACAATTTGAAAGAAGATCCTGGTTTAGATTTATCCGAATTAAAGTTGCACATACCTGGTCGTCTTTTTGTTGCCGGAAGTACACATCCGGGGGAAGAAGAGATCATTTGTGATGCGTATGCAAAATTGAAGTCGGAATTTGCCGGCCTGCGCCTTGTGATGGCTCCACGACATATTGAGCGTACCGATGAGGTTATGAAAATTATTAAACGGAAACGATTTCATCCCGTACGTTTGTCGGATGTGCGTGTAACGGCGATCAATGAAAACACCGTCGTAGTTGTCGATACCATCGGGTATCTGCGGCATTTGTACAAAATTGCGACGGTTGTCTTTATTGGTAAAACATTAAACGTTAATGCAGGCGGCGGGCAAAATATGATTGAACCGGTGGCCTTTGGTAAGCCTACCTTAGTTGGTCCACATACACAAAATTTTAAAAATGTGGTGAGCATTTTCCTAAAAGCAAAATGCCTTATTCAAGTTAACGACCCTGAGGAATTGTTAACGGAAATGAAGAAGTTATTAAATAGTTCAGAACGGATGGCGGCCATGGGGCAAATAGGAATGAGGGTGATTGAGCAAAATGAAGGGGCTACCGACAAGAGTATGGACATCATAGGAAAGTTTTTATGAAAGATTTTTTTTTCCGCATGGCGACGGATCAGATTGCAGGTTTTCCATCGTGTATTTTAAAGGGTGCCTTGCGGGTCCTGTCCTGGGTTTACAGTGGTATTGTGAAAGGTATGGCGTTTTGTTACACCAGGGGGATTTTACGTAAGCATCAGGTTGGAGCGCGCGTTATTAGCATAGGCAACATTACTTTGGGTGGCGTTGGAAAAACACCGTTAGTGGAATATGTTGCGGAAGTATTGCAGCAAAAAAAAATAAAGCCGGCTATTCTCATACGAGGATACATGTCAAAGCCTATTAAGGGCATGATAAATCATGCCCGTACGAGGGGCGTCTGGGGCATGATAAATCATGCCCGTACGAGGGGCGTCTGGGGCATGATGAATCATGCCCTTACGGGGGGAGTCTGTAGGGGCATGATTCATCATGCCCATTTAAGTGACGAGGCGAAGATGTTGGAAGGTTCTTTGGAGGGCGTTCCGATTCTTGTTGGCAAAGACCGGGTGTCTAATGCCAGAGCCTTTCTAAAAAATAATCGGGCTGATGTTTTTTTGTTGGATGATGGATTTCAGCATTGGCGCTTGTCGAGAGATATGGATATTGTGGCCATCGACAGTGTTAATCCTTTTGGCAATGGCGCGTTGATTCCGCGGGGAATTTTACGTGAACCGTTGTCAGCCCTTAAGCGAGCGCATGTCTTTGTCCTGACAAAGACAGATATGGAATGCGTCAATGTAGAGGCATTAAAGGAAAAATTGAAGTCTATTAATCCGCATGCGCCCGTCATAGAGACGATACATAAACCGGCCCATTTTGTTAACATTAAGTCTAATGCTATTTCTGAATTGTCATGTGTTCGAGCAAAAAAAGTGTGTTTATTGAGCAGTATCGGCGATCCAAAATCATTTCGACAAACCGTACAAAATTTAGGGGCCGCTATTCAAAAGCATTTTGTGTTTATGGATCATCATGTGTATGGGGCGCAAGAGGCCCAAGACATGGCAGCCTATTGCCGTAAACATGATTTGCAGACGATTGTCACGACACAAAAGGATGCGGTGAAACTTACAGAGTTTATTAAGCATTTTACGGAGGATACTTTAATAGCGGCGCTTAGAATTAAAATTTCGATTACACAGGGAAAGGAAGAGTTTTTTGAAAGAATCCATCATCATCTGGCTCGTTAAAATTTTTGGAACAATTATGCGCTGTCTTCCGCTCAGTGTCGCCCTTTGGATTGGTCGCCGTGTGGGCGTATTGTGGTATTGGTTTGATCTTAAGCGTCGGACAATGGCGTATTCCAATTTACGGATGGCATTTGTCGGGAAAAAATCCAATAGAGAAATATTGGCCATTTTAAAGCGGGTCTTCCAAAATTACGGCCAGAATATTATTGAATTTTTACGCTTGCCTTTGATGAGCGAGGATCTCTTACCAAAAATTGTTTCTCTTGAAGGGGGCGAGATTATTAAAGAGGCCATGCAGAAGCATAAAGGTGTTATTTTTCTGGCGATTCATTCCGGCAACTGGGAGTTGGCGAGCTTACAAGGAGCTAAATTAGGTTTTCCGTACAAAGTTGTCATCAATCCACAAATGCGATTTTCTAAATTGTATCATTTTTTAAATTCTTATCGGGAAGGGCAAGGTATTCATTATTTATTTGCCGGTCCTCAAACCAAAGAAATTATCAAAAGTTTGCGTTCTAATGAAATTGTTTCCCTTGTTGTTGATCAGGGCGGGAAGCGCGGTACGGTAGTTGATTTTTTTGGGCGAGGCGCTTCCATGTCGACGGGCGCCATACGATTAGGTACGAGACTTGGGGCGGCGGTTTGTTTTGCAAATATTCATCGTGAGAAAGGAGCACAGCATCGAATTATTATTTCTAAGCCGTTAGAATTTGTTAAAACGGATAATGCGGAACAAGATGTTGTTTGTAATTTAAACAAGGCTATGGAATTAATGGAACAGTTTGTTGGGCAGTATCCCGACGAGTACATGTGGTTTTACAAAATTTGGAAATATTCTAAAGAGGCTGCCGTCACTATTCTTTATGACGGCCGAACAGGGCATCTACGACAATCGCAAGCAGCGGCAAGAATGCTGGAAAAAGCCCTGGCAGAAAGAAATATTAAATTGCAGGTCCAAGTCGTTGAGGTTGTATTTAAAAGTAAGAATGCAGCGCGTCTTTTTTCTCTTGTGAGTGCTTTAGTACAACCATTTTTTTATCAAGGGCGTTTAGAGTTTCTTCAGAAGTTTTTCACACCGGAATCATACCGTGCATTGACAACCATAAAAACCGATTATTTTATTTCTTGTGGTTCAACGGTGGCGGGCATTAATCGTGTGTTGTCCAAAGATTATGGGGCTAAAAGTGTTGCGATTCAAAAGCCGGGTTTATTAAGTTCTGCACAATTTGATTTGGTTATTTTGCCGGAGCATGATTTGAGGAGCCATCCTAAGAAAACAGGGATGACTGTCACCAATGGAGCGCCGAATCTTATTAATGATGCGTATTTGAAAGAACAGGCTGAATTGTTATTGAATAGATTTTCGCATTTAAAAAATAACTTTCGGGACAAAATAGGTCTTTTTATCGGCGGGGATGCTAAAGATGTTTATCTTAGTAAACGTCAAATGCAGGTTTTGATTCAGCAGATTAAAGAAGTTGCAAAAACGATTAATGCCGACATTTTAATTACAACATCTCGGCGAACCCCGGCCCATATTGAAAGTTTGTTTCAAAAAGAGTTTAAAAATGATGCACGGTGTCCTTTATTGATACTTGCCAATAAAGAAGATGTCCCCGAGGCTGTAGGAGGTATTTTAGGTCTTTCAAATTTTGTGGTGACCTCCGGAGACAGTATTTCTATGATTTCAGAAACGGCGTCTTCCGGTAATCAAACAATCGTATTTTCACCGCAAATACGGCAAGGACAATCAGTAAAGAAAAATAAGCACATGGCATTTATTGCAAAGCTTAATCAAAAAGGTTTTATTTTATCCACCGATGCAACCCATATTGGTCAAGCCATTTATGATGTGGCGAAGAATAAAATTCAGATGCGGCGGATGGATGATGATCAAATTATTTTTGAAGCCATGAGGAAAATTATTTGAAAATATTACAGATTCTTCCGGAACTCAATGTTGGCGGTGTCGAAACCGGAACGGTGGATTTTTCTAAATATCTCGTTCAACATGGGCATCAGTCATTGGTTGTGTCCAATGGGGGTAAGTTAGTGGCGGAGTTAGAGCAATCCGGTACAAAACATTACACCTTGCCTGTTCATAAGAAGTCCTTGTTGACGATGATACGTATGGTTGCGCCTTTACGTAAGATTATTCAGGAAGAAGGAGTAAATATTGTTCATGCGCGTTCACGCGTCCCAGCCTGGATAGCCTATTTCGCGTGCCGAAAAACAAATGCGGCCTTTATTACGACATGTCATGGGCATTACAATAATCGTTTTTACAGTCAGGTGATGGGATGGTCTAAGCTGGTTATTGTGCCCAGTACGATGATTGGTCGCTACATGACAGAAACCTACAAGGTTCCGGCTAAGAATATTCGTTGCGTTCCTCGTGGGGTAGATCTTGCTAAATTTAAACATTTAGAGGGTAAGGCAAAAGTGTCAAAAGTCCCGGCGTCGGGACTTTTAGATAATTCCCGTAAGCAATGCACTATTGCCATCATCGGACGCATTACGCCTTTAAAAGGTCATACGTATTTTATTCGGGCCATGGCCAAGGTAGTACAGAGTGTGCCTTTGGCAAAGATTTGGATTATTGGCGATGTGCCTCCTAAAAAAATAGCGTACAAACAGGAGCTTGAATCCTTGGTGCGACGTTGTGGTCTGCAAAATCATGTTGAATTTTTAGGTAGTCGTCAGGATATTCCTGAGCTTTTGAAACAAATAGATGTCTTGGTTCTTTCTTCGGTGACACCGGAGTCTTTTGGGCGGGTGATCCTTGAAGCACAGGTACTCAATGTGCCGGTGGTGGCGACAAAAGTCGGTGGGGTTGTGGATATTATTGACGACGAGCAAACAGGTTTTCTTGTTTTGCCGAAAGATACCGAAGCGATGGGTAAGGCTGTCGTGCGGCTCTTGCAGGGTCGTGCATTAGCGGATCGTTTGGCCAAGGCGGCACGTCAGAAATTAGAGGCACAATTTACTCTGGAGCATATGGCTGAGAAAGTCATGAGTGTTTATGAAGAACTTTTAAAATCCGTGAACATTCTTGTGATTAAAATTAGTTCGGTAGGTGATGTAATCTTAGTGACGCCCTCTTTACGTGCCTTAAGAAAGAAATTTCCGAAAGCAAAAATGTGTTGTCTTGTGGGGAAAAATGTCCGTAGGATTCTTCAAGGATGTCCTTATGTCGACGAGTTAATTATGTATGATCCGCAGCATAAAGATAAAGGTTTTTTTAAGTTCTGGCAGTTTGCGCATCGCTTGCGGCGGTATTGTTTTGACAAAGTGATTGATTTCCAGAATAGTCGGAAAAGTCATTGGTTGTCTTTTTTAAGTTTTCCCAAGGATAGTTACGGATACAATAATGGGAAAGATGGTTTTTTATTGTCGCACACCGTCAAAAAATCAAAACAAGAATTGATGAAACTTGCACCGGTGCAGCATCAATTTCAGGTTTTAAATTTATTGGGAATTTCCTACGACAATAAGGATGCGTACCTTCAATTGTGGCCTTCCGCTAAGGATGAAGAATATGTTGAGGCATTGTTAGATGCGGAATGGTTGGGCGACAATCACAATATGGTGGGGATTAATATGGCGGCTTCTCCAAAATGGAAAACAAAAAACTGGCCGCTTGAGTACATTGCGCAGCTTTGTGACCTCCTCGCTGGTAAAGGTATGCGTGTCATTATTACCGGGATGGATAAAGATAAACCCATGGCCCAGCATCTTGTACAGAGGACTAAATCTAAGCCAGCTATTTTTGTTGGTGAAACAGACCTTTTGCAATTAGCCGCACTGATTAAAAAGTGTAGTGTTTTTATTACGCCGGATTCGGCGCCGATGCATGTGGCGGCAGCCGTCGGGACGCCGTGTATTACTTTTTTTGGTCCGACCGATTCTCGACGACATATTCCGCCGGCTAAGAATCTTATTGTGTTAGAACGGCAGTTAACCTGCACACCGTGTTACAAACAGCGATGTAAAATTCTAACACATGCCTGCATGCAGGATATTAAGCCAGAGGAAGTTTTGGGGGCTGTGGAGGAAATAATGGAGAGTGAGAAGAAGAATTATTGAAACAATCCTCGGGGGTTGGCTTTCGTAAAACTGCGCCATCCCCCGAGGTTTGTGAATGGTTAAGACGATGTAACCGCAACAAACCTCGGGGGATTGCCTGAGATTTTAGAGAGCAAACCCCCGAGGATTGTCGAGTGTTTGCTCGTCAAATTTACAAATATGAATATTTTATTTCTAACAACGCATCTCAACACCGGTGGTATTACGAGTTATTTGTTTAATTTAACAAACGGCTTGATCCGTCGAGGTGTTAATGTCCATGTCGTCTCCAGTGGTGGCAATATGGAAAAAGACTTTTTAGCGCTGGGGGCTAAAGTGGTGAATTTGAATATGCGTACGAAATCAGAATTAGACGGACGTATTTATGCGGCTTTAAAACCATTAAAACAATACGTGGAACAGAATAATATTGATGTCATCCATGCGCAAACGCGGATTACGCAAGTGATGGGGCGGCTGTTGCAAAAAATATGCCGTAAGCCTTACGTGGCGACGTGTCATGGGTTCTTTAAGACGCGTTTGTCCCGACGCCTATTTCCGTGTTGGGGAGATAAAACGATTGCGATTAGTCAGGCGGTGGTGGATCATCTTAAAGATGATTTTGCTGTGCCGTTGCAGAAAATTATTTTGGTGGAAAGCGGTATTGATGTAGAAGCCTTTAATCCTGTCGATGAAGAGGCGAAAATGGAAAGACGCAAGGTTTACGGATTAGGGTGCGAACCACTCGTTGGGATCGTAGCACGTTTGTCGGATGTCAAAGGACAGGATGTTTTGATTCAGGCTATGCCCCACGTAGTCGCCGCAGTGCCCAATATTAAGCTGCTCATCGTCGGTGAGGGTAAGATGGAATCCCTATTGAAAGATATGGTTGCGCAATTAAATTTACAGACGCATGTTATTTTTTTGCCGGTGGTGAATAAGGCGGCAGAAGTTTTATCTTTGTTGGATGTTTTTGTAATGCCTTCTCGTCAAGAAGGATTGGGGCTTTCAGTCATAGAGGCGCAGGCAGCCGGATTGCCGGTTGTGGCGTCTAGAGTTGGCGGTATTCCGAGTTTGATTGAGGATGGAAAAACCGGGGTGTTAGTTGAACCAGAAAATTCGAAGGCTTTAGCCAAAGGTATGATTGAACTTCTTGCAAATAAAGAACACGCAGAGAAAATCGGGTTAGCCGGTAGAGATTTTGTTAAGAAATTTTATTCCTTGGAAGGCATGATGGATAAAATGTTAGAAATTTATCGGGGATTGAAATGAAAAAAATTCTTGTTGTTAATGTGAATTGGCTGGGGGATGTCGTATTTTCATCTCCGGTTTTTCGGGCGCTGAAAGTGGCTTATCCGGAGGCGCAGGTGAGCTGTTTAGCCGTGCCGCGTGTTAAATCTGTTTTGGAAAGTATTCCGGATGTGGATGAGGTGATTGTTTACGACGAGAAAGGACAGCATAATTTGCCTTGGGCTAAATTAAAAATGGCCGGGGATTTGCGGCGCAAAAAATTTGATGCTGTATTTTTATTGCATGGATCGATGAGTCGCGCGCTTTTAACATTTTTAGCGGGCATACCCATTCGGGTAGGGTATGCCACAAAACGGCGCGGTATTTTTTTGACGCATAAAGTTAAAGCCCCGGAGAAGCCTATTCATCGCTCCGATCATTATTTGCGTGTGATTGAATCGTTTGGCGTTGAGGTGAAAGACCGATCAACAGTTTTAACTGTTTTGCCAGAGGCTGAGAATGAAATGGGCGATATTTTGTTGCAGCGAGGTATTTTTTCAAAAGATCATCTTATTGTTATTCACCCCGGTGGTAATTGGGATTTAAAACGCTGGCCCAAAGAAAATTTTGTTGTGTTGATCAATCGATTGGTTCGAGAAAGGCAAGCAAAGGTTGTGATTATTGGGGCTGGGGGAGAGGTAAATTTGGCGCAGGAAATAACAAGCGCCGTCGAAGGGTTTACCATTAATTTAGCCGGTGCTACAAATTTGAAGCAATTATTAGCGCTCTTTAAACGTGCTCAGTTGGTCATCTCCGCAGATTCTGGCCCTTTACATTTGGCTAACAGCGTCGGGGCAAATGTTTTTGCCATCTTCGGCCCCACCCGCCCGGAACTCACCGGCCCACGCGGCTGCGGTCCTGCAACAATCCTACAACATGATGTTGGCTGTAATAAGCAATCATGTTATTACCAAGAATGTCCGGACAACATCTGCATGAAAGCCGTGACTGTAGAAGAAGTTTTATCTTTCATATTGAAATAATTACTAATTCCAAAAATGAGTAAACAATCCCTGGGGGTTGGTTTTTTTACCATCCCCCGGGGTTTGTTTATGGTTGCTTTACCATCGACAAACCCCGGGGGATTGAAAAAGCCAAACCCCCGGGGATTGTTTACTCAACGACAGCTCAATCACGACATACCTAAACATTTACAATATTTATCCCACCATTGAAATAATTCACATTTTCCAAAAATTTGTTTACTGGTGTGTTTGCGGTTGTTTTAACCGTGAACAAACCTCGGGGGATTGCTTCGGTTAAACAAGGGCAAACCCCCGAGGATTGTTTTAGTAAATTATTTATTCCTGAATTGATGTAAATAATCCAGGCTCACAGGCTCCGCGGAGCCTGGATTTTTAATACAAGCGAAAAAAAGTACGTACGCGCGTACGTACTTTTTAAAAAGTTTCCTTATATAATATAAATATTAATAATATTAATAAATATATTAATAATATTAATAAATATATTAATAATAATATTTATATTATTTTTATAGACAAGCAAATTTTGGGTGGTAGAATGTGCTTAGATGGGAGAGGTGTTCCCGAAAATTAGGAAATTAAAGTGAGAATAAACTGTGTTTATTTTCTGATTTATCGTCGACAAAATGTGTTTTTTGGTTTTTTTAAAACGGAGGGTGTCATGAAATAAGGTAAAATTTGAAAAAAATAGCAATTTTTGATGGGGGAGGAGTGCCTTATTAATATTATTATTATTATTAAATTAATAAGCAAATATGTTGAATAAACCTGGGGTAGATTTAAAATATGTGTGAAATCAGTTGTCAGGGTTCAATGAGCAAAAATTTGTGTAAAAATTATGTTTAAACAAAAGTCCATATTAAGCCGCGCAATCATTTGGGTACTTATGCCGTTATTAGTGCTCTCAGGGATGCCTGTGCGCGCGCATGCAGCCGATATTCAGGCTGTGTTGGATTCAGATGACGGTTCCAGCAAGTTTGTTTTTCAGGATTCCAATGCCAGTACAGTGGCCAGCATAGACTCAAACGGTAATCTTGTGGTTAACGGCACCGCTCGCATTGAAGGCGCCCTGACTCTGGATGCCAATGATATTGCTACCTACGATGCCAATCCAAGCTTTACTTTGGATGATCAGATTATCAGCAAGAAATATGTGGATGATCAGATAGGTATTATTTCCACACAATATGATGACATCGCTGATCCTAATGACAGTAGTAATCTGAACTTCACCACCTTTTCCAATACATGGACTGCCACAACCATATCCACCACTTTCTTTAAGATCGATCAAACAGGCAATGCTACCGGTGGGGATGTGGCGGAGTTTGCCGCGGATGATGCCCAGATCACCGCCCTCCTTCGCCTGGACAATGAAGGCGCTGTCACTTTGGCTGATGGTTTGATTGTGGAGGCCTCAAATGCCTCCGGTGTTTTGACCGATGCCATTGATGTTTCGGATGCCGAGATTATTCATGCCATCAATGTAGGCGCCAACATTATTACCGGTACAACAGCCGAACTTAACTTTACAAATTTCAAAGTGGATACTGCAGGTAACATTACCAATGTAAATACCATTACGGCGGCCGGTAATATCGTAGTCAGCGGCACCGCCTTTATTGATGGCGTCCTCACTTTGGATGCCAATGACATTGCCGTCTATGATGCAAATCCTACGTTTACCGCGGATGCGCAAATTGTTACCAAGAAATATGTGGATGACACTGTTGGCGTTATTTCTACCAAGTACAATGATATTACTGATCCTGATGCCAGCAGTACGCTGAATTTTGCCGCGTTTGCCAATACGTGGAGCATCGGCGCTATGGCTACCACCTTCTTCAAGATTGATCAAACCGGCAATGCGACAGGCGGAGACTTAGTCGAATTTGAATCTGGCGATACGGATGTAACCGCTTTGTTACGCTTGGACAATGACGGCGCCGGCGTCACCATGGCCGATGCCTTAGTTATCGAAGCCTCAAGCACCGGTGTTCTTACGGATGCCATTGATGTCTCCGATGCCGAGATCATCAATGCGATTAATGTCGGCGCGAACATTATTACGGGTAGCACTGCAGAAATTAATTTTACGAACTTTGATGTGTCCTCAGGAGGCGGCGTAACTTTCACGGGTGTGGATGCGGATATTACAACCGGAACGAATGAACATTTAGCCTTGATGCCAAATGGGGCAGGACTTGTGGGTGTTGGGACAACAGCTCCGGGAGCAAAACTTGATGTGTTCCGTAGCGGTTCCGTAAGCACAGATTATCCGTTTCGCGTTCAAGGAAGCGGGGGTATTATCGAAGCCGTGATTGAATCGGTGACATCGAATAATGCGGATCTTGTCATAAGACGTAATTCCGGGACAGATTCAAGCTTTATTCTTAGAGCATTGGCTGATGGAGTATTTGATATTTACGATGGCCAAGATGGTGTCACGCGTTTACAGATAGATACCTCTGGTAATATCGGTATTGGAACAACTGTACCAGCCGCCCAACTTGAAGTTCAAGTCGCCGACACGGACAACGTTCCTGGCATTCTAATCGACAATAACGATACGACCAATGACACAGCTGGACTGATGATCAGTATGGTTGACCAAAGTGGAATCCCGTTATTCATCACACCGCAAGCCAATCAGCCATCTGTTTCTACCGAAGGTGCCGTGTATTCTGATACGGATAATAATCTGTATTATTATGATGGCACAGGTTGGTTAGATTTGACCTCGGGTGTAGGCGCGGCAACATCACTTATCGGCTTGTCGGATGTCAATACCGCCACTGCCACCGCAGGATTCATGCTAATCGCCGATGGTACGGATTACGAAAGTGTCGCAATCTCAGGCGACATGACCATCGCCGGCGACGGCACTGCCACCGTCACAGACGATATCCTTGACTTCACCGAATTCGCCAACACTATGACGCTTGATGAATCCAGCAGCATCAACTTCGGCGCGAATACATTAACCTTCAATCTTAGTTCCACCGGAGATTTTGTGATTGAAGATGGAGGAGTGGCGACCCACATTTTTGACAGCGATGGGAATGTAGGGATTGGGACGACGGTGCCACAACAAAAATTAGACGTAAATGGTTCGATATTAACAGGAAGTAAAGGACATTTATTTTTAACTGGGAACATAATTGTATTACAAGATCAAACATACACTACTGAAAATTCAGATCCGAAAATCTTTTTTGAATCATCAGGGCAACAAAACAGTTTAACGTATGACAAATTCACTGCACCATATGCAGATACTAGGCTATTCATTTTTGATGACAGTTTAGCGGTTAGTGGGGATCTCTATGCAACTGGTAATGTTGGTATTGGTACAGTGTTTCCTGCAAGTCAATTAGAAGTCCAAGTTGCCGACACCGACAACGTCCCCGGCATCCTCATCGACAATAACGACACAACCAATGATACGGCTGGGTTGATGATCTCCATGGCAGATCAAAGTGGTATCCCGCTATTCTTAACGCCGCAAGCGAATCAGCCGTCGGTTTCCACCGAAGGGGCGATCTATGCTGACACAGACGATAATCTCTATTATTACGACGGCACGAATTGGGTCGACTTGACGGCCGGTGCTGGGGCAGCAACATCACTTACCGGCTTGACGGATGTCAACACGGCCACCGCCACCGCAGGGTTCATGCTCATTGCCGACGGCACCGATTGGGAAAGCATGGCGGTCTCCGGTGACATGACCATCGCCGGCGACGGAATCGCCACCATCACAGACGACATCCTCGACTTCACCGAATTCGCTAACACCATGACGCTTGATGAATCCAGCAGCATCAACTTCGGGGCCAATACCCTCACGTTCAATCTAAGTTCAACGGGTGATTTTGTCATCCAGGATGGTGGGGTGGCAACACATATCTTTGATAGTGATGGGAATGTTGGGATTGGGACGACTACTCCAACAGCACTTCTCACTGTGGGGAAGGGTAATGATGGTTTTCCAGGAGGGCAAGTTCATTTTCAGCCAGGCTTAGTATCAAATGCGAATGTTGATTTAAAAATGTATCGTTGGAATGGTGTTACTTCACATTGGCCTGCTTATATGAGGTTAACTAACGGTAATGTGCAATTTTTGACTGGAAGTCCAGCAGAAATTGGTTCTGAGACAGTTACGGAAAAAATCACAATTTTAAACGCAGGCAATGTTGGTATTGGCACGACTGCGCCGACTGCATTGCTGGAAACTTTCGGCACCTCCACCACGGAAGATTTTCGGGTGACGAATGCGGATAGCGGCACAGACGGTGTAAGCTTAAGCTTGCATCATGATTCCAGTTCTCCGGCGAACAGCGACACGGTAGCCACGATCGACTTCGCCGGTGAGGATAGCGGCGGTATTGAAGTCGGCTACGCCAGAATTTCTACCATCATCAACACTTTCACCGGAGACGAGGCGGGTGAAATGATCTTCTCCGTCGCCCAAGCCGGCAACATGACCGAAGCCATGCGGATTGATGAGAATGGGTATGTTGGGATTGGGACAGCGACGCCGGATGATAAATTTGTCGTTAATGATTCATCTGACTATGATGTTAATTTTAAAATTAATGGCACAAATGAATTGGAATTTCGATTAAGGACTAGTGGACAAGATATGGTTTTTGGTAATTGGGCTGCAATATATTCTAATAGTATTCCTAGTGTTTTATTTAAGGGTTCATCTGGGTCTTCTATTTACGATGGTTTGACTGTTGGAGATAATTATGTAGCAACAACTCCTCCTTCACAAGGGATGGTAATTGAAGGGAATGTAGGTATTGGTACTATATCGGTATCATCCAAATTTGAAGTCAAAGTCGCCGACACGGACAATGTCCCCGGCATCCTCATCGACAATAACGACACGACAAATGACACGGCAGGCCTGATGATTAGCATGGTCGATCAAAGTGGTATCCCGCTGTTTATCACGCCGCAGGCGAATCAACCGTCGGTGTCCACCGAAGGGGCGCTCTACGCGGACACGGATGACAATCTCTACTATTACGACGGAACGAACTGGGTCGACTTGACGGCGAGTGCCGGTGCGACATCTTTAACCGGGCTTACGGATGTCAACACGGCCACCGCCACCGCAGGATTCATGCTCATTGCTGATGGCTCCGATTGGGAAAGCATGGCCGTCTCCGGCGACATGACCATCGCCGGCGACGGCACCGCCACCATCACAGACGACATTCTCGACTTCACCGAATTCGCCAACACCATGACATTGGATGAAACCACCAGTATTAACTTCGGGGCTAATACCTTAACCTTCAACCTAAGCTCCACGGGTGATTTTGTCATCCAAGATGGTGGGGTGGCTACGCATATTTTTGATAGCGATGGGAATGTCGGGATTGGGACGACGGTGCCGGACGGAACTTTGCACGTCCACACGAATACAGCTGGGAGTGTTGCTGCAGGTCTAAGTCAAGATGACATCATAATAGAGAATAGTACCGATGTTGGGTTAACATTTTTGTCTCCAGATGCTACTGTACAACGTATTGTGTTTGGTGATGCTTCTGATAATAATATTGGTATTCTTCGCTATAGTCATAATGGAGATTTTATGGCATTTAGGACTAATACCAGTGAACAAATGAGGATTGACTCAAGCGGTAATGTTGGTATTGGCACCACCACACCAACGGCCAAGTTAGAGGTTCTCGACAGTGGCACCAGCGAAGATTTCACCGTGATCAATACGGATGCCGGCACGGACGGCGTTAGCCTCACATTACACCATGACTCGGCCTCTCCAGCGAACAATGACACAATCGCCACGATTGACTTCGCCGGTGAAGATAGTGGAGGCGTGGAAGTCGACTATGCGCGTATCTCCACCAGCATCAACACCTTTACGGGCGATGAAGCCGGCGAACTCATCTTCTCCGTCGCCCAAGCCGGTAATATGATCGAAGCCATGCGGGTTGATGAGAATGGGTATGTGGGGGTTGGGACGACTGCGCCAGCGGTGACCTTAGATGTCTGGGGTGCTAGCGGCACAGACGGAACAATAAGAGCTCATTCCGGTGATCATACACAAACTAGTGATTACATCGAGGCGTACCATAACCAGACAGATGCCATTGTTGAAAGTGCTTCCGGTGCTTTAAGACTGAGAGCTACGACTGGTGTGCTCAGGACATTTGGGCAATCAACAATATTTGATGATGATTTTGGCTCATTTAATTTTCACCATGATGATGAAAACATGTTACAAATAATTTTAAATAGAACAAATGATGAAATTAAATTTGGTGTTCTTGATGGAGGTGGAAATCAATTAATACTTACGAATTCTAGTAATGCGGGTAATGATCATGATCATGCTGTTCAAACTGACCCAACTTTTTATATCCATTCCGACACCGATCCTGACACAGACAATACGCAATGGCTATCTTTTGCGCATACAAAAACCAATGCTATTTTTGGTTTAGGCACCGGAGCTTACATTTTCCAAGATGGCAACGTAGGTATTGGCACTACATCAGTGTCAGCCAAGCTCGAAGTCGAAGTGGCCGACACGGACAACGTCCCCGGCATCCTCATCGACAATAACGACACGACCAACGATACAGCAGGCCTGATGATTTCGATGGTCGATCAAAGCGGTATCCCGCTGTTCATCACACCGCAGACGAATGAGCCGTCTGTCTCCACCGAAGGGGCGATCTATGCCGACACGGATGACAATCTCTACTATTACGATGGCACGAGCTGGGTCGACTTAACGGCTGGCGGTACTGCAACCTTACAGGATGCCGACACCGACACCAAGATCCAAGTCGAAGAAACCGGCGACGAAGATAAGATTCATTTCGACACGGCTGGGTCAGAAAGGATGATTATTGATGATAGTGGGCTTGTAGGGATTGGGACAGATGTTCCAAGTGGGGTTCTACACGTTGCTGAGAGCGGAGGTGTAGGTGCGCCGCAATTCGTCATAGAAAGGCTTAATCATGCTTCTCAGAATAATAGGTGGGATCATGTTATTACTACAAGCGCAGGTTCAAATGGTTCTTTATTTGTAAGACCAAGTCTTGTTGCAGCAAATATTGGATGGAGTACAACAACCGGTAATACTCCAAAAATGATGATTGATACCTCTGGCAATATTGGTATCGGCACCACATCCCCAACGGCATTGTTGGAAACTTTCGGTACCTCCACCACCGAAGACTTCCGTATTACGAATACCGAGGCAAGTGACGATGGTGTTACCATAACCCTCCACCACGACTCGGTCAGTCCGGCGAACAGCGACACGGTCGCCACGATCGACTTCGCTGGCGAAGACTCAGGCGGTGCGGAAGTCGACTACGCGCGCATCTCTACCATCATCAATACTTTTACCGGTGATGAGGCAGGTGAAATGATCTTCTCCGTTGCGAAAGCCGGCAGCCTCACCGAAGCCATGCGGATTGATGAGAATGGGTATGTGGGGATTGGGACGACGACACCGAGAGGGGATCTTGATGTTGTTGGGCAAATTTTTATATCAGATGGTTCTTCTAGCGCTCCTGCGATTGAAGTAGCTAATTTCACGGATACAGGATTCTGGGTTCGTGATCTTGGGTCTGGTCAAGGTGCTCTAAATTTTGAAAGTCAATCAACAGGAGGAAATTCGATTGCAGAGTGGAGGTCGAGCGGGACAAGGGTCGCATACTTAACAGGTAGTGGAGCTTTAGTTATAGATAATACTATGAAAGTTGATGTTTCCGCCGCATTGACTCGGGCATCATACAATTTTGTTTCAGATTCAGATACTGGTATTGGCGGTGACGAAGCTAATAAGCTTTCTTTGATAACGGGTGGTACGATAGGGGTTGTTGTAGACTCTGTCCAAAATGTAGGTATCGGGACTACAAATCCAGTGGCTCATTTGGAAGTCAAAGTCGCCGACACGGACAATGTTCCCGGTATCCTCATTGACAATAACGACACAACGAACGACACGGCCGGTCTCATGATCTCGATGGTCGATCAAAGTGGTATCCCGCTGTTTATCACGCCGCAGGCGAATCAACCGTCGGTGTCCACCGAAGGGGCTCTCTACGCTGATACAGACGACAACCTCTATTATTACGACGGCACCAACTGGGTCGATCTAACGGCAGGGGGCAGCACGACTTTACAGGACGCTGACACAAATACCAAAATCCAGGTAGAAGAATCTGCTAACGAAGACAAAATCCGCTTCGACACCGCCGGTTCCGAGCGGATGATTATCACTGACACTGGGCTTGTAGGAATTGGGACAACGGCGCCGGGTAATATGCTTCATCTTAAAACATCAGCTAATGCCATGATGCAGCTAGAAAATACAACTAGTCAAGATGCTGATATTTTATATACATCTGGAAGTGAGAGTTGGCAAGTTGGTGCCGATTCCTCAAAATTCTTTTGGTATTCGGATGCCGTATTTAGAATGGTTATTGATACTAATGGCAACGTCGGCATCGGCACCACATCTCCAACGGCATTATTAGAAACCTTCGGCACGTCCACCACCGAAGACTTCCGCATCACCAATACTGAGGCCAGTGCGGATGGTGTGGCCATGACATTGCATCACGATTCGTCCTCACCCGCGATGAATGACACACTTGCGATCATCGATTTCACCGGCGAAGACGACGGTAGCACGGAAACCGACTTTGCGCGTATTTCCGCGTTGGCCAATACTGTCACCGACACTATTGAAAGTGGAGAGTTGGTGTTCTCTGTAACAACAGGCGGTAGCCTCACAGAAGCCATGAGGATTGATGAGAGTGGGAACGTGGGTATCGGTACATTAGTGCCGAGCCAGAAATTGGAAGTGTATGGTGGCAGCATAATTATTAAAGATAATTCCAATAGTTTGTATTATGGGAATGAGTCGAGTTTTGATACTTACAATACAAAGAGAACAGATAGTTCTGCAGGGCTTAGTTTAGAATCAAGGCATAATACAAGTTCTCAGATAACTTTTGAAACTGGATCTACGCCATCAGAAGTTATGCGAATAACCCATGGCGGCAATGTTGGTATCGGTACCAATACACCGGCTGCCAATTTAGAAGTATTCAGCACAGGCAGCAGTGAAGACTTCACTGTAATTAATACTGATGCTGGGGTAGATGGTGTAAGTATGACCCTCCACCACGACTCTACTTCGCCAGATAGAAACGATACAGTGGCTACTATCGATTTCACCGGCGAAGACGACGGCAGCGTCGAAACCGACTTTGCCCGAATTTCCGCACTGGCTAATACCGTCACCGACGCCATCGAAAGTGGAGAATTGATTTTCTCTGTAACAACCGGCGGTAGCCTTGCTGAGGCTATGCGGATTGATGAGAGTGGGAATATGGGAATTGGGGTGACGGCTCCTAGTCAAGCCTTAGAAGTAAATGGAAACATACAGTTAGGTGCTCAGTTGAGGTTAGGTGGTTCATCTGTAAATGATTATTTTGAAAGAGATCCATCTACAGGAGATATTAATATTTATGAAGATGGTAATTTGGTTATGTCCTGGAGAAACCAAAAAGTTGGTATTAGTTTAGCAGATCCAAATGCAACATTACACGTTGAAGTGGATAATGGGAGTAATGTCCCCGGCATCCTCATCGACAACAACGACACGACCAATGACACCGCAGGCCTGATGATTTCGATGGTCGACCAAAGCGGTATTCCGTTGTTTATCACACCGCAGGCGAATCAGCCATCTGTCTCGACCGAAGGGGCGTTGTATGCGGACACAGACGATAATCTCTACTATTACGACGGCACAAATTGGGTCGATCTGACAGCAGGCGGCAGCACGACCCTTCAAGATGCCGACACCGACACCAAGATCCAGGTAGAAGCAACCGGCGACGAAGACAAAATCCGTTTCGACACCGCCGGTTCCGAGCGGATGATTATTACCGACACTGGGCTTGTGGGGATTGGGACGACGGCCCCGGCTGAAGAGCTAGAAATTGAGGGGGCAGATGATATTTATACGTTAGTACAATCAACAGGAGCTAATTCAGATGCGGGGATTAAATTTAGAAATGATGCGGTGGAATGGTTTATCAAAAGCTGGGGAGGAAGTGGAGACAAGCTTCTATTTTATGATAATACCAACAATGATGAAAGAATTACCATAACACCGCTAGGGGAATTGGTATTAAACAATAATGGCATAGATGCTGATTTCAGAGTTGAGGCTTCGGGTGCTTCAGAAGCATTATTTGTGGAAGGAAGCAGCGGCAATGTTGGTATCGGAACCACGTCCCCAACGGCCTTGTTAGAAATTTTTGGCACCGCCACCACCGAAGATTTTCGTATCACCAATACCGAAGCCAGTGCTGATGGCGTAGCCATGACGTTGCATCATGATTCGGCTAGCCCCGCAAACAGCGACACAGTGGCTACCATCGACTTCGCCGGTGAAGACAGTGGCGGCGCGGAAGTTGATTACGCCCGAATCTCCACCATCATCAACACCTTCACTGGAGATGAGGCCGGCGAGATGATCTTCTCCGTTGCGAAAGCCGGCACCCTCACCGAAGCCATGCGGATTGATGAGAATGGATATGTTGGAATAGGGACAGTAACGCCGAGCAATGTATTAACAATTCAGGGGGTAACAACAATCCTTTCGCCAAATGGTACAAAGAGTGCAACCTTTACTGTTGGGGACAGTTGGGATTTTAGAATCGCAAATAGTGTGGGCGATTTAATTTTAGCTCCAAGTGGTGGTGATGTAATACCGACTAGTGATAATGGTTATAATTTAGGTAGGAGTGGTTCCAGATGGAAAAATTTATTAATGGCGGGTGTTTTAAATGTTGATAGTGTTGGGGACAGTTATATAGTAGGAAATGTTGGTGTCGGTACAACTAGCCCAAGGGCCCATTTAGAAGTCCAAGTCGCCGACACGGACAACGTCCCCGGTATTCTCATCGACAACAACGATACGACCAACGACACAGCTGGGTTGATGATTTCGATGGTCGACCAAAGTGGTATTCCGCTGTTTATTACACCGCAAGCGAATCAGCCATCCGTCTCCACCGAAGGGGCGATTTATGCCGATACAGATGATAATCTTTACTATTACGATGGCACGAATTGGGTCGACTTAACAGCCGGCGCCAGCGGAGACTTGCAAGATACGGATGGGGATACGAAAGTCCAAGTCGAAGAAACCGGCGACGAAGATAAAATTCGGTTTGATACCGCCGGGTCGGAGAGGATGATTATTGATGATTCGGGGCTTGTGGGGATTGGGACGACGGCGCCTACTGATTTGGTAACGATTTTAAATGGGGATGTTCTTTTAAAGGAAGACGATGGAGGTTCTCAGGCTGTTAGGCTTTCTGCCAATAATTTTGCAGGAGCGATTACTGTGTATGGAAGTACTGCTCCTGCAATATATTTAGGTGGTAATACTGGGAGTTCTGAAAAATCATATTTTAATGCTGGCAACGTTGGCATCGGTACTACATCCCCAACGTCATTATTCGAAACCTTCGGAACATCCACTACCGAAGATTTCCGTGTAACAAATACAGATAGCGGCACGGACGGTGTGAGTTTGAGTTTGCATCACGATTCCAGTTCTCCAGCGAATAGCGACACGGTCGCCACGATCGACTTCTCCGGCGAAGATAGTGGGGATGTCGAAGTCGACTACGCTCGCATTTCCACCATCATCAACACCTTCACCGGTGATGAAGCTGGTGAAATGATCTTCTCCGTCGCCCAAGCCGGCAATATGACCGAAGCCATGCGGATTGATGAGAATGGGTATGTAGGGGTTGGGACGACCGGGCCAGCGTATAAATTAGATGTTCAGGGAAGTGATTCTAATATAGTAGCCCGGATACAAAACGCTTCAAATAACGGTGCTATTTTACAATTAAAGGCAACAGGTGATAATTCTACTATGACTTTTCAGTCAGATCATATTTATGGTAGTAACGGATTACATTTAGGTAACGGAGAAAATATTTATGTGAGGACAGATGTTGGAGGAACTGTAGGCATTGGTTATTTTTCTAGTGTTACTGGTGGTGTGCTGGCAGTAAACGGAAATGTCGGTATTGGAACAATTACACCTGTCGCTCATTTAGAAATTCAAGTCGCCGACACGGATAATGTCCCCGGCATCCTCATCGACAATAACGACACGACAAATGACACGGCAGGCCTGATGATCTCCATGGTCGACCAAAGCGGTATTCCGCTATTTATTACACCACAAGCAAATCAGCCGTCGGTCTCCACCGAAGGGGCGTTGTATGCAGACACGGATGATAACCTCTATTATTACGACGGCACCAACTGGGTCGATCTAACGGCAGGGGGCAGCACGACTTTACAGGATGCTGACACAAACACCAAGATCCAAGTCGAAGAATCTGCCAACGAAGACAAAATCCGCTTCGACACGGCCGGAACCGAGCGAATGATTATTGATGATAGTGGGCTGGTGGGGATTGGGACAGCATTACCGGGCGAAATATTGAGTATTAGAAGCGCAGCTACGGCATCATTATTAGGATTAGGTTCAGTTGGGCAGCCGACGTTTACATTTAAAAATAATGTTACCTCTGGGGACATATTAACTTTAGATATGACGGCAGGAAAAATATTTTCTGTGAGAGATTCTAACAATAGTCTAAGATTTGCCAGTTTTTATGGTAATGGAAGTAGCTCGGGATTAATTTTGAGTGGTACAGATTTAGGGGCGGATGTTCCATCGGCAACCTTAGAGGTTGTTGATGATTTTATGGTGAGTTCTAGCAGTTCTGGCGATGGGGATAGGTTTATCGTAAATTCTTCGGGTCTCGTTGGCATCGGCACCACAGTACCAACCGCATTATTGGAAGCTTTTGGCACGTCCACCACCGAAGATTTTCGTGTCACGAATACGGATAGTGGCACAGACGGTGTAAGTTTAAATCTACATCACGACTCGATTTCTCCGGCGAACAGCGACACAGTGGCCACCATCGGCTTTGCAGGCGAAGATAGTGGAGGCGCCGAAGTCGACTATGCCCGCATCTCCACCATCATCAACACCTTCACCGGAGACGAGGCTGGCGAACTCATCTTTTCCGTCGCCCAAGCTGGTGCTATGACCGAAGCCATGCGGATTGACGAGAATGGGTATGTGGGGATTGGGACGACAGGCCCAGTGACAAATTTACAATTAAATCAAACTTCTACAAATAGTGCTTTTCGAATTTATGGCAATGCTACTTTTCCTTCAACGTATATGGATTTATTTATTAATCAATATGGACAATTAACAATAGGAGGTTCCTCTGGGGATGTATTAAAGCTAGCAAATAGTCCTCTAATTGTTAATGATATAGATTTTAAAATTGGAAGTGATCATGATTACGGTATTAAATATTCTGGAGCAAGTACCCAGTTGCAGCTCTCATCAACAGATGTAGATGGTGTGGGGACAAATGGGGTAGTGTTTTTTGTAAACGATGGAACGAATGATGTAATATTTAATGGCAATGTCGGCATCGGTACGACTGCCCCAGCAGGCCATCTCGAAGTCGAAGTCGCCGATGGCGACAACGTCCCCGGTATCCTCATCGACAATAACGACACGACAAATGACACGGCAGGCCTGATGATCTCCATGGTCGACCAAAGCGGTATTCCGCTATTTATTACACCACAAGCAAATCAGCCGTCGGTCTCCACCGAAGGGGCGCTCTACGCTGATACGGATGACAATCTCTATTATTACGACGGCACCAACTGGGTAGATTTGACCGCAGGGGGCAGCACGACCTTACAGGACGCCGACACAAACACCAAAATCCAGGTCGAAGAATCTGCCAACGAAGACAAAATCCGCTTCGACACGGCCGGGGCCGAGCGGATGATCATCACTGATACCGGGCTTGTGGGGATTGGGACGACGGCACCATTATCCACTTTACAAGTAGGCGCAGGTACTGTTTCTCCAGCTCATGCAGGCGGAAGCTACGGAAGCGGAACACAAGATTTAAGTGTTAACAAGGTTTCTGGTGAAGCAAGTTTAGGGGTAATGATTTCTGATGCTGTACAGAACAGGCGTCTAAAGTTATTTTTAGATGATACAAATGGAATTACAGGAATAAGACAAGAAGCTACATCAGGGTCAATGCCATTTGTTTATAACGTTGGTGGTGGAGAATTGTTACGAATAACAACAGCCGGCCACATCGGTATCGGCACGTCTGTGCCAACAGCGTTATTAGAAACCTTTGGTACTTCAACCACCGAAGATTTTCGTATTACCAACACCGAAGATAGTGCGGATGGTGTTGCTATGACATTGCACCATGACTCTGCCTCACCAGCCATGAATGACACGATTGCGACTATTGATTTTACCGGTGAAAATAGCAGTAGTACGGCAACTGATTTTGCCCGCATTTCCACATTAGCCAACACCGTCACGGCTGGCCTCGAAAGTGGAGAGTTGATATTCTCTGTAACAACCGGCGGCAGTCTCACCGAAGCCATGCGGATTGATGAGAATGGGTACATCGGTATTGGGACAACGGCGCCGAGAGGGAATCTTGATGTTGTTGGACAAATTATTATTTCAGATGGTTCAACTAGCACTCCTGCCATTGAAGTAGCTAATTTTCCAGATACAGGAATTTGGGTTCGTGATCTTGGGTCTGGTCAAGGGGCTTTAAATTTTGAAAGTAAATCAACAGGAGGGAATTCAATTACAGAATGGAGGTCAAGTGGGACAAGAGTGGCATATTTATCGGGGGGAGGAAATTTAATTGCGATTGGTAATATGGCTGTTGATAATGCAGCAACATTGACTCGTGCATCATACGGCCTTAGTCAAGACACAGACACTGGTATGGGTGGTGATGAGGCTAATAAATTGGCCTTGGTAACAGGTGGAGCAACGGGGCTTGTTATTGATTCTTTTCAGAATGTCGGTATTGGCACTATCACTCCAGTCGCTCATTTAGAAATTCAAGTTTCTGATTCTGACAACGTTCCTGGTATCCTCATCGACAATAACGACACGACCAATGACACGGCAGGGCTGATGATTTCGATGGTCGATCAAAGCGGTATTCCTTTATTTATCACCCCGCAAACCAATCAACCATCCGTTTCCACCGAAGGGGCTCTCTACGCTGACACGGATGACAATCTCTACTATTACGATGGCACTACGTGGGTCGACTTGACGGCAGGAGGTGGTGGCAGCCTTGCGGATGCAGATAGTAACACGAAGATTCAGGTCGAAGAGACGGCTAATGAAGATAAGATTCATTTTGATACCGGAGGCGCTGAGCGGATGGTGATTGATGATAATGGGTTTGTGGGGATTGGGACGGTAACGCCGGGAGCGGCGTTAGAGGTGGACGGTACCATGGCTTTAAGTCCGTCGAGTACAACCGATATCACCGCAGGCGGCGGGGTGACGGTGACCAATGGGATTCAGCGTTTGCAGGGTTCCGGCGGGGGTGTGGATATTACGGTGGATCCACAGATTGCCGATGGCATTGACGGACAGATTGTGATTTTTAAAGGACAGAGCAATACAAATACAGTGAAGTTTGACGACGGTAACGGCTTACAGCTCGGCGGTGGTGTGTCCTTTACTATGGGGCAATATGACACATTAATGATGATGTACGACGCGGATGATGATATGTGGGTTGAGGTGAGTCGGTCGGATAATTAGGGGATGATAAATAGATAAGGGGCATGATAAATCATGCCCGTACGTAGGGGCATAACCTGCCTGCCGGCAGGCAGGTTTATTATGCCCGATAAAAAAATATGAAAAATAAAACAAAAATGTTAATCAGTGATGAGCCGGTTTTTTATGGCGATGTTGGTGATGGCCGTAGGCAACTAGTCCAACAAGAAAAATTAGTAAAATACTTGTGGCAACAATGGCGAACATTAGGTGTCTCCTTTCCAGGCGTGTATAAATACGCCGACGTCAAACACATTAAAAGGATAACGTATAAATTTAACATTGTCAAATTTAAGATGATTTTGGAAAAATGCAACGTTTGATTCCATAAATGCTTCCTTTTTGGAGGTTAATGTAGCAAAAATATGAAATATTTATGAAGAAATGTCAAGAGGGATTAGGGGCATGATGAATCATGCCCGTACGAAGGGGCGTCTGCAGGGGCATGATGAATTGATTATGGGCATGATGAATCATGCCCGTACGTAGGGGCATAATTTATTATGCCCAATAAAATGATTATTTAATATTTAGGAGGCAATATATGTTCATATCATTCTGGAAACATAAACATAAGGACAAGGCATGCCTTGTCCGTACAGGATTTATTATCTGTTTAATTTTTCTCCTCTGCGCCCCGCCGGTTTGGGCTCAGCCGACCGGGACAGGAGGTTTTGAATTTCCTCTTGGGAGCGATGCCGGGGATGACTTTAATGTCGGCAGCGGTATGCTGGTGATTGAGGGGGATGCTTCGCAGATCGGTATTGGAACGACAGCGCCAAATGCCGCACTGGAAGTGTTTGCTTCCGGTACAGGCGAAGATGTGACGGTGGTTAATGCTGACACAGGCACAGATGGTGTGTCCATGACACTCCACCACGATTCATCCAGCCCGGCGAACAGCGACACAGTCGCCACCATCGACTTCGCCGGCGAGGACAGCGGCGGGGCGGAAGTTGACTACGCGAGAATTTCCACCATCATCAACACCTTCACTGGCGATGAGGCAGGTGAGATGGTTTTCTCCGTTGCGAAGGCCGGCAATATGACCGAAGCCATGCGGATTGATGAGAATGGGTATGTGGGGATTGGGACGACGACACAGGGAGCTTCATTAGAAGTAAACAATACAGGAACCGCAATAATAGCTGAAGATGCTAACGGAGATTATTTTAGAGTAATCGGAGGTGGAACGGCTTCTTATACCTATGATTTTATTAGAGGGCAATTGCAATTAAAGGCAGGTGGAGCTACGCGGGCTGAGATAGCTCTAACAAGTTCAACAGGTCGATTAGTTTTGAATGATAGTGTTGGAACGCAAGTAAGTTTGAGAGCGAATGCTGACTCGTATATTAATAGTGGTAATGTGGGGGTTGGTACTATTGGACCAGTAGCTCAATTGGAAGTCCAAGTCGCCGACACGGACAATGTCCCCGGCATTCTTATCGATAATAACGACACGACCAACGACACCGCAGGCTTGATGATCTCGATGGTCGACCAAAGCGGTATTCCGTTGTTCATCACGCCGCAGGCGAATCAGCCATCGGTGTCGACCGAAGGAGCTCTCTACGCCGACACAGACGATAATCTCTACTATTACGACGGCACAAACTGGGTTGATTTGACGGCAGGCGGCAGTACGACCTTGCAGGATGCCGACACAGACACGAAGATCCAAGTCGAAGAAACCGGCGACGAAGACAAAATCCGCTTTGATACCGCCGGCGCTGAGCGGATGATTATCACTGACACTGGGCTTGTGGGGATCGGCACGACCGTACCCACAACAAGCGGGCTTTTGCACGTCGAAGGCCAATGTGTTACCGGGGATACGCGTTTACGTCGCCGCCGACGCCGCAAGCGCCGCGTTCCGGAGGGTTCATCTGGCAACGACGATGATGATTCTGATGATGAATGTAGAGACGTAGCGCTGCTACGTCTCATGAACGGGAGACGTAGCAGCGCTACGTCTCTACAGGACGAGCAAGACGAATATGTTTACGACGAAGTCCGTATCGACGAAATTCAGCCAGGCGACGAAATCGCCTCCATGGACGAAGCAACCGGCGCCATTGTCTACAGCCGCGTCAATGCCCTGATGGACATGGGTATCAAACCGATTTACAAGCTCACCACCGAAAGCGGGAAGACCATTCGTACTACGGGGAATCACCCATATTTCGTCAGGCAGGGTTACACTAATTCTAAAAATATTTTTTCATCAATTAGAAACGTTTTTCCGAAAATAGAACGGGATGTATGCTTGTGGAGAAATAAATGTAATGCTCGTTCAAACCGTTCTCTCGAAGGCGGGTGGATACGAAATATTAGAATGCCATGGAACTTGTTTGGGGGATATTGGAGTGTAATCGAAAAATCCATGTCATTGGTTAAGAAGATACGTTTTTCTTTTTTCGCTAATTGGATGACAGTTTTGTCAGAAGTTCCAGGCGATACGCGTTTGACATTATGTCCTTCAGCGCAAAGCCAGCGGACAACATCGTGGCGAAAGTTTTCATCAGCGAGAAATTGCATAAGGCGAGGATCCAATACTGACCATACGGCCACATTCAGCCATATGGGCCGCATATTGAAGAGCGGCTTCAATATGTTTTTTGGTCAATTTGGGGTAGGCATCACGGATAATCGCCTCGGGCGACTCGCCATCAGCCAACATTTGAAGAACCATGTGGACCATAATACGAGTTCCCTTAAAGCAGGGCTTGCCGTGGCAAATTTTAGGACTGATCGTGATGTAAGATTTGATGTTCATGCTGAAAGTATAACACACCATCAAAAATCGTCAATGGATCCGGTGACAAATGAAAATGGGCGCTGGACCAAGGTTACGGAAATTAGGGAAGGACAGTTTATCGCGGTCGCGGAAGATAAGGGCATGATGAATCATGCCCGTACAGCGGATGAACGTGTCGCCCGTAGGGGCATGATTCATCATGCCCAATATGGAAATGACCACGCCCAATGGGAAAAGATCGTCAAAATCGAACATCTCCCCGCCGAGCAAGTCTGGGACATCGAAGTCGAAGGCACGCATAATTTCGTAGCGGGTCATTACATCAATCGTAAAACCGGCAAGGCATTGACAGAGGAAGAAGCGCGAGCGTATGCAGTATGGTTGAGCGAGCAAACAGTCCTCGGGGGTTTGCCCTCGGATGACCCAGGCAATCCCCCGAGGTCTGTCCACGGTTACGATTATCTTAACCTAGGACAAACCTCGGGGGATTGCGTAGGCGAAACGAATGCAAACCCCCGAGGATTGTTTGCTTTTGACCCGAACGACATCGTCTACGGCGGCCTCATCGCCCACAACACCTACATCAGCGGAAATGTTGGGGTGGGTACCACCAGCCCGACAGCCAAGATGGAAGTGAGCAGCACCGGCACGAGCGAAGACCTAACCGTAATCAACACCGACACCGGCACCGACGGCGTGAATATGACCCTTCACCACGACTCGTCTAGCCCCGAGAACAGCGACACAGTTGCCACGATAGACTTCGCCGGCGAAGACAGCGGCGGTGCGGAAGTCGACTACGCCCGCATCTCCACCATCATCAACACTTTCACGGGAGACGAGGCGGGTGAAATGATCTTCTCGGTGGCTCAAGCCGGCAACATGACCGAAGCCATGCGGATTGATGAGAATGGGTACGTAGGGATAGGGATAAGTGCTCCGGCAGCACCAGTGCATATTCAAACAACTACAGACCGGTTCATAAAGTTTATGGCTGCAACTGGTCGGGCATTTGTAGACATTGAGACTAATTATAATTCTGATCCGGTTTTACGTATTGAAGGAACCGGGGGGGCAGATTTAGTTAATGTTTTTGATGGCGGAACTGAAATATTTACAATATTGGATGGCGGCAACGTCGGTGTAGGCACAACAAACCCGACAGCCAAGATGGAAGTCAGCAGCACTGGCACAAGCGAAGACCTGACTGTCATCAACACCGACACTGGCACCGACGGTGTCAGCATGACCCTCCACCACGACTCGGCGAGCCCTGCGAACAGCGACACAGTGGCGACCATCGACTTCGCTGGCGAAGACTCAGGCGGCGCGGAAGTCGACTACGCCCGCATCTCCACAATCATCAACACCTTCACCGGTGACGAGGCGGGCGAACTCATCTTCTCCGTCGCCAAAACCGGCAGCCTTACCGAAGCCATGCGGATTGATGCAAATGGGGATGTGGGGATTGGAATGTCTGCACCAACAAGTGGTTTTAAATTGGACGTGAATGGGTCTGGTTTGTTTCAAGATAATTTACGAGTGGGTGGAACAACAGGTTCTCTTTTGTGGGCAGTAGAAGGTGATGCCTTATATGTAAGTACGATACAATCAAGGAATTCTAGCGAACAACTTAAGCTTATAGGTCGAGAAACTTCTGGTTCAGGAAATCCAAGTGTTCATCTTAGTACTAGTTCGGGATTAAACGCTAATGATATAGCTGTGCGAATGGATGCAGTAGATGGAGGTTCAATGGTTTTATTGAAATCTGGCAACGTCGGCATCGGTATAGATTCCCCTGTAGCTCACTTTGAAGTTGAAGTTGCTGATGGCGACAACGTTCCCGGTATCCTTATCGACAACAACGACACGACGAATGACACAGCCGGATTAATGATTTCGATGGTCGACCAAAGCGGGATCCCGTTATTCATCACACCGCAGGCGAATCAGCCGTCGGTGTCCACCGAAGGAGCACTCTACGCCGACACGGACGACAATCTCTACTATTACGACGGCACAAACTGGGTCGACCTGACGGCCAGCACGAGTAGTATGCAAGACGACGATGGTGACACAAAAATCCAAGTCGAAGAAACCGGTGACGAAGACAAAATCCGTTTCGATACAGGTGGCACCGAGCGGATGATTATTGATGATTCGGGAAACATAGGTATTGGAACGATAGCACCCACGGATAAATTGCACCTTTTTGACGATACAGATAATGCTATTGTTTTGCAAAGAGTGGGTTCAGCCAATACAGCCGAATGGAGGTATAATGGTGGTTCTATGATATTTGGAACAATGAATAACGATGATGTTTTGATAAGGGTAAATAATGAAGATGTCGTAGCTATTGATGGGGACGCAGGAGGAACTTTTAAATATGTAGGTATTGGAACAACTGCCCCATCTGCAAAATTGGAGATTTCAAACAGCGATGCAGGCGAAGATTTGACTGTGGTTAATGCAGATGCGGGTGCGGACGGTGTGAATCTAACGCTGCATCATGATTCTACATCTCCGAATAATAGTGACGTAATCGCAGTCATCGACTTCGCTGGCGAAGACAGCGGAGGTACGGAAGTCGACTACGCGAGAATTTCAACCATCATCAACACCTTCACCGGTGATGAGGCGGGCGAACTCATCTTCTCCGTCGCCAAAGCTGGCAACATGACCGAAGCCATGCGGATTGATGAGAATGGGTATGTGGGGATTGGGACGACTGGGCCAACAAGTGCATTGCATTTACCATCTGAGAACGAGGTCTCTACGCCAACTATCAGTTTTGGTGATGGCGATAGTGGGTTTTATGAGGCAGGGGATGATGTTGTAAATATATCTCTTGGAGGTGTAGCTCAGTGGAGTTTTGTTTCTTCAAATTTAAATGCTGACAATGGCGGTGGTCCAAGAATTATAAGTTCGACTTCGTCAGCCACAGTTCCGGTGCTTATTCCGAATAGAACATCAGGTGGGAATGCAGGAATAGGTGGTGATGGTGTTGATGGTTTATATTTAATCACCGCAGGATCTACAGGATTAGCAGTAGATCCTAATCAAAACGTCGGTATCGGCACGACTGGCCCTGTTGCTCAATTAGAAGTCGAAGTCGCCGACACGGACAATGTCCCCGGCGTCCTCATCGACAACAATGACACGACAAATGACACCGCAGGCCTGATGATCTCGATGGTCGACCAAAGCGGTATCCCGCTGTTTATCACACCGCAAGCGAATGAGCCATCGGTTTCGACCGAAGGATCGCTGTACGCGGATACGGACGACAATCTCTACTATTACGACGGCACAAACTGGGTTGACTTGACGGCCAGTACGAGTAGTATGCAAGATGCAGATGGAGACACCAAAATCCAAGTCGAAGAAACCGGCGACGAAGACAAAATCCGCTTCGACACTGCCGGGTCGGAGAGGATGATTATTACCGACACGGGGCTTGTGGGGATTGGCACCATTAGTCCACAGACTCCATTAAATGTTGTTGCTGAAGGTGCTAGCGGAGGTAGCGGAATCACTAGAACAATGATCAGGATTGAAGAGACTTCAGGAGTAGATGCTAATTGGGAGCTTGGTGTAATAAATGCTAATAATTCTTTTGAACTTTGGGGCGGATGGGAAGGAGGCGAGTCACGGAGATTGCTTATAGATGGGAGTTCAGGAGATTGGGGTATTATGAACGGCAATGTTGGTATTGGCACAACAGCCCCAACGGCATTATTAGAAACTTTTGGCGCTTCCACTACAGAAGATTTTCGGGTGACAAATGCCGATAGCGGCACGGACGGTGTAAGTTTAAGTTTACATCATGATTCCAGTTCCCCAGCGAATAGCGACACGGTGGCGACCATTGACTTCGCCGGCGAGGACAGCGGCGGTACCGAAGTCGATTACGCCCGCATCTCCACCATCATCAACACCTTCACCGGCGACGAAGCCGGTGAGATGATCTTCTCGGTAGCGAAGGCCGGCAACATGACCGAAGCCATGCGGATTGATGAGAATGGGTATGTGGGGATTGGGACGGTGGGACCAACGGAAAAATTGAACATCCATTCTGGAAATATTAAAATTAGTACAGATACAAATACAGAAGTACGATATGTTGAAATTGATGGATTTCATTCTTCAGGTAGTAGTGTTAAATTTGGGATTAATGACCCTAGTTATCAGAGTTTTGTTGGATCCGCCATCAATACAGATTTTAAAGTTATTGCTCGATCAGGAAGTAGCCAAATGATTTTAGGATCCAATAAGATAAGGTTTAGAATTAACAGCATAGATCAAATTTTTATGGGTGCAACAGGTAGTGTTGGTATTGGTACAACTAGTCCATCAGGACATTTAGAAGTCAAGGTTGATGATAATGAAAACCTTCCCGGCATTCTCATCGATAATAACGACACAACCAATGACACCGCAGGTCTGATGATCTCCATGGTCGACCAAAGCGGTATCCCGTTGTTTATTACACCACAGGCGAATCAGCCGTCTGTCTCGACGGAAGGATCGTTGTATGCCGACACGGACGACAATCTCTACTATTACGATGGTACGAAT
>JAJDCA010000052.1 GCA_029261055.1 Candidatus Omnitrophota bacterium | reverse complement strand
TGCCCCATACGTGTCAACTTAAGCAAGCTGTCCTGACCAAGTTTGAATTGTTTGCATTAACATATTTATAGTTTTTATAATTAAGTTGTCCAATTAACCCATCAAGTGAATTATTTCTGCTGTTTTGCCTGTTTTTTTGACAATTGCAAATAATTTTGTTGATCGCATTTTCAACAAATTTCAGAAGTCTTTTAGTATTAGCAATCGCAAGATACAAAAAAGTTGCATGACGTTTAAAGAATTTTACGGTTTTTTCAAAACTTATTTCTTTGCCTAATATTTGCCATGCGCGTGCTCTGGATACAGAATAACAAAAAGATATGAAAGCCATGACGATACATTTTCCTAATAGTTCGCATTTCAGACGATAAACATTTTTTTTGACTTCTGTTTTATGAATTGCAAGACCAGATTTCAGTTGTTTGAAAAACAATTCAATAGTCCATCTGATAGGATAAAACGAAAGGATTTCTTTGACAGTAATGCCTTTTTCAGCAGGAATGTTCGTCATCAAAAGATTCCAGGCACATAATTCTAGTATTTTTGCTGAAGGAACTTTGCCTTCTCTTTTGAACTTCTTGCGAGTTTTTCTCCGCTTTTCATTTATAACTTTTTCTGGAAGCTTTACAGCGAAAAAACGAACTTGTGTTTTAATGTTTTTATTACCAACATAATATTCGAATTCTGTAATCGTTCTTTTGTATTTTAAATTTTTTAATACATCAAGAATGTCAACCTTATGAAAACCATTTTCTTTTTTTACATATAAGTTTGTAGCATAATAGCTAAAACGCGATACAAAAAATGCCATTTGCTCAGTAATCATTTTCAAGAAAGTTGGAATTGAATACCCTAGGTCAAACAGGAATAAATCATCGGGACGTATTTGTTTTTTCATCCTTTTAGAATAGCCTTGGTCGTTGCAATTCTCTTTGAGAATATTTAATAATCGTGTTATCCCGGTTTTATAATCCAACATCATTTGTATTTTGCAACCGGCATCATTATATCCCGGAAGAACTCTTTTCAGGGCTTTTGGAATTTTCCATGATGAGCTGTCAATGATATTTACGGCTTTGAATTTGTTGAGAAGATTAATGTTTATATTGCACTTGGAATCATTGACTATTTTGAAAAAATGTAAATAGACTCTTAACAAAAAAACATAGGTTCGCCTTGTGAATCTTTTATTTATAGCAGCCCTTGTCATATTTTTGTCTATATTTTCCATGATTGTCGTCAATGTTATCGTTGGATCTTTCAATGAACCAAAGGTTAATGATAAAAAAAATCAAAGGCTTCTAATTTTCGTTTCCGTTGGATGAAGCCGCTTGCTTGTGCAAGTTTATTAATAGCTTTCCTTTTAAATACTTTTTTCATCTTTACTATATCAACCTGGACTTTAGGGAGATCATTTTTATGATTTGTTTTTCTCTTGTTGATTTCTTGAACTCGTGTTACTGTTTTTTTGGGCATGACGGTTACTCCTTTGGTTTTAGCCTTTCCGGGGCTATTGGTTTTAAAAGCAACCAAAGATTACCGCATGCCTTATTTTTTTGCACTGGTTTTTTAATGTTTATTACTTAAATTATTTACTCATAATCTGTTGTTGTTAAAGTGGTTGGGGCAGACAGTCCATATGTTAAGTTGACACGTATGGGGCTTGCCCTGGGGTTCATCCCCTTGATTACTCCGAACACTCTGCCGTCACACAGGTATCAATACACTCTCGGCAGATAATGTATTTTGCAAATTTACTGACATGGGTTTTTTCGCAGCGATTTTCACACCGACGTTCGTAACATCCCTTGTCGTACCAAACACCGTTGTCCGTCGTTAATACAGCTTCATCGCGCGGCGACCAGCCCCCTTCTCCATCGGGATCATTTTGAAACCTATTCCTATCTAAAATGAATCGGTGGTAAATATCATCAAACGAACATTCGATCGTTCTTTCTGGGTCAAACACTCTCCCCTGGCCGAAAGAATCCCCAATACCTTTCCAGCGACCATAAAGGCCTCTGGCAATGTATTTTTGAAAAACAATCAAACCAGCTAAGAGAATCGTCAAAATAACGATAAATTCAATCGTCGCCTGACCGTTTGTTTTTTTTAGTACAATCATTTGTTATCCTAACATAGCGTCTTGAAAAAAAAAGTTTTCTTTAAAATTTAATCTAAAAGACCTTCCTAAAATGGTCTGCACGGCACAAAATGAAAACTCATCCCTCGCTGCCGGTCCCCATCATCGGTCTGATGAAAATAATATTTGGCACATGTTTCGCTAGTAACCCCCGTACTCAACAATTCATGAACACGAAGCCAACACATGGCCCGTCGTGCCGTTACCGCCTTTGAAGGATTCAAAAGCAAATCCTGAGGGGTAAGAGCATCAAAATCAACCGCACCTAACCCCAGTGGCGGAAGATTCAACATAAAGGCATCTTTGTAAAGATTCGGTTCATCAAGCACCGTGCCGCCGGGATCACGCAACATGTATGGTTTACAAATTTCCCCTAAATTTGTGTCATCTAAATCCGGACGTTTAGGATGAGAACTTCTAAATTGCCAAATCTTCACGCCGTTAGGAAACTTAACCGCATTCTTTTTATGATTTTGATCATACCGCGTAGCACGAAATTTCACAGTACCTTCATCATCATCCAACTCGTAACACCGCTTTGTCCCCATACTTTTGGTGTATGTTTTCACGCGAGGCCATTCTGTCATCACCCCATCAAACGACTGATCCGTACTGCAAGCATTGTCACAGCGACGTGGAATGCGGGCATCTGCTTTGACAATATGCCAATACCGCTTACTTTCATTGCCATCATCACGCACAGGATCTCTCCAGCCGTAAATCACATGATTTGGCAAAGGTAAATTAGCCTGTATTTTTAATAAATCCATTCTTGCCTGAATAAGCGTTGTAACAACACCTGTAATCGGATCAAAAAATTCATCAAACTCTTGTTTTGCTTTATCAAACACCTGCCTAACTTCTTGTAATTCCAAAAGTCTCGCCCGCAAAAAAGATATCCTTTGTCGAAATTTTACTACCTGGTTCTCTGCCTCATCAGCACTCACCAAAATTCTTGCAGCATAACTGCTGACACCTGTTTCTCCACAAGACCCTTTAGCCGCCTGTATGGCGTCTTGAAAATCCTGAGATGGTGGTCTGGGAAGAACATCATCTGTACAATCAAACCCCGCACACCGGCACGTCCGTCTACAACTAAACCAATTGTCAAAAGCACTCCGCCAGCACGACCTAAAAGTCTGGTAACATGTATTCCGACAGACATTGTCGCTACACGCGTCAAAGCAAGTAACAAGATTCTGTGTACAACTCCCAAAACCATCTCTTTGCTGAGATTCACACGAAACATTACAACCCGTGCATTGACCTCGACATTCAAAAAGGGTTGTCAATCGGGATATGTTGGCAGGATCAAATTCTCCCGTCGGATCAAAAATTGGATTTGAAACAAGCGAACGTGGCAACTCTTCGTCACCGCAAAAAGCATTTGACCTATTGTAAAGGACTAAAGCCGCTATTACCGTGGATTTGTCTTCACTTGCAGCTGTACACGCATCCCCACATTTCCTAAAACGAACATCATTGCCGCCCTTAAAATTTGCATTGTGGTCTAAACAATTAATAACATCATCCATTGCCCCTCGTCCAAATGTCGCTTTTTCTTCCGGATGAACTAAAGAACACCTGGTATTGTCGGCACCTTTGGGAACACACCAGGCATCTTCGCAACTCTCTCCTTCATAACTCCTAAATTCCCATGCCGCAAGCCGCTGACTAACCTTGTCAATTTCTTTATGCACCCGAACAAGCAACCCATCTGTGCCGTCACAATCTAAACAGTCTTCTCCGTGTACTCTCGCCGTTCCGTCACGCCGTAATCCCGACACCAGCAAATCTTCCCAATATGGATACCAGATTTCGATATCTCTGGAAGTATCCGTATCCAGCTCAATCATCTTCTTCGAAAATATCGCAAATTCCCGCAACCCATTGTAAATATCATCTAACGCATCTTCTGTAAATTCCGCACCTGACCCAACATTAGATTCCCCACATTGGCAATCTGTCATTGGAGAAGTTGGATCATTTGGAATAGATAAACAACTGCTATGTTTTGGACACCCTTGTGAATACGGCCATTCAAGCGGTGTGGAAATATCTCCTTCAGTACAGTAATGATCCATCCCCTTTTTCCAAATACCAATATCCGGATCTGCCACGGGGACGAGAGCATTCATGGCACATTCATTAGAAGCGGCCACAATCGTCTCCGGCACATAAATTCTATCCGACGCCAAAGGAGGATTTCCGGGAATATTGTCATTGACGCTGTCTACGTAAGGATTTTTATTGTACGCCAAATCATCCGGATCTCGCGGTAACCGTAGAGGAACCAAAAGCTCATCCGGTAACGTTTGAGAAAAAGCCCTGGCGCATGTACTGTCATAATTTTCATCCACCCAAAAACAATGTTCATCTACATTATTAAAATCTAAGGTACTCAAGTCCCAAGCCCAACCATCCACTTTATGAAACAAAGGATACACGCCTTTCATCTTACTAAATTCCATTTCTTCCCCGTCCGTATCCTGCCACCGAAACCCTTCCTGTCCATTAAGCTCTGAACTTTGCCACACAGCACCGGGATCGTCTAAATCCCTGTAATATTTTTGATGCTCATCATCCACGCCAAGACGCTCGAGAAATGACACAAAATCATTGTCTTTATCCTGATAAAGCGGGTCGTACACATGCTTGTAATGACTATTATTCACAACGTTGGTGTCACCATACGGACTTTCTGCTCGACAAGTTGTAGAAACACCACATTGATCCTCAAGATCTGTACACGTCCCATTCGCGATGCAGTCACAACAAAACGGCCTTTGAACAAGGCCACCTGAGCTCAACGTTTCCGCCGGCACACAGCAGGGATTACACTGTGACGGCCTAGGGTCATTACAGCAAGGATGATCCGGTCTGTCCGCGCAATCCGGCACAGGATCGAGAACGCCCCAATCATCTCCAGCCCCAGTCTGGTACAGAAAATCTTCCACCCCTTCAAAAAATTCATTAAAATTTGCAGTATCCAGCTTTTTCACATCATTCAATCTGTTTTCGTAATACACCGAATACCGGGAAATAGTGTCATTAGGCTCCCCCGTTGCTCCGTCAATGCCCCAAAACCGATCCTGATCCAAATCATGCAAATCAGGCACGTTGACAGGGTCGTCCACAAGCCGCTGAACCCCTGTCCGAAGGCCAGTCTCCACGAACCGGTCTGTCAATGAAAGCGCCGCCTTGGATTGTTTACTCCACGCCGATGTAATGCCCGGCTGAATAACAGCCATTTGCAAAGTCAAATTAACCGCAGCCATGGCCATGGAAATAATAGCTGCAGTTAACAGCTTTCCAGCCATAACCTGCAGGAGTGTCGGAGCAACCGCCGAAGCTGCGCCTGCAGTAATAACCATAAGAGCCACCACAATAACAATCGCCACAACAAGCCCAATAATCGCACTCAGGATACCTGTGTCACCACATTTCTTTGGAAGATCCCCATCGGCGCCACCCAGCGTTTGCTTAAATAACGACTGCCCGTATCCAGCCATCTGCGACGCCAGCAAAGAGGCCCCCTGATTGGCGGATGACGTTGTCAAAGTTTTGGTTTCGGTCGCATTTCCAAAATTCAACGTCACGGCATAAAAAATCAATGCAACGGCAATGATCAACAATAAAATGACCGCAGCTTGACCTGATTTTGCAGATTTTAATTTATTAAAATATCTGTACATATTCGTACAGACGCGATTTATCGCGTCTCCTTATTGTAAATATTTGGATCCCCCTCCCAAACCGCATCCAATTTACCCGGTTTGAAAAAATAAGGATCAATTTGTTTCAAGGGTCCTGTTCGCGGGAATTCATAATCCTCCACCAAACCAACAATCTTTCCCAACTCTCTTTCATGCGCTTTTCTTCGCTCCGCTAAATCCATCCCCGTCCAACGAAAAATCCGAATCAAACTAAACATCATGAGCAAAATAATAATCATGCAAAAAGAAAACTCGAGAGTTACCTGGGCTTTATTTTTATTAATTTTTCTCAGCATAATTTTCCACCTCTACGTCCTAATTTTTAATTTTGTTCATCTTCTTTCCACTTAACATCCAAATACTCATCCTCACTCACATCCGTCGCCCATTTATGGCCTCCCCGACGATACGGACGACTGCGGACAAAAATCTTTGGAGGAAACCTACCCTCAAACTCATATCTTTCTCTTTCCCTAAGGGCCCTTCTCTTTTCATCCTCAACTTCATCCTCAGGCACGTCCTTTTCCTCAGTGTCATACACCGACTCATCCACCTCAGGCCTTTTTTGTCCTACTTCCATACAGGTACGACTAGCCATCAACGGACTGTAACAATTGCATTCTTCAGGCGGAGGATTTGAAGTTGTTGAAAGACCACAACTTGGGGCCACATACTCCTTAAGCCGATCATGGCATGTCCCGTTTCTACAACACACTTCAACGGGGTTGGGAAGGTCTCTCCATATCCCGGTTGGAAGGCCTCCAATAAGGGCGCCCGGACGCGTCGGTCTATTCGTCAGTCGATGACAAAACCGCCCTGTGTTATTACTTAATTGAATGGCCCTTTGGATAACGTCGACTTGATCCTGTTTTTGTACATTACGAATAAATTGTTTTTCCTCTTTTCCTGGTATATTCTGAAAAAGCTTACCTTCCTCAATAGAAAGATACGTTCCCCTCTCCGAAGAATTTTTTGAACTCTTTACAAATGTAAACATCTGTAAATCATCCAACAATCCTGGGCGTGGCTTTGGACAAATAAATTGCCGGCCAAGCCTTTTACACGGTTTATTTTGTTTAAAATCGCGTTCATCATTTTTGTCATATGTAAAATCAATATCTCCCATTTGAAAATCCAATACGCCGGTCGGGCCGCCTTCTCCTCCAAGAAATCTCTCCTCCTTTAAATCTCCATCAAGGTCTAAAACTGTATTATTCCCTTCAACCACATCAATTTGATCCGGATTCACCGGAGACCACTGCCAGGAAAAATTAATTCTCTCATCCTCCGGGTATCTTGGAACATCCGTTGTCCCATCACGGTCTAAATCAAAGCGTTCATCGGCCTCTCTACGACCGCCAGGACACGGACGGCCAAAAGGTTGTACGTTCTCAAGAAAAGCAAATCCATTGCACCACTCCTCATTCTCCCGCTGATTGACAACTATTTTGTAAAAAACAGGCAGCGCAAAATAGGAGAAATCCCAAATAGGCGTATTCTTAAAGAAAACAATAAAATCGGCCGTCGTAAAAGGAAACTGCTGACCATTAATAAAAATATCGTAAATAGGAAGATTCCAATGTTCTCCGCCATCAACCGGCATAGAGACGTTCCGACTGTGAGAGGCGGATCCAAAAGAAATCTGAGGAGAGCGATCGACGGCAGCATATTTACCGGATTCGGCAACTAACCGGTCTTCAATCATCACAACACTAGCTGTATTACGGGAGGCTGTTCCGTCCCTTCCCCCCATACAAATATCCGAATCCCCCTTTATCACCTGATTCATACACTCCACTTCAAAAATCGGAGGGGCTAATCCTTCTGAATATTTGTAAGACAACGTCATTGCCGTCCTGAGGGCCTTAAAACTTTGATGCTGCTGGTAATTAACCCCCAATGACTGCCGGACAATAATTCCAATCACAAAAATTAAAATACTCCCGAATACAGCCAACTCAACCGCGCTCTGACCTTTTGTATTTTGTGTTGAATGGAACATAATTTTAAAAGTAATAAAAGAAGCAAAGGTGTAGAGAAGCAAGACGCAGAGATTAAAACAAAATACAAAAAAGTACAAAACTAATAAGTCAAAATTTCTTAATACAAAAAAACTTTGCCTTTTTTATTTTTTGAATTTTATTTTTCATCTTTGTATCTTTCCTCTCTGATTCTTACCTCTTACTTCTTAACTCCTTTTTTTTCTAACCTAATATTCCCCCACCTCAATAAAACCAGCTTTCTTTTCTGTTGAAATGGTTTCATCCAGCCTTCGTGTGTACGATCCTTCGGAAAAGGTGTCAAATACTTGTATCTGCGTGTTTGTTGTAATATCTAATGTGTGCCGTATTTCAGTATTGGCAACCCTAGGATCATACTGATCGCCTAAATCATCTACCGAAGATTTCCAACGCCCCTGAAATCCTCTTTTAACATAACTCCCCATAGCAAGCAACGCTCCAATGACAACAATAATCAAAACCATGTATTCAATTACGCTTTGCCCATTTTTCTTCTTTATCCTCAACATCGTTATTCTCCTAAATATTGGGCATGATAAATCATGCCCCTACAGATGCCTCTCCGCTCGTACGTACGGGCATGATTTATCATGCCCAATTATGAATCTTCCCTAAAGCCCATATTAATCAAAGAATTAGACTCTGTATGGGTTGTATCATTAAACAAATAAGTTGTAATCCCTTCATTTTCCTTTGTATTCTTATCTACCATTACCCTTGATGAAGAATAGGTGGAAATCAGATGCCCCCCACTATCAAAATCCTGTTCGGAATCTTCTTGGTTACCAATCTGGTCGGCTACGAGCTTAATCATACGCTGGGATCCCCGTTGAATCAATGTATTCATGGAAAATAATACAATAAGAACAATGCCGACAACGAGGGTGTACTCGACTAAAGTTTGACCTTTTTGGGTAACTAACATGTTTAATCCTCTAATCTGAATCCTTCGGTGGTTTCGTTTCGCTAAGAACCTGCACCGAAGTCATTTCATTAAATGTCTTTTTAAAAATTCCGGCTGATTTTTCTCTTGTGCCTTCAAACAATTCTGTTTTCGATAAAATATCTCTCTCTACCGTCGCTTCAGTATTAGCATAGTATGGCTCATATTCTGTACGCACCTCACCAATGTAATATCCTGCCGCCTCATCGCGCACAGTTTGTACCATGGTATTTCTGGCATCGTAATACCGCGCCTGAAGAGCCCTTTTGACATAAATTGTCATTCCCGTCATCATTCCAACGACAAGAAAAAGGGTTAAAAGGTACTCCCCAAAATTTGCCTGTGCCTTTTTATTATAAAATCGTTTTAACATAATATCAGTTAGACCTCGCTAACGCTCGTAAACTTTGGATTTCAGTCATCAGTCGTCAGTCATCAGTAAAAACAAAACACTGACGTCTGATAGCTGATGTCTGACGACTAACATTAAAAAGGGTCAAGAAGCAAGAGGTACAGCTCAGGGCTCTATATCAGCCTTGACCCTTTACCTCTGCCCCTTGACCCTAAATATTTCCTTACGTTCTTATTAAACTCCGCCCCAGAACTCCGCCTCGACATTAAGAATATTGTATTCCATATTCGTAATTGTTTCTTCGTCTTTTAACAACTTCGAGCTTGTTGTGCCGTCAACAAACGTGTCTCGCGTAGTACTTTTAACACGTGTCGTTGTTATGGCATTCGTGTTCCCTGGGGAAAACTGATCACCAATGTCATCAGAAGAGCTCTTTAAACCGCCCTGAACGCTTCGTTTAATGTAAACCTGAATAGACAAAAGTGCGCCGAGAATAATGATGATCAAAATCGCATATTCCAGGGTACTCTGCCCTTTTTTTCTTTTATTATTAAGGTATTTAAGCATTGCTTATTCCTCCTCTATCAAAACATTTCTTATTATTCAAACTCCTTATCCATACCAAACAACTTTTGATTGTATGTCGATTCCTGAAAACCGCCTGATGCACGATTTCGAAGAGAATCTGAAAGCGTTCGAGTGTCTTCATCCGTCAAGACCTGTCGGTCAAGATCATCCCGGCTGATTTCATAATTAGTTGTTAAATAGTATGGTTCATACTGGGCGGTATTACCGATAGCGTTTGTTGTTCCTGTCAAAAACGCTGCTCCGTCACGGATTTTGGCTTGTAAGGCTCTTTGGGTATACACCTGCATAGCCGTAACACCACCAATAACTAAAGCAATCAATATGGCATATTCTGCCGTGTTTTGTGCTTTTTTATTCTTTTTTAATTTTTTAAACATGGATTTTTCCTCCTACAAATAACGAAAACGATTTTTTAATTATGGTCGGGAAAATTGAAGCCTATTGGCCATTTCTTCCATTCCATTAGTTCCTGAAACCAGGGTTGCATTAAATGCGCTAGAAAACGTCCCATCGGGCTTTAAAAAGATAATGAGAACTACCAAAACAGCCGCAACTAAAATAACGTATTCTACCGTACTTTGTCCTGTTTTCTTGTTTCTATTGGTATTTTTTGATTTTTTTCGTTTAAACATTCTTTCCCTCCTTAGAGCTTTGACAGTAATAAAATCGCAACCTGCGACTCTAACAGCTCAGCACTATTGTATTATTTTTTACTAATTCCTTGCTTCTTCCTGAATCATCTGTTGGGTGGCTTGCACCGCACGAAATGCGTAGGTACTCATAGCAACAACCGCTGCTGATACAACAGCTACGATGACGGCATATTCTAGTAATGCTTGAGCTTTATTATTTTTCTTTTTTAATGTTCCTAATAGCCCCATCGAAGTGTCCTTTGCATTTAAGAGATTGTAAGAAAATAACGTCTAAAACAATTTTTTTACAACTCTTAACAGAAGATTTTACCTGTATCTTTTGGGTATCCCCAAAAAAACAGGCTCTATTGCTCCACAAAAACGGAGCTCTCCCACCTTGCCTCCAATTAATGCTAGGAAAATGGCGTAGTAGAAGAATAAACACCTTTCGGCGTAATACCCTAAATTAAATCTTATGAACTGACACAGTTTTTCGGTTACGTGGCTCATAGATACCTGAAGTATAACATATAGATTATCAATCGGCAAGGTGAGGGGGGCGATTTTTTTCAATATTTATCCATACTCTTCGCCCAAAATTATCCAAAATATTTCTTTCATTAATTGTCTCTCCAATGCACTCTAAGTCTTTTAAAGGAATAGTGTTATGGATATCCTTCAGGGTAACAACGAGCTTTTCTTTTGTTGCATGCACATAGCCAGGAATTTTGTAACACATTGATATTAAATAAGATAGATTAAAATTGCTCTGTGGTTGAACAAAAAAATATTTCTCACAATACCTTTTGAGGTGCTGACTAAAGTCATAGAAAACATCAAAGTTAGCCATAGGATTTTTAGACAGGCCATCTGTCACCACATCCCCCGGCCTTTGATCACAACATTTTTTATTCTTCAAGTGATGCTGTGAATTTGTGACTTTGTGGCTTGAATACGGCCAATGCTGAACAAATTCTGTCACAATATTTACCCCAGAGTCCCTCTGGCAATTGCTCAAAATGGCTAAGTCAGGTTCTTTCCCTGAATTACCCTCCTTCCAAACAGAAAAAACACGTAATTCCCCCCCATTAATTTCTATTGAATTCTCTGAAAAATAGATATTTTCATTTAAAAACCCGTTTAATACGATATTTCTACTGCTCTTCCATCCATTTTCAACAATTTTCCTAAATATTTTGTGTGAAGGCCTTACCCCAATCATAAAATTACGTTTTATGGCTGGAATCTCCACAAATTCCGCTATTTTTTCGTTTTTTCCACAAAATATTGATACTTTTCTTATTTTTTTTCCTAATTTAGACTCAAAAATAGCGACAGCCCTCTCTAAAAGACGATCCTCATCATCACCTCTATTTTTTTCATCATGAAACAATTCACCTATTATAATCGGTTGATTGTTACTAATTATAGAACAAGATAACACGGTCAAGGCTTTTTGAATCGGTAGAGAAAAAGCGGCGGGATGTTCGTCATGCCAGATTGTGCGCATTTGTGCGTCCATTTTCAAACACGTTCCATCTTCACATTCAATCTTAAAGGCTGTCACCCTCTGAAAAACTTGCTTGCATTTATCAAAATAATCCATGAAAAATTTTTCTGTGGTCCTCAAATTTTTTATTACTTCAAGCCCTCCTTTAACACCCTCAATATTGATATCATTTTGAACTTCCTGCCTGGCTAAAGTATTTAACATAAAAATGCCATGATTTTTATGTTTTGTAACGCTATCTATACTGGCCATATCTAAAATTCTTAAACACACGCCTATGTCACAGTATACTCCATTTTTAATGGCCCCAGCTGTGCCTTTACCATATTTCTGTAATAAACCCTGCCAAAAATCTGTTGCCATTAACTCCCATTGAGCCGCTTTAAAAATAACGAGCCCCGCAGCTTCACAGTAAGCCCCCTCTATAAAAGTTTTCTTTTTCTTAACAGTAACTTTTATTGGCTTTGAAGGCTCTTCCTTGGCAGGTATTTTTTCGTTAATTGAAACCGGCTCCTTGCTAACGCCTAAATCAAAACCAATCTTTTCCATATTTTTAAATAATTGTTTTTTCTTCTGGGAAGGAATCTGAAATTTTTTAACCACGCCAGATTTTGGAACGATGGAAGGGCGCCCTACAGAATTGCTTAAATCTTCTTTTTTAAAAATAGTATTAATGGCAGATTTCGAAACTTTTATTTGAAACTTTTCGCTTGTGTATTGGGCTAGAGCTCGGCAGCTTAAAGAAGGATTTGTTTTCTTTTGCTCAAGGATAAAATCAACGACATCTTTTGTAAATTTATGAATAACACCCATTGTTGCAAGAAAATCGCCTACAGCAATAACCTGAGGCGTATTTTTAGTGCCGCTAGAAAATTCTTATAATTTCCTATACGGTAAGATCACTTAATTAATTCTAGTTCATCTCCAACAGAAACATTCTTAGCGGCTATGGCCCCTTCAATAAGTTCAATAGCATAGCTCGCTTTAAAAAAAATTGGGCTCAACCGAAAAGGTTTTATCCGTTTCACAAATCCGACGACATAATTTTTCTTATCGACAAAAATAACATCTATCGCAAACCGCATAAAAAACATGTGAATAGATTGGCAGCGTGTAATAATAAGTGCTTCGTCAGTGGGGAGAGAATCTCTATTGAGGAGCCCTACGGCACGTGTCCAAAAAGTGTTGGCCATTCTGCCTTTTGGGGCAATGATATTATTTTTCGTTTTATTGATAATCTTCATTCAGACGAAGATCCGCCTTAGGAAATTGTAAAAAATAATTATTGCCTATGTAATAAAATGTATCCGTTATTTTTACAATCTCTTATGCCGAAAAAATATTTTTATCCAACGCTATGCCTCGTGTCATAAAATCTTCATAACATTTGGGGACATATCCTGTGGCATGAAAATTGCCTAAAACAACACCATGCTCACCCACACCGGTTTGTTTAAACAAAAAAATATCTTTTAGGTCTAATTGAAAATCTTCTGTCAAACTCGAAATCTCGGAAATACCTGTAATCTTTCTTGTCCCATCAGAAAAACGATTAATATGAACGACAATATCAATGGCGGTCGCAATCATTTCATGTATGGCGCGGACTGGAAGTTCTATACCACTCAACAATATCATTGAATGCATTCGAGTCAAAACATCTCTGGTCGAATTAGCATGAAGCGTTGTCAAAGAACCTTCATGTCCCGTATTCATAGCCTGAAGCATATCTAAAACCTCTGCCCCGCGACATTCCCCGATAACAATTCTATCTGGTCGCATACGCAAACAATTAACAAACAAATCCCGAACAGTGACTTCACCCTTTCCTTCCACGTTCATCGGACGTGATTCAAGCCTCGCCCAGTGGCTTTTTTTTATGCGAAGCTCCGCAGCATCCTCAATAGTAATAATCCGTTCCCCTTCGGGAATAAACTCAGAAACGACATTCAGCAACGTCGTTTTCCCAGCCCCTGTTCCTCCGGAAATAATAATATTTTTCCGTGCAACGACACAAGCCTGTAAAAAACTTTCTATGGCCGGGGTTAAAGTTTTATTCTTTACTAAGTCTTTGGCGCTTAAACGTTCCTCCCCAAATTTACGTATCGTAATCATTGGCCCACCTAACGATAAGGGTGGGATAATTGCATTTACTCGAGAACCGTCAGGTAGCCGAGCATCTACCATAGGCGTTGACTCGTCGATACGCCGACCTAATGGCGCAATAATTCGATCAATAATAGCACGCATGCGTTCATTGGAAACAAATCGTCTCTGCGTAAAAACAAGCTTCCCTTTCTTTTCGATATAAATTTCGTCTTTATTATTGGCCATAATATCGGTAACCTCTGGGTCTGCCAAAAATTCCTCCAATGGACCTAATCCCAAAACCTCATTAACAATATCTTTTACCAATCGCACTCTGTCTTCATGGGAAGTAATCATGCCCCCCACTTCTTCCAATAATAAATTACTTACGATAGATTCCGAAGTTTTCTTTACTTCAACAATAATGCGTGGATCGCTAAGGCTATCTGTTGCTACGCCGTCGAGCTTTAACCTCTCTATTAATTTTTCATGTAACCTTTTTTTAAGCAAGGTAATTTCATCTTCGCCATTGCCATAGCGACTGTCTGAAGCGTGTCGAAGCACTTTATGCGAATCACCCAATTTTTTTAGAAACTGACCAGAATCCCCTATTTCAGCTGTTTGAACACGTTCTTTGAATTCTGTTGGCAATACAAAAATTTCTTCTTTACGGAGCATGCTGACCATTTTTATAAATGATTCCGAAATTTTACTTTTAGGACTATCCAAAATACACGGGATACCCTGATTTAATGCACTCCCGACAGTTTTTCCGTCAGATGGAATGTGCCCAAAGATTTGACATGTTAGCGCCGATCGAACATCTTGCCAAGCCACACTTCCTCGACTTTCCGAACGATTTAATATGAGTTGTACCATCTTAAGAGGAAACTGCAAATTTTGTAAAATATCCATACACCATCGAATTTGATACACAGCTAAAATATCCGGTGTGGCCACCAATAGAATAAGATTGGAATGATCTAAAACAGTTACTAATGATTCATTAAAAGATTTTCCTCCATCGACAATAATATATTCATAGGCCTCCCTGGCATTTTTTAAGAATTTCTTTATTTGTTCTTGGTCAATATCCGCAACCTGCCGGGGCGTTGTCACGACAGGCAAAAAATCAAACCCACTGGTATGTCTGGCGGCGACCTCAAAAAATTCTATGGGGTCTTCCGAATTTTTTAATTGAGAAAAAATATCCACAATGCCTTTGCGTGGCGCCAACTTTAACATGCGAGGAATATCTTGTCCTGCTTGCAAATCAAGATCCAAAAGAAGAACCTTACGTTTAGCGGCAGCTAAGGCTGTGGCCAAATTAACAGCAACAAAAGTTTTCCCAACGCCACCTTTATTGCTGAAAATTGTAATTGTTTTAGCGCTCATATTTTTTTATTGTTGGTTATTTATTTTTTAAACTGTACACAATTGGTATGGTAATATTCAGTTCCTGAAGAGTTGCATCGGTGGGAAATTTAGAATACGGGGCGCTATTTTTTACGGTATTAAGTGCATACTCATCAAAGATCTCGTATCCTGATGATTCTTTAATGGCAGCCATGGCCAACGTACCGTCACTTAAAACAAGTGCTCCTACTTTTATGGTTCCTTCCCACCCATAATCCTTGGCTTCTCGCGGATACTCTATGGCGTGTGCTATTTTTTTCTGTATCATATGAATGTACGGCTCCATCTCCTGCGGAATACCAAAATAAGAAGGAGGCCTTCTCTCCAAAATTTTTTGATTTTCTGGAACCACTGCTGCTATATTATATTCTCCCCTTGGAGATCCTTTTAAAGATCCTTTCGCTGGGGCGGGTTCTTTTTTGGCTGCCTCTTTTTTTTGCAAATAGTTATTTTCCTTTCGTAAAATATGCGGAGTTATAGAAATAACCATCTCCGAATCCTCATTTGCTGTAGGCGTTTTTCGTTTTCGAAAAAGTATTCCCAGAACAGGGATATCGCTTAAAAACGGAACCTTTTCAATATTTTCTCCTTCTTTATGACGTATAAGTCCTGCCAACACAATAGGCTGTCCATCATCAAGATACAACTGTGTTGAGGCGCTACGCGTAATAAAAGCAACATCATTTCCAAAATCTTTGGAATCATCGGTATCACTTACCTCTACATTTAACAAAATTTCAATCTTTTCATCTTTTTTTATCGTTGGCGTTGCTACTAAGGCGATCCCAAATTCTTTAAATGTTACATTTTCCGTGGATCCCGATTCGTTGACTGTCGATGTCCGAATAGGAACCTCCCCACCAACAAGAAAGCTGGCCTCTTCGCCGCTTTCCACAACAAGGCTAGGCTGAGAAAGAATTTCGCCTCGCCCCTCTTCTAACAAAAGGTTCACCTGGGCGACCAATGTCGATGTTCTTCGAAAATCGCCAATTTTGAAAAAATCGCTTATCGACCCATCAAAGTCTGGTAAACTTTCAGAATAAGAAGGGTTTAAAAGTCCTCCTCCTGATGTATTTTCAAGATCTAACCCCGAGCCGCCAGAAAACCAATTAATTCCCAGGCTCTTTGAAAGTGTCGTACTTAATTCTGTTACTTGCCCATCTAACCGAATCATCTCAGTTCTTTCTTCGGTTTCTACCAAATTAATAATGTCATCATCAAAAACTTCTGTAATTTGTTCAAAATTTTTCTCTTTATATTCAGGAACTTCTCCTGACAAAACAACCTTACCTTCTCTTTCATTAATTTGAACAGCAATGCCTTCTATCTTCGCAGATTTTAATAGCTGTTCGACACGGTCTTGTAGTTCTGAAAGATCTTGATTGACTACAAAAACTTTAATTGCTCGTTTTTTTTCTTTTTCCCAAATAAACAAAGTTGCCTGCCCAACACCTTTGGCAGAAAGCAAAACTTTTGTCTCATCTGCATTAACAATATCTATTATATTTGGATGTGTCGTTGACGCTCTTGTCAAAGACTGAACATCAATGGTCGTTTGTTCTCCCCTGACCATGTAAATTTCTTTTTGATCAACATCTACAAATGTTTCGCCATAATCTAAATCAAGGGCATAGACACCTGGCGTTAAAATGAAAAAAATAAGAATGGCTAGGATAAAAAATTTATTCTGGTTGGACATATGTGCTTATTATCTCTTAGTGGTTGGTTGTTTTTTCTAAAGCTCTCTTCCGCCTCGAAAAATTTGAATAACAGGCTGGACTTCTTCTCCTTCATCAATAATGCCGCTCTTAGATTTTTTTCCTTTTGGAATAATTAATTCGGTTCCTTGTTCGTGCAAAAGGTAATCTGACAATGTTTCCCACGAAGCTACTTTCAAAAAAGATCTTTCTTGTTCCACAGGAGATCTTAACGCCAATTTTAATTTTCCGTTACCTTGGGCAAAAGCCAACAATCCAGCTTCTTCCGGAGTTAAGGCCAACGTAATATTTAACATCTTTGACTTCTGTTGGGTTGCATACGTTGCGTTCGTTATTTTTCCCTCAAATTTTGTCCCTACCGCTAAAACAGGTACATTTTGAAATAGTACCGATGTCGCTGTTTTTGGGGCATCTTTGTCTCCTTCGACTTTGGGAAGATTTAATTTTGCAATAACATCAACATAGTCTCCTGAACTAATAAGCCCCCCCACCGCAGACAGCGATTCCAGCATAACCGTGATGGCTCTTTTTCCAGGAGGAGTTTTAACAGAAAAAGCGGGAATAGGTACATCTTTTTTTTTGACAACTTTTTTTGCTTCCAATGCTTTTTTTTGTTGTGTCGCCAAAACCTTCTGCTGTTTGTTAAGTGTTCCAATAGCCTTTTGCATACGCTCAAGCTCGCCTGCCAATTGTTGATTGATAGATTGACTCTTCTTATTTTGCTTCTGATACTCTCTCGAAAGAACGGCTGTTTGATTTTGTATGCTGTTTTTTATATGCTGACTTGTTAAAAAAACGGCAACTAATCCCATCCCTACGGCCAAAAGAATAGTAGCAATTTGTTTTTTATTTTCTGGAGTAATGTCCATTTTTATTTACTTATTTAAGTAGCTCTTCGTTAATTTTTACTTTTGCCTGATTTCTAAGTTTCTCGATAAAATTAAGGACTTCCTGCTGTTGCTTTAATGCTGTCTGATTTTTTATGATGTCCTCTTTGATATCCTCATAGGCAATTGATTCGCCGCCTTTTTTTTCATTAAGCTTAACGATGTAATGCCCCTCAGGGCCTTTAAATACGCTGCTTACTTGCCCCTCATCTAACGATAAAATAGCCTCGGCCATTTTAGGAAACGGCTCTTCTTTCAAAATTCCTAAATCGCCTCCGTTGGATGCACTTTGACTAATTGATTTATCTATAGCTATCGCCGCAAAATCACTGCCTTTAAGTAATTCCGCTTTTATTTCTGTCGCCTCTAGCTCTGTTGCAACAACAATTTCACTCACATACCATTCCACAGGTTCAATAAGGAGATCTTTTTTTTCATTGTAAAATAATCTCGCCTCGGAATCAGAAACAGTCACATCTTTTGTGAGCTTATTGACATACTCCCTTACAATAAGCGTTCGTCGAAACTCTTCCATAGCGGCTTTAATATCTTTCTGTTCCGAAAAGCCTGCTTTTTCAGCCTCATTAATTAAGAGTTGCTGACGGATCAATTCTTCCAAAACCAGGCTTCTTACTTCCGGATCTTCGATATCATACTCCGGCACAGCTTGCTTAAGAGCTTTAAGCTTCTCTTCAAATTCCTGTTTCGTGATAGACCACGACCCAACTTGTGCAAGAGCGTCTCCTGACGGAGCCTTTTTCTCAATACCCTTATTGGAATCTTTTTCCGTTTGACCGATTTGTTCGGTTTCGTCAGATTTTGAAAAATACTCTTTAATTGAAGATATCATGTCGCAACCGGAAAGGCTTATGGTTAATATGAGACAAGAAATAATTACTGCGAAGTTTTTAATTTTAGTACTCAATGTGCTTCTCCTTATTCAAGTTAAGCTTAGCTATGGCTCGAAAATTTTTGTCAATTATTTGTGGATTTTTTATAAGTATACAATTTAAAAAAATGAAACACAAGCTTTTTGGCAAGAAAATTACCCACGCCAATAACCTCCGGCACATTTTTGGTGCCGATAGAAAATTTTACCTGCCTACCGTCAGGCAGGTAATTTCCTATTAAGGCTAAAAACTGACCGCCCCACGGATTAACATCCGTGGAATTCTGTTATTCGGTCAGTACATATCCTTCGACGTACTCGCTTGCTCAGGGTATTTCAGCTTGCCGAACCAATGAATTACCTCGGAGCAAGCCCACGAGGTATCGACTTAAAACATTACAACGAGGCAAGCCGCGGGGAATTAAACCCGTTGGAGATTGGCTAAATAATTTGTTCATCCAATCTCTTAATTAAAGCATATCTTTTACGGCATCGCGTTCTGATAAAAGCTCTTGGTGTGTCGCTTTTATTTTTTCTTCAGCAAAATCATTATGCTTAATATCCTGAACAATTTCCCAATCTTGTCCATTGGAACGAACAGGATAGCTGAACATCAACCCTTCCTCAATCCCGTAACTTCCATCAGAACAAACAGCTACTGAAAAATATTCGCCATCAGGAGTTGGTGTTGTTAAAAGCTTTACTGTATCTACGGCTGCATTTGCAGCAGAAGCGGCAGAAGACAAACCTCTGGCTTTAATAATAGCGGCACCACGCTTTTGAACTGTTTCAATAAAATCTGTTTTTAGCCAGGCTTCATCTGTAATGATTTCTGTTGCAGGCTTTGTGTCAATCGTTGCTTGAAAAAAATCTGGATACTGCGTGGCTGAATGATTTCCCCATATGGCACAATTTTTTACTGCCGCCACCTCTGTGCCGGATTTCTGAGCCAATTGAGCCATCGCACGATTTTGATCTAACATTGTCATCGCAAAAAAGTTTTTGGCAAGAATATTCGGCGCCGAAGCCTTAGCTATATACGCATTTGTATTACAAGGATTCCCAACAACAAAAACTTTACATGTTACTTTTGCGTTCTCAGAAATCGCCTTTCCCTGTTCGATAAAAATACTTCCATTAATTTTTAAAAGATCGCCTCTCTCCATGCCAGCTTTTCTTGGTACACTCCCTACCAATATAGCCCAATCCGCATCTTTGAAAGCAACATTAAGATCGGCTGTTGGGGTTATCGATTTTAAAAGAGGAAATGCACAATCATCTAATTCCATCACAACCCCTTTTAACGCAGACTGCGCTGCCTCCAATTCTAGCAAATTTAAATGCACGTCCGTATCGGGGCCGAACATCTCGCCCGAAGCAATACGAAATAATAAGGCATACCCTATATTTCCGGCAGCGCCAGTTACCGCAACTCTAATTGTTTGTTTTGACATTTTTCTCTCCTAATTTTCTGATCACTGACAACAGATCACTGATCACTGATTACTACCTAACTCTGTATTGCCGGTAGCAATTTTCGTTTTTGTTTAATTATGTTTTTATCCAGATGCGCGTATATTATTTCTTCTTTGTCCCCGGAAGCTCGTGCTAAAATTTTTCCCCATGGATCAATAATCATACTATGCCCATAGCTAACGACTCCTCGCTCATGCATGCCTATTTGATTTGGCGCCAGCACATAACAAAGATTTTCAATCGCCCGGGCGCGAAGCAAAACCTCCCAATGCATCTCACCCGTTTTCTTTGTAAATGCTGATGGAATACATAAAACGTCTGCCCCTGATGCTGCATATTTTTGATACAAATCGGCAAACCGCAAATCGTAGCAAATTGACATCCCCAAATGAAATCCTTTGACTTTAGTCGTAACGGACTTCCTTCCTGCAACAAAACGTTTGGATTCTTGAATCTTTTTTTTTCCAATAACGGCATCAAACAAATGAATTTTGCGATACTTTGCCGCTATTTCACCTCGACTATTAATCATAACAGAAGTATTGTGCGCTTGTGTACTGCCGCATTTTTCATAAATCGACCCTGCCAAAATAAAAACATTATGCTTTTTAGCTAATGCCATCAACGGCCGCGTGCCTTCTCCTGGTATGTTTTCGGAAACCTGATATGGTTGCTTGCGTCCTCGATAAATAAATACCTCCGGAAGCAAAATAAATTCTGCTTTTTTTCGAATTGCCTCTTTGACAAAAAGCTCGGCTTTTTCGACATTTTGTGATTTATTATCTTTAGCGTTGAATTGGATAACGGCTGTTTTCATAATGAACTTCTTGTCTGACTCTAAACTATACCTTCATCTGCTTTAATTTTTCCCCATATTCTTTAAAACATTTTGTATAAAAATCTTTCTGTTTCAACGCATCTCGCCATTTGACAATTTGTGGATACACAGCAAGATCTATTTGCGCAATTTCACAAGGGTCTAACGTCGCCAAAAGCGCAATATCGGCTAAAGAAAAATCCGTTCCTGCCAGATAAGAACTGTCCGTTAATTGCTGATTAATTACAGGTAAAAACTTCCCTAAAAAATTTACCCCATCTTGCATAGAACGTTCATCAACCGGTACCTTGGCAAAAGGGGCAAAAACACGATTAAACAAAACGCGTCCCACAGCTCCTCCCACATGAATGGTTACAAAACTCATCCATTGATCAACCGATGCCCTCTTTTTTAGATCTGCAGGAAAAAGAGACGATTTATTTTTCTCTGCAAGATAACGGGTTATGGCATCACTTTCGAAAAGAATAACGCCATCATCATCTATCACAGGAATTTTTCCAATTGGGTTCAATTTTAAAAATTCTTCCGTACGATGTTCTCCCCCTCGAATATTAACCTGAATATACTCATATTCCAGATCGAGCGCATTGGCCACAAACCTCACCTTATTCGCCGGGGCGGATAAATCAGCTCCATAAATTTTCAACATATCGCATTCCTTTCTGCTATTATTTTCCCAAAACCATATGGGGAAAATATCCTTCTTTTAAAAATTTCTCGACGGACTCGGCGCTAAGCCTTGCTTTATTTTCTAATGCTTCCTGTGTATTAAATGCATTGTGAGGCGTAAATAAAACATTTTCTTTTTTACTTAATTTTAAAACGCGCTGGGCATAATCTGAAATACGCTCTTGATCCCTCTGCAACGGTGTCTTCCGCAGCTGTTCTGCCAACTCTTTTTCTTCATCATAGACATCTAAATGAATGGCTCCTAAAATTCCTTCTGCTAAAAGATGTTCTAAATCCTTAATCGGCGAAATTTCTCCCCGAGAAATATTAATAAAAATAAGCCCTTTTGCAACACCGCTTAAAACCTCAAAATTTAATAATTTTTGTGTCACTTCCGTCAGTGGAAGTGCGCAAAAAACTACCTCGGCCCATTTTAATCCTTCCGGTAAAGAAACATATTCAAACTCGGGAAGTCGCGGATCAATGTCCACCCCTTTCACCATCATCCTCAACCCTTTAACAATATCGACAATTTCCGTGCCAATATTTCCAACGCCGATAACAAGAACTTTTTTACCAAAACTCTCTCTTCCCGTCAACCCATCCCTTTGAAAGTTTTGAAACTGCCGTATCTGCGCCGGCATCTTTCTTAAAAGAAAGAGCATGGCCAAAACAGCCTGTTCCGCAACCGCTCTGGAACAATATTCTCCCAAACACCCACAAACAACATTTCCTTTTGCTTCCTGCTGGAAAGCTAAAAGATGATCATATCCTTGGCTTCGGGTGAGAATTGCCTTGATATTAGGAGCCCAATCTACGGGAATACAGGATTGGGTGCGCACACTGATTATTTGAGCCGGAGGTAAAACATCCTGACTTTCCTGAATAGTCTTATCGGTATATTGCGCCTGAATATGGCCGGGGAGAAACGTCTCTATGGCTTGCTTTTCTTCCTCGAACACCTCATAAAACATTACTTGTGACATAACCCTTAAACCAATTAGCACTCTTTATTCATAAACTCAGCCGTAACCATATCATCAATTTCACCTTTTTTGTACAACTCTGTTAGGCTGTGTTTCAATGGATACATTCCCAACGCCCGTCCTGTCTGTAAGACATTGCCCATATAAGAATATTTCCCTTCCCGAATTAAATTTTTCATGGCATTGTTGTTAATCATAAGTTCCGTGGCCAAAGCTCGCCCTCCCTTTCGCCTGGGCACCAAAACTTGATACAAAATTCCAATGAGACAGGACGACAGTTGTTGAGCAATATTAGAAGAATGTTCCGGTGGAAAAAAATTGATGACACGCTCAATCGCCTGAACTGTGCTGGGAGCATGGATTGTTGAAATAACAAGATGCCCTGTTTCGGCAGCTCTCATCGCCGACATAAGACACTCGCCATCTAACAACTCTCCAACACATATGACATCGGGATCCTGACGCAATACGCGCTTTAACGCCTCAGCATAAGTAAGCGTATCACTTTTCAACTCTCTTTGTTTAACAATGCTCTTCTGACTTTTAAATGTGTACTCAATAGGATCTTCTATGGTTATAACGACATATTCTTTTGTTGTATTCAAATAGTTCACCATAGAGGACATCGTAGTGGTTTTTCCCGAGCCGGTTGTTCCGGCAATTAAAATCAATCCGGCTTTTTTTTCACAAAAGTTCTGTATCTTATCTACAGGCAGCCCCAATTCCTCAAAAGATTTAACGTCCGTCGGAATATTTCGAAGAGCTGCTTCGGCAAACCCTTTTTGCCAATGCATATTGACGCGAAAACGTGAAATTAAATTCGGTGAAAAAGCAAAATCCATTTCTTTATTTTGTTCAAAAAATTCAATTTGATTCTGTGTTAAAAGAGGATACAGCATAGCCTCAACTTGTCCATCATCAATCACTTCTTCGGCCATCGGAAGTATCCGCCCATGCCGCCTCACCATCGGTGGGCGACCAACCGTCAAATGCAAATCTGAAGCCCCTCCTTCAAGAACGCTTTTTAACAATTGATAAAGATTCATTTTACCAATTGCTGTCGTAATAAGCGATTTTTCATCTAACGCCATATCCATAAAAATAGCGCCTGTGAGATATTCCTCTTTATTCACAAGCGCTTCGACGCGCACAATATTGATTTTACAAGAAATAGGACTAGCTTGGCCTGGTAAATAAATATCTAAATAAAGTACTGTTCCAATAGGATAAATACTCTCTGAATGAAATCCTATCCCATCTGCACTTAAATCCTTACAGGCAAGCTCTTTCCCCCGACCTAAACGTTTTTCATTATCCGCCTCCCAACAAAGAATCGGTACACGAATTTTTCGCCGCTCGGAGCGTCTTTGTGATTTTGAATCCATAAGATATTATCTCTTAACTATGCCATAAATAAGAAATTATACTCTGTATAGTTTCTCATATCAAACGATTCTTTAGAATTAATTAATTAACACTAGTGCCCCTTAATAAGAAATTCTTTTGCTTCTTCTTTCGGCATAACATCAAGAACATCAAATAATCTCCTCGCAGATGAATCACCTGAAAGAAAGAAGATAGCTGGCATCCCACTTTTAACTTGCTCCAATTTGCTTATAGCGCGTAATATCTGATCTTTTCTCCCTGCAAATAGATTAGTAGAAACCGTTGAGTTTGGGTTAAATGGATTAATTTTTATGTTCATTTGTAGTTTCCGTATATATATGCTCAATTCTTTATAGATTGAATATAGTAACACCATAAATCGCATAAATTTCCAATAGATTTCATATATAATACTACATTTTCTTTAATTTGAAACAAACGAGGGTCTGTTATACTAAAAATAAATCCTCTATGATGATACTCGGCGTCGTGCCGCGCTCCCGTTGGTGGTCTTTTCCGTCATGGCGGGTATTCTACAGGAAGAAATTATGTCTTTCAAATGTTGTTACGGGGGCGCGACTTTTGGCTGATTTTATTTGGCTTATGCTGACGGGTTAAATAAGCCTATATTATCGTGGCACACATTTTGAATCGACTCCGTTGACTCAGCATTAAAACAGGAGAAATATACTGCCAGCTCAAATCCATCTTATCGCTGCCTTCCGTATTTCCATCTCCTAAAATCAAAGGGTTGATCAATGGCGTGGTCATAATGGTCATATCTACAATCACTGGCTTAAAACCGATAATATTTTTTCCAAAGTCCAAGTCCTGCTGGCTCATTGGCAGCATCGCCCCATCTGCATCCCGTTTCACATTGAGCTTTAACATGGCCGAGTCAAAATTGATACCACCGGTGGGTTTAGCGGCTAATAAAGCCTCGTCTCCTTTTTCTTCATCCAAAATGGCAAATCTTAAGGCTTTTATAAATCCTTCCTTCTCTAACGAGTTAATAACTCCCTCTTCATCTCCAAAATACCTTTGAAGTAACTCCTCTGAAAAATAAAGACTCTCCTGTAAAGTGTCTACAGCATTCTCTAGCCCCTGATTAAAACCGTGCCGGAATAGTGCCAGACCTTGATAGAACCTCAATGCTGTTTTTGGTTGTAACTCTGGAACTTTCTCAATACCCCTTAAAATAGAAACAGCGTCTTTTTCAAACCCCTGTTCTACTGTTATTGCAGCTACAATAAACCTCTTTTCATCGTCAGAAAGAATATATCGCTTTTTTTCATCCTTTATTATTAAATCTAAAGAGCTTTCCACATCATAACCGGGCAGAATAGATCTTTCATTCTCCTTATCCACGCCTATGTCTATACTATATTCATTATATTTAACTGCATTGTAGCCTTTAATTGCATACGTAAATTTTAATTTGTGAATCACATCAACCACATGCTGGGCATATGTGCCGCTATTTTCTCTATCTAAAATGGCTATATTTATTAGCCCATTCCTTCTTAAATGCGCCAATATTATTTGATGATTATCTATGTCATCCCCCCCATTAAAAATTATTATGTATTTATCTTTCGTCAACCTAGTAGTGTTTTCATCTTTTATCCTTATATCTTTAAAATAATTTTTTAATTCCTTTGATATCTCTTCCATAATCCTTTTTAAATCATCATAAGAAAATGGTGGCGCCATCATTGCATCATCCTTATGTATTAATCGTGCTAGGGAATCAGAGATCTTTACTACTTTTTTTCTAATCGACTTATACTCATTACTTGTTAAAAATGTGATATGTCCTCGAGCATGTTCCATTATATCCTTATTGTTTGATTCTATAGCAATACGCTCCATTTCCTTCACCTTTGCGAGTCTTTCCTTATCAGTGAACACTCGTTTTTTGCCGGCTTTTAAGCTCCATACTTCCTTAAAAAGAGGCGAAAATATTGTGTCTAGTTTTTTCTTTAATACTTCCAAATCTTCTGTTTGTTCTATTTCCGCAGCAATTACACTCCTAACTTCGATAAACTTATCCGCATTGAATGCAGTGATTGCACCGAAACCGATAACGCCAATTGAAACAATCCGTTTTATCCCATCTGATAGCATGGCAAAGTCCGTTTTTCCGTTAATCCGTTTTTGTTTTATTATGGGTTTAAATCCTCCCGAAAAATATCTTCTCGGTATAACCTCCTGCGTATTCGAATCATATTCTTCCCTGATATAATCATATGCCCCCTTCTTAAAAGATTTGACATACTGTTTCCAAATTTTTTCATTGATTTCCTTGTCTTGTGTATTCACACCTACTGTCTTGCTCTGATCAGCATAGACGTGACCTAACAAGCTATCTTTAAGGGATGTCTTGTACCATGTCGCCAACACCATGGAATTATAAATCTGTCGGAGGTTTGCGAAGATTTTCCCTTCATTAACTTCTCGTTTAATTTCTGGAAGCAATATTTCTTTAACTATTTCCGAAGATATGCCGTTAACAATTTGAGTATCATCGGTAGGAAGCCTGTCTAATCCATAGCTCTCTTTTCCTAAGTTCTCCTGCAAAGCCGCATAATCCTCCTCTAACATAACATCCAACCCACTCTCCACTACATACACCCTTTGTCCTTCCTCATAGACCGTGGCCTTCTCCGGCACAATCCAAATTTTGTTAAACGTATTCATAGGAATATCCGTGCTGCCGAACTTTTCGTAGGCCCGTTCATACACACGATCCCAAAATTCCCCACCTAATTCATTTTCGGGATGCATGAGAGAAGATGTGAGCTGCTTGAGCAAATAATCTTGTGCTAAAAGGTCCCGTCCCATTTCCGTATCACCAAAATTTCCTGAGATTATGCGGTCAGCTTCGTACGGACTGAGGTTGATAATCATATAGAAGGCTTCCCCCCATAACCGTTGTGGGTTATGTTAGTGGTTGTTAACCAATTAAGGATAAACCTTAAAAAAGGAGGAAGCCATGAAGTATTTCGTAGGAATTGACTTGCACGGAACAAACAATTACATCGGCATCATCAACCAAAAAGGAGAACGCGTGTATAACCAAAGAATACATAACGACCTTAACACAATTATCAATTCATTAAAACCCTTTCAAAAAAGAATTAAAAGCATTGCTGTTGAAGCAACATTCAATTGGTACTGGCTCGTCGATGGATTAATGGACGAAGGGTACAATCTTAATTTAGCTAATGCCGCTGCTACAAATCAGTATAAAGGCATCAAAAATACCGATGACAAATCAGATGCCTTCTGGCTTGCAGAGATGCTACGTCTTAACATTCTTCCGACGGGACATATTTATCCTAAAGAGCAGCGTCCTATCAGAGACCTCTTTCGACGAAGAATACAACTTGTTCAACATCGTACCAGCTTTTCTTTAAGTTTAAATTCAATGATCAAGAACTGGACAGCGTCTAGCCTTTCACAATCAGAGCGAAAATCCTTATCCCCTCAACTCATCACTGAAAAATTTCCTGATCCTCATAAAGCGATGTCTGCTCAAGCTATTTGTAATAGCATCGCCCAGCTTGATAAGAATATTTCACTGATTGAAAAAGAAATTCTCAAAGTCGTTCGCCTGAAAAAAGAATACAAGAAATTACTCACCGTCTGGGGAATCGGTGAAATTCTAGCCATGACCATTATGTTGGAAACAGGAAATATCCATCGATTCAAAACAGTGGGTGATTACGCCTCCTACTGCCGTTGTGTTCCGACTAACAAAACTTCCAACGGAAAAACAAAAGGTAAAGGCAATAAAAAGAATGGAAATAAATATCTTGCTTGGGCTTATGTTGAAGCTGCCAATTTTATGCAACGCGCCTACCCGCAAGCAAAAAAATGGTTTCAACGTAAAACAGATAAACGAAAACGTGTCGTCGCTGTTAAGGCCTTAGGGCATAAAATTTCCAGGGCCTGTTATTTTATTATGCGTGACAATGTTGATTTTGATCCTTCAAAATTATTTGCCTAATGATTAATCCGTGAGGCAGGGAACCAGACTGTGGGTTGGGCTTTTAGCCCATTAGATTGATTGGAATCTGCCTCACATTAAATTTGATTTTTTAATATTAACTCTAAAAAGGAAATCTTATTTTAAATTGAACGAACAATCTGTTCCGCCCATGCGGTGAGCCACGTCGGGTTGGTTCTCAAACCATAAATATTGTCCTTAACTTTTGGATGCCGTATGGTACTAATACTTTTCTGGGGGCTTTTTGTCCAGGGGCGGGATATCGATTCTTTGATACCTTTGCCTTGATCCTGATGGGTGACTGAAACGGTTCAGATCCGTTATTCAAAAACCTAAGAAATCATAGGCGTGGTTTTGGATTGTTTGTTCTACGTCGTTACTAAGAATTGTTTCATAAAGGAAAGAAAAACTTAATGTTTTTTATCGACGGGGAAGTTTTTTTACTTGACAAATACCTTCTAATGGGTCACCCACATGTCTTCTTCCGGCACAGTAAGGGCGGCCATGAAATATTTGATCAACTTTTGGGCTTCGTCTTTGAGGGCTTCGTCTTTGAGGGCTTCTCCCTCCAACCCGGTATCGCCTGTGCCTACAATGAAATCAAACTGCAAGGGATTTTCAAGATGGATGGTCATGCCCTTAATCATAGCGGGGTTGAATGTCGGCGTTATTCCCATCATTGTTCCTGGAGCTGGCAGATTAAGGACGGTGTTGACACTTTGTGCTTCAGCCTTTGGTAATGGCATAATGGTGCTTGCTATAAATGCCCAACAAATAAATACCGACAATATTCGACACAATAAATTCTTCCGCCGTTTTTCAATATACGTGATCATGTTTTTTTCTCATTAAGATTTGATTGGACTTTTACCATAGAGTTACCCAATTGCCTGTTCTCTCCCGTAATTTATAACAAGTATGTAATATTTATTCACATCGTGCCAGAAGTTATTTTTGACTATTAAAAAAAGTGCGCTTCTTGCGAAGCAAGTTGAATTGAGTGAGGTAAAGATTGATTTGAATGATATTGAAGGGGGTTGGCGTTACTGCTATAAAAAAGGGACATTTCACACGGCAGCTGCTTTAATTTTCAAGTAGTTGCCGTGTGAAATACCATTTGAGATTTGGCGACCCCAAAGGGTTTCACTTTGAACCAAATACTCGAATCTATCGAAACTATATATAAGTTAAAGGATATCATCCCTATAAACAACGACCTATTTAATGCTTCTTCCTCTGTAGAGACCCCCTAAAGATATTAGAAATAGTATTTATTGTCTATTTTTTGATGCTTGATACTACAGATACTATTGAAAATATATAGATTCAAAGGCTTAACACCTATCAAATCCCCTGTTTAGATTGACTGTTTTGTTATAAATCCTAGCGTGATTAGAATCGGCCTTGTATTTTCTCAGCCTTATCTGCTAGCTTAGCAAGTAAGCTTATAAAAGCAATAAACTCTAGTGCTCTTTCTGGATCATCCTCGATAATTTTATGTGCCCGTGGATTTCTGAGACCAGCCACAGCTCCTGAAAACATCATCATGTACCCTTTTTGTTCATCACTATCCGATTGATCTTTAAGATCATTAAATTTTAAAATTGGTTTTTTTGGACTAAAAACATGTTCCATAAGAGAAGATCCATCTTTATCTTCAAAGCCACTGTTCAATCTAACAAGGTTATTCAAAACTTTCACAGCATCCTCTATTGCATTAGCATAATGCCCATCTTTGAAAAGCTTTCCTACAGCACGTTCAACAGCTGGATGCAGCTCTAACCCTTCATATGCCTTTAGAGTTTTACCTCCTGAATCACGTCCAGAATCCTCTAACTCTTCTAGAAAACCTCTTTTTATTTCTTTAAGGTTTTCCATTGATCTTTCTTTTCCCTGAACAAGGCCCCTCTTAACTTCGTCTATTGGGGTAGAATACATACAATTTATCGATGCTGTATCTAGCTTTGTTACATCATACCGATATCTTTTATATTCAACCGTATCCTTTCCAAAAACTGATACTAAAAGTGCGTCGAGCGAATTTTTTAAAGTACTTATTTTTGGATCACATCTCTCGCAAATGGATTCTATATCAAAAGCTCCCAAATCCTTTAGTCTTCGGTCAATTTTGCGTATAGCTTTTTTCATTTGCTCAAAAGATAGATTAGCTTCTTTTAACTCTAATTGTTTACTTCGTTTCGCCATATTTGTAGGCGATCATCAAAAGTATACCAAATCTAATCATGTATGGCCTTAGAGGGAAAATCACAAAAAAATGGATTTACAACTTGATTTGACGCGCATGATATAATATTTCTCACCAATTAACATTAACCTATGAAAAGGTA
>JAJDCA010000051.1 GCA_029261055.1 Candidatus Omnitrophota bacterium | reverse complement strand
TACCTTTTCATAGGTTAATGTTAATTGGTGAGAAATATTATATCATGCGCGTCAAATCAAGTTGTAAATCCATTTTTTTGTGATTTTCCCTCTAAGGCCATACATGATTAGATTTGGTATACTTTTGATGATCGCCTACATGCGGGCTCACATCACTCGACGAAAGCCCTGCGCATTCCATGCTGAACGCATGGAAACCGGCTGCTTGGGCTTTCAACGTCCTGCTTAAAAATAATCCTTTGCTTTTAATGCTCTCCGATAACCCAGAACGCTAAACATTTACCAAAATTAAACGGAAAATTAATATATTTTAGAGAATATATTTTATATAATAAATATTATTAGCCTCCAAGGCTAACCCAATTATTTTTAATAAGGAATTTCTAGCTTTAAAGAAATTCCAAAAGGGTCTAATTCCCCGAGGCTTGCCCTGAGGAGATTCATGAGGTTATGAATTCTACACATTTTAAGAACATGTTAATCATTTTCTTCTCGTCGATAAAAACTTTATTCATTGGCTCTGAAAAGTATAAATTAGCAGCTGTATCCTAGTCAGTATTAGTTAACCCATCCCATGCCATTGAACTGGCTGAAAAAATGAAAAGAATAATTTATAAAATTTTGTTGAGCGTTGTATTTTTAACCTTATGTGTTTTTGGCTTAACGTCGAAGGTGCACGCAGCGGCGTTTAATGATGCGGCCAGTGGGGATTGGAATATTGGAACGACATGGGGTGGTCTCTGTGCGGCGGCGTGTACAGCGGGCGTAGATTATCCAGGCGCAAGCGACACAACTACCATCGATTCCCATACAGTAACCATGACAGCATCTCATGTGTCTGATGATTTTACTCTGTCAGGGGGGACATTGACGATGGGGGCAAATACATTAACGATCGATACTGGTAGTTTTACGGTATCTAGTGGGACATTTAATGAGGATACAGGAACTTTAGCATTCATTGGGACGCAAAATAAAACATTTGATGTTAATGTGAGCCTAACGGTAAATAATTTTACAATTAATGCCCCTGGTAGGAATTTGACGATTGATGCAGGAGACACGATCATTGTTAGTGGAACCACAACATTGACGGACGGAGCAGTTAAAACAGGAATATTAAACGCCTTGGGTGATGTTTCTATAGCGGCAACATTTGATGGGGGAGATTCTCCAGTAACATTTTCTGGAGGCAACACGCAAAATTATGCAGACGCTGGAGGCGTTTTGCCTACAGGGACGTGGACAATTAACAAGACAGTCGGAACCGCGGTTGTGCTGGGGGATAATTTGACGTTTGTTGATGCGGCGCAGGATTTGGTGATTACGTCTGGGTCTTTGGATTTGAATGGAAATAATTTAACGGTGGTGGATGATTTTACGGTGAATGCGAGTGGGACGTTGCAGTTGGAAGGGGGAGAGGCTACTACGGTGTCAGGAGTGCAGACTTTAGATGCGAGTTCAACTGTTCTTTATGATGGCGCGGCAGGGCCTTACACGGTTAAAAATTATGTTTATCAAAATCTAACTATTAATGGTGGTGGGACGTTTAATCTTGGGGCGGGTGAAACAGTATCTGGGAATTTTATTGTATCAGCCGGAACGTTTGATGCGGCGGATAATATATTTTCGATTGATGGGACGACCACAATTAACGGCGGGACATTGAAAACGGGGACAGGGGTTGTGACGTTTGGAGATGCGGGTGGCGACACGGTAACGATATCCAGCGGGACGCTTGAAATTGAATCGGATGATACAACCAATGATATTGTTGTAAATGCCGGGACGTGGACCAATTCAGGCGGGACGGTGGTGTACACAGGCAACGCCGTTACAACCAAATTGCTTACGGCCATCGACCCTTACAATGATTTAACCATTAACGATAGTGCTAGCGGGAGTACGTACACATTAGATGGGAATCTGGATGTGGATGGCAATTTTACGCTCACAGGCGGAACCCTTGATGCGGACAATACGAATAATTATCAAATCAATGCCGCCAAGAGCTGGTCGAATTCCGATACGTTTACGGCCCGTGCAGGCACGGTGATTTTTGATACCACCACGACGAATACCATCACAGGATCAACTACGTTTTATAATTTAAGTTCCACGACATCAAACAAGGCTATCACATTTACCGCTGGTACAACGCAGGCGGTAAATAATACACTTACGCTAACAGGAACGGCCGGAAATTTGATTACATTACGCTCTTCATCTGGAGGATCAAAATGGGATTTTACATTCCCCAACGGGGTACAAGCCGTAAGTTTCTTGGATGTTGAAGATGGGGATGTTAATACGAATACCGTGACGTGTACGGGATGCGCGGATACAGGTAATAATGGGATTGACTGGTTTTTTGGTGATGCGAATTACACGGTAAATACACCGGGAGATAGTAAAACTGTCGGGCAGACACCAACCATTGTTGGTGTATCCGCTGCCAATTCGACCGTTATTTTAAAAGACAAAGATGGGACACAAGTCGGCAGCATCACGACCGATAGCAGTGGGAATTTTACTGCGGAGTTAACGGGTAGTCTGGCAGCCGGCGCTAATATTATAACGCCGTTTGTAAACGGTAGACAGGGCCTGGGGGTTAGTGTGACTGTTGCGGCGAGCCCAACAACCGACCAGGTGCCAACGATCACATCCCATTCCGCCGGTGTAAAATTAATATCCAGTTTACCAATTATCGTAGGAAAGGGTCTTGCATCGCAGAGTATTGAGATCAAATCTAAAGACACCGATGGTGTGTTAACAACGGTTGGCAGCGGCACAGTGGATGGTAGTGGTAACTATTCGGTGACATTAACGACCGCGTTAAAAAAGGGGAATAATGATTTATTTGTCACGGTCGATGATGTGGCCAGCGACATGATGAGTGTGACCTTAACTGACCCGTTTGGGGTGATATTTGATAGTGTGACGAATACCCCTATCAATGGCGCGACCGTTACATTGTTTAATTCAGACGGAACTCTTACAACACCCGGCGTAGAGATCGCAGCGACTGATGTTAATCCTGTTGAAACGGGAGCTGATGGGTTTTACAGTTTTTTTACGATCAATGCCAATTTTTACATCACTGTGACTGCAGATAATTTTAATTATCCTTCAAATGGCAGCAGTTTTCCTAGTCGAACGATTGTCACAGGATCAAAGGGGGAACAATTTACAGTGAGTGGCGTAGTGATCGAAATGGATCATCCGATGGATCCAAATTTAATTGTGGTGACAAAGATCGCAAACAAAAAGGATGTGGTGGTGGGTGATATTGTGACCTACACCGTGACGATGGTCAATAGTTCAAGTGCAACGGTAACGAACTTAGGTTTGGAAGATCGAATTCCAGCGGGATTTAAGTATGTGGATAATCGTGCGACTTTAGATGGGGTAGCCATCACGCCAACAGGGACGCGTACATTGATTTTTGCGGTAAACAATATCGCGGTAGGGGAGACAAAGACATTAATATATCAATTAGTCGTAGGCAGCGGCGTGACCTATGGAAAGTATGAAAATACGGCTTTGATAAAAGACAATAACGGCGCTGTGTTATCGAATCGTAGTGTCGTGACGGTAGATGTAGTTCCCGATGCCCTCTTTAATTTAGGGACGGTGATTGGGAAAGTTAATACTGTAGGGGGCGACGCTAGTGTCGGTTCATCTATTGATTTATCTAATATCCGCATCGTCACTGCAGATGGCGTAATCATTAGAACCGACAAACATGGAAGGTTCAATGTGCCGGGTCTGATAGAAGGGCGTCATGTGTTTCGATTGGATGAACGCACCTTACCGGTGGGGGCGGAGATTTCGGGCAAAAAGGCGGTGGTGGTCGATGTGCGTCCGGGAGGATTTTACAAGGTGCAATTTGGGGTGAGCCTTTATACAGAAGACCTCCAAGGTGTGTCTGGAGTTGACACCCATGGGAATGATGGGCGTAAACCATCGGATATCTTCTTCGTTGCCCTTGGCGATTTGGAATCAGGATACACCTTCACCAACGGCAATTTGGAGGCATTGGAGGCTGGCGATCAATTTAATAAAGGATTCTGGAGTGAGGGTAAGTTTGCGTATTATTTAGAGGGTAAAATTCTTGGGAAATATTTGATCACGTCGAGTTATGACAGCGATCGTGATAAGAAGGAGTTGTTTCGTAATCTTGATCCGGACAAATATTATCCTGTGTACGGCGACAATTCGACAATTGATTACAAGGCAGCCAACACTCAGGGGAATTTGTATTTGATGATTGAGTGGGATAAGTCTGAAGCATTGTGGGGGAATTATACCATTGATTTTGATGAAACAGAATTAACCCAGTTTAGCCGAAGTATGTATGGCGGGAAGGTAGATTATCAAAGTTTAGCAACAAGCAAAGATGGCATGTCGAAAACAAAAGTTTTAGTGTTTGGTGCAACGGCTAAGCAACGGGCGGCGCACAATGAATTTTTATCCACAGGTGGATCCTTGTATTATTTGAAACATCAAGATGTGATTGAAGGTAGTGAGCAAATTGAAGTGGAACTACGGGATAAGATCACAGGATTGGTGCTTAAGAAGATTTTGTTAAATGAAGAAAGTGATTATCAAATTGATTATGAGCAGGGACGGATATTATTTTTAAAAAGTGTGCAGCGAATGGTAGACTCAGGATCGATCATTGGCAATAGTTTATTAGACGGTAATCCGGTATATGTGGTGGCAGATTATGAATATGAAGTCATCGACAAAGTAAATGAAGCCAGTGTCGGTTTAAGGGTGAGTCAGGCTGTAGGTGACAAAATACGCGTCGGTGGAACATATGTGCAAGACAATCAAATAGATCAAGCATACGAATTAAAGGGGGTGGATGTAACTTTTAATGTAGGGGCACGGCGCGAGGTGCCCGTACAGGATGATGTGTCCACACAGGATGATGCATCCACACAGGATGGTTTTACGTCCATACAGGATGATTTTACATCAACACAGGATGAGCTTGCGTCCATACAAGATGGGAGCATTACCTTCGAATACGCCGAAAGCCAGTCCCAGTCCAGCGGTAGTTTTATATCAACCGACGGTGGATTAAGTTTTACAGACCTTACAACAAGCGATAATACTCACGGCAAAGCTTATGGCATCCGCACAGACATGCGATTATTTAATAAAATTGACACGCACGGGTATTACAAATGGATTGATCAAGGCTTTTCATCCAGAGGTACGGATTCCCAGCAAGGCAAAGAATTGATGGGAATTGCGCTAGAATATGAATTAGACGAAAAAACACAAATAACCGTACGCACAGATATTCAAAAATTAATTGATAACGGCAATTTACAAACACAATTACAAGTAGGCGCATCCAAAACAACCACCACCCTCGTACAAGTACAAACCGAAATTCCTGTAGGGGCGACCGGTGGTCGCCCAATATCATCAATTTCTCAAAAATCCATCAAATTAATCGGTGAATACAAACACCAAAGCGTCGAACAGGTAAAGTCCCAATTCGAAAGCGAAACCAATACCGATGAGGATACGATTGCTGTGCGTGCCGAGTATCCTTTAAATAAAAAAGTCGATGTGGCTGTCGAACAACAGATAACATTGCATGGGGATATCAGTCATCAGACCAGCGTTGAAATCGAGGCCCAAGTGAATGATCACGTAAAAGTCAACGTCAAGGAATCGGTAGGTAGTGAAGGTTGGGGGACAAGTGTAGGGGCCAGCGTGAAGGCCAAAGAAAAAGTGACCCTCACAAGTGATTATAGTTTGCTGAACAAACACGAAGGCGGTTTCGGCCAATCCATGAATGTCGGTGCCGAACTTGAAATTGATAAGAATAGGCAAATTCAAACCAGCATCGGCATGGAAGATCACGGTGGAGAGCTCAGCAGTATTCTCAGAATCGGAGCCAAAGAAATAATTAATGAACGATTAGCATTAACCAGCCAGCGCATGTTCACGAATAATAAGACGGAAAATATTATTGATCAAATTTACGGAATCACAATGGGCCAGGATCAAAAAAATATCGAAGCCAACCTCACACAACAAGCCAAGCAAGATGCTGACGAAACAAGTCAATCCAACATTTACAATCTCATTGGCCGGTTAGGTGAAAAGTTGGAAGTCAGCGGCGGATACGAGCGTGGAAAAGTTCAAAAACATGACGGCAGCGATTTGAATCGTCAATCATTCAATATGGGGCTAAATTATGTTGACCAAGATAAAAAAACAAAATTAGTCAAACTCAAATCCACCAGCAAGATCGAATATCGCGTGGACGAAGGCGATACGGATGAAAATCAGTATTTGCTGTACCATCAAATAGAAAGTCATCCGAATGAAAATACCACCCTCTTTTTTAAGGGAGAGATATCAAAGGCCACCGACGAAGACAGTAGCGCAAAAAAGGCTGGTTACAAAGAAATTGCACTTGGTGGTGCGTATCGTCCTATTTCTTTAGATCGATTCAACATGCTTGGCCGCTACACTTATTTGGAAGATGATGGCCCGGCAAGTCAGATTGACACTGCCAGTGTCGAAAAAGAAAGCGCGCATGTGATTAGTTTTGAAGGAATTTATGACCTCAATGATAAATGGCAGATAATGGAAAAATTTGCATATCGCATCAAAAAGGAAGACGTTAGTGGTCTGGACGCCACAACAACAAATACCTGGCTGATGATCACTGGATTAGGTTATCAAGTAGCCAATGATTGGATTATTAAAGGCGAGTACCGGCTGTTGCGACAAGAGGAAGCCAAAGATTATAAACAAGGATTACGGTTGGGCGCAGCCCATGATGTAGGTGACTTTGCCCAGGTAGAGGCGGGGTACGATTTTACAGATTTCACAGATGATCTCGCAAATTTAGATTACACGGCCCACGGCCCGTATTTACGGGTAACCGCTCAGGCGTATGATCTAAATCCCGACGAAATCAAAGAATTAAAAGCCAAATTATTGGCCCATCAGTCCAAACGAAAGCTACATCGGGAAGTCTTGAATCGATTAAAGAAACTGTGGGAAAAAACAAAACTAACGGATCAGGATGCAAAAGAATTTTATGAAAAAGAATTGTATGTTTTGGCTAAGGAAAAGTATGAAGAAATTATATCCGTAAAAAATGATTTACAAATTGCACAAAAATATTTGAAGATTATCGAGGGTGAGATTAAGGAAGACGTTAAGCTCTTCAGGAAGGATTACAAAGAATATCGTAAGCGTATTAAAAAGTTGCAGACAAAAGAGATGAAACGTAAAAGACGTGATCAAGCGAAAGAAAACAAAACACAATTACATTTTATGTACAAGCAAGCCGTGGAATTGTATCAGAAAAAAAAATATCAAAAAGCTAAAGTGAAGCTTGAAAGAGTTAATAAAGTTCAGATGGGATACCTGAAAACATCAAAGTATTTGAAGTTGATTAAAGAAGTTAAAGAAGATAAAGAAGATAAGTTACCCGTTAAATTTGTACCTATGGCATATAAGAAAAATTAAGGAAAAAAAGATATGCGCAAACAAATATTAAACTTTGGTATTGTTTTATCAGGATGCGGCAATAAGGATGGGGCGGAGATTCATGAATCAGTGTTAACACTTTTGGCCATCGATCGAGCTGGCAGCAAGTATCAGTGTTTTGCACCGGATATTGATCAGTATCAGGTGATTGATTTTTTGACCGGGGAAAAAATGGATGAAACACGCAATGTTTTGCGCGAGTCTGCGCGTATTGCGCGTGGGGATATCAAACCATTAAGTGAATATGATGCTACGCAATTTGATGCCTTGATTCTTCCTGGAGGGTTCGGAGCCGCGTTAAATTTATCAACCTTTGGCGTGGATGGTGAAAATATGTCCGTTAATGCTGATGTCGAGCGTGCCGTGCGGGCTATGGTCGAACACAATAAACCTATCGGTGCTTTGTGCATTGCTCCAGTCATTCTTGGAAAATTATTAGGAGATGTGAAAATTACCTTTGGCCAGGATGAAAAGGTAAATGCTGTTTTTCAAAAGATGGGCGCAAGCACAGAAAATACGTCCCATGGCGGCATAGTTGTTGATCAAAAGTACAAACTCGTAACCACCCCATGTTATATGCTCCCAGCCTCCATCAGCGATGTCGCGACAGGTGCGGAAAATTTGGTTAAAGCGATTATGGAAATGCTTTAATATTTTTATTTAAAATAGAATACTAATTATATTTATTTCTAATAACATTTTTCTAACTCAAGGAGAAAAAATGCGAAAAATGAAAGTATTTTTTATTGTCGCTATTGGGATGTGTTTGTTCCCAATGGGACTTAAAGCGGATGATTTAAGTGATCTCAAGGTTGAGATGCAATCCTTGCGACAGTTAGTGCAGCAACAACAGCAGGAGATTCAAGGGCTTCGTGAAGAGGCAAAAACACGAGAAACCGAATTTAATAGTACGGTTGTGGATCTTCAACAAAAATTTGAAGTCTTGACGGTAAAAAAAGAATTCGTAGACGCATCAAAAACAGACGTCATGGCAAAGGAGCCCTCTGAGGCAAAAAAAAGTTTCCTTAAGGATTTTTTGCATAAGGCCAAGATTAATCTTCCTGAAAAGGGGGCTCAACTGGCAACGACGAAAGATAAACTTAAACGAGAAACCCCAAGCGGTAATTATGCCGATCAATCCAGTTTCTTTTTTCTGCATGGGTATTCAACTGTGACATATGCCGATTTAGATAAGGAACAGGGGAGTGCTCCGGGAGAAACTTCCCAAATTCTTATTTCTGGTACAAGTACCCGTTCGGGTAAACATGAATCTGGGTTTAAAAATGACACAGCTCTTTTTATCGGGAGTGAATTGACACAAAATTTATCAGGGTCGTTTGAGGTTCATTTTGTTGGTAATGCCCGTGACCCTGTGATTACAGAGAGTAAAATTATGTGGGCACCCGTAGAGGTTAAAGATGAGGCCCCCAGTTTACGCTTTGTAGGAGGCCGGTATTGGTGGCCATTTGGTATTCATAATGAAGAATGGTTTTCTGCTTTAAATAATTTTAATCTTTTATCCCCAGTAGCAGCGGAAGTGGTTCCGGCTCATGTCAATGAGGTTGGGGTGATGGCTGAAGGAGAATGGGACATCGCAGAGAACTTTGGTATTAATTATTTGTTTTCCGTTGGGAATGGCCCAACGAGTTTTGAAATGAGTGACAATGTTGGTGCATCGCGGTCAAATAGCCTTGATCATGATTCCAATAGAATGTTTACAACACGTTTAGGTGTTTTCCCTTGGATAGAAAATTTGAATTTTGGTTTTAGCTTTGCCAAAGGAGCTTTGCGTCGGAATACCGATACAAGTTTTGCCACGACGGATGCTCGTCGGTATGATGCAGATCTTACTGCTTATGGCGTAGATACGAGTTATGTGTATAAAAAACTTGATCTTAGGGCGTATTGGTATTTTAGCAAAGAAGATTTAGATGGGGGGGCCTCTTTGGAATCTTTGGATCGCAATGGGGGAACCATCGATGTTTTGTACACTTTAACAAAAGATGCCCCATTGTTTAAAGAGGTTATCCTTAAGTTGAGGGCGTCATCAGCTACAGACGTTACGCTTTCTGATGGGACTTTCCGTCGTTCACAATACGGTTTTGGCGTCAATGCCAGGCCGCATGAACATTTTCTTTTGAAGGCAGAGTATTTTATTCAAAAAGAAGAGGATATTACAGAGCTGGATAATGATGGGTTTACCCTTAGTGGAACGGTAGAGTTTTGATTAAGAGATTGTCCAAAAAGTTCATTAGGTTGGTCATTTGAAAAAATACAGACAGATTATCATTAAAGCCGCGGTTTTATGTTTTGTGTTTATGGGATTTGTATGTCCGCTAAAGACGTGTAGTGCAGATATTCATGATGCTGTGAAGGTGGATGTGTCCAAGGTTTTTGAACGGATGTTAATGGCCGTTGAAAAAAATAAATATGAAAAAATTACCAATGCTATGCAATTATTGTCTCCACTAACATCAGAGATTAATCAGATATATGGTGTAGATATTAATGCAGATTTAAATAAGGGGATTATTGAAGGCAATAAAACTTATGTTGTAAGAATCATTCAGCAATTTATAGTTTATTCCATTGAAAGTCATTTAAGTGTTTGTCTTGACGCTGTGTCGAATAGACAACAAATGGTGCCGAAAATCAAAAAGGCCTATGTCGAGTACCTCGTCTTAGATCCGTATGTCCGGGCCATCGATTTTGAGGTATCCAAAAAATTAAAGATGTTTTTTCGGGCAGTTAATAATATGGTAGGGGTCAATTCTGAGGAATTTCAAACCTCGCGTGATGCCATAAAAGTAGTGTTAAGGGCAATATTTTTTGAAGAGTACTAGAAGTTATCCCAAAACCTCTATGGTGTCGCGGGTCCTGTCGCGTCCAATCGCTCGCGGGCCCCTCCGCCCAGTGTGGATCCTCCCGCTCGCTGAATTGGCCGCGTCACCCGCTATCAGAAATAGAGATTTTGGGATAACTTCTAAAATAAAAAATGTTTAGACACTTTAAATTAAGTTTACAAGGAAGGTTTATTGCTACTCTTGTTTTGATGGTCCTTGTGCCTATTATGATTGTAACGGCCTTGGCGATTCAAATTATGAGTAAACGATTAGAATCTGAGCTTGTGGCCAAAGCAGATCATTCTATTGCTTTGGTTCAACGGTTAATTAAAGATTCTCAAGAGAGTCTTTTTTCTTTTGGGAAAATTCTTGCGTCCGATTCGGATTTGCAGGTGGATTTGAGTTTAGGTGATTTTGAAAATATTAACGCGCTGTTAGTTAGAAAAGAAGAGCTTTATAAGGTAGATGGACTTTTGATTTTTGATAGTACAGGGATTGTGAAAGCAGAACAACATACCGCATATAAAGTAGGCGATGATTTTTCCCGGACGTCTTTTTTTCAAACAATACTACAATCAAATCAAGCTGTAACTGAATTAGAAGTGTTGGAAAATCGTCTGATGATTGAAGTCATGCAGCCTATTGATATGGGAGATGGCACACGGTTAGGATATCTTGTGCTCTGCAGATCAATCGACCGCTCCTTTCTTTTGAATATGAAAGAAATAAGCGGGGTAGATGTTAGTCTCTTTTTGCATAATACTTCAAGTGTAACAACGCTTCCCCAGAAAATTTCATTTAGGGAAAATCTTGATGTCTCAAAGGGGAGTGTCGTGACGAAATCTATCCCTTTGTTAAACCTCGATAAAGAAAAGGTTGCCATGCTTATGGTCAGTATTTCAACGCTACCTACGAGAGCTGCTCAGGATTTAGTGCGCAAGGCCATTTTGGTTGTCGCGATCATTACGATTTTGTTTGCGATTATGATTGGTGTTTTACTTGGCCGGGGGATTACGCGTCCGATTAATTCTTTAGTTGAGGCGACTCAGAAAATTGCGGAAGGAGATCTTACGCGATTGGTTGAGGTGAAATCTAAAGATGAGATTGGAGAGCTATCAAGTTCTTTTAATAAGATGACAAAAGATTTAAAAATTTTTCGCGATGAATTGATTAAATCCAGAGATTACATTGATAACATTATAAAGAATATGATTGATGCATTGATTGTTTTAGATGCCGATGGAAAAATGCTTACGGTTAATCCTTCAACATGGGAATTATTAGGATATACCGAAAACGAGTTGTTGGGACAACCGATTTATAAAATTCTTTCAGATGAGATGTTGATTTTTAAAGGCCCACGGTTGCAAAAATTAATGCAGTTGGAGTCTATGCGTGAATTAGAAACAGATTTGAAAACAAAGGATGGGGTCTTGATACCGGTTCTTTCTTCTATCACTATTTTAAAAGATAAAAAAGGGAAATTGGAAGGAATACTATTTAGCGCTAAGGATATTACAGAACGGAAAAAGATGGAAGAGCAGCTGCGTAAATTTTCACGTGCCATTGAACAGAGTTCGAGTATTGTCCAGATTACAGATCGGGATGGAAAGATTGAATATATCAATCCTCGTTTTACACAAGTAACAGGATATCGTGAGGAAGAAGTGGTGGGTAAAAATCCCCGGGTTTTGAAATCTGGTGAAATGTCTCAGGAGCAATATCAGAATTTGTGGGATACCATTCTGGCAGGTAATAATTGGCGAGGGGAATTTCATAATAAAAAGAAAAATGGTGAGCTTTTTTGGGAGTCTGCTACGATTTCACCTATTCGGGATGCCAAGAATAATATCACTCATTTTCTTGCTGTTAAAGATGATATTACCGAAAAAAAGCAATTTGAACATGCGATTTCCGAAAGCGAAGCCCGTAAGCATGCGATGTTTGAAGCTTCTTTAGATTGTATTATTACAATGGATCACAGGGGAAAGATTGTAGAATTTAATCCTGCCGCTGAAAAAACGTTTGGGTACAACCGTGATGAAATTATTGACCAAGATATGGCGCATACCATACTTCCAGAGACGTCACGGGAACTTTTTCAGAAAGAGTTAACAAAGTATATGGCTACCGGTAAAGGAGATATCCTTGGGAAGCGTATTGAAATTAAGGCGATGCGGGCAGGAGGGTATGAATTTCCTGCAGAATTAGTCGTGGTACGTATTCCATTAGAAGACGAAATTATGTTTACGACTTATTTGAGGGATATTACACAACGCAAAAAAGCGGAGGATGATTTAAAGAGGGCTTTGGCTGTGAAGGATGAAATTACATCAACGGTATCCCATGAATTACGAACGCCTCTATCCATTACTAAGCAAGCGTTGACAGTGCTTTCAACGGAAGTGGCAGGCCCTATGAATGATAAACAAAAAGAAATTATGACGACGGCCAATAATAATATTAATAGGCTTACATTGTTGATCAATGATATTCTTGATGTCGCTAAACATGAGGCTGGAAAGTTTACGCTGAATACCGAAAAAGTGAATATTGTTCAGGTTATTGAAGAATTATGTAAGGGATGGGCTTTGAAGGCACATACGAAAAATATTCAATTACACATGCAGTATTCAAGTCCAATAATTATGATGCACGTCGATCGTCTTCGGTTTTCACAAATTTTATCTAATTTTATAAGTAATGCTGTCAAGTTTACGCCAGAGCATAAAGATATTTTTATATTGGGACAAGAGAATCAAGAAAGTGTTGTTTTTTCTGTCCGAGACACAGGTCCGGGTATTGCCAAGGAAGATATATCAAAACTTTTTCAGAAATTTCAACAATTAAATCGGACGCACGGTCCTGGTGTGAGGGGCACAGGGTTGGGATTGAACATTACGAAATTCCTGATTGAACTGCATGGGGGCAGCGTGCAGGTTGAAAGTGAATTGGGGAAAGGGACAACCTTTTCTTTTGAGCTTCCCAAAGCTGAATTAGATAGGTCAAAAATTTCAGAAAGAACATAATACAAGGAGTTTGTTATGCATCAAAAACGTATTTTGATTGTCGAAGATGAAGTGGAATCAGCGCGGTTAACCGCGATGCTGTTAGAGGCGGGGCAATATGAAGTGGATATGGTTCATACCGGGGCAGATGCCCTTGTGAAGGTGAGAGAAAATCCGGATTTGATTTTGCTTGATCGGAATTTACCGGATATGGAAGGTATTGAAATTTGTCGAAAAATCAGAGAGGACAGGCAGCTATACAATATACCCATTATTTTTTTGACAGCCATGATACAGCCTGCCGATAAGATTGAAGGTTTATATGTGGGGGCGGATGATTATATTACCAAACCTTTTGAGCATGAAGAATTGCTGGCGCGTATTGATACGGTATTGAGGCGAGGGCAGTTTGAAAGGTATGAACCCCAAGATAAGGAAGCTCTATTATCTGAGTTAAGGGCAATTATTCAGGAAGAAAAGATTACTCCTTTTTTTCAACCTATTTTTTCATTAAAGTCATCTGAGATGATAGGTGTGGAAGGGCTTAGTCGGCCGCCAAAAGATGGCCGATTAAACAATCCTGAATTTTTATTTAAGGTGGCCCTAAATTTTGGGATGTATTATGATTTGGAAATGGTGTGCTGGCAAAAGGCGATTACACGATGGAGGGAATCTCAGAAAGGTGGAAAATTATTTCTTAACTGTACGCCATATATTATCGAAAATGGACAATTTAACGAGACCTATGTAGCTAAAGGGCTTATTCCATTTAAAAGTATGGTCTTGGAAATTACAGAACGAACAGCCATTAGAAATTATTCTGTATTCTTTGAAAATCTTAATGAATATAAAAAATTAGGTCTTCAGATTGCTATTGATGATGTGGGTTCCGGTTATGCGAGTTTAGATACCATTGCAGAATCTCATCCTGAATTTGTCAAAATTGATATGCATTTGGTGCGTGATATTCATACGAGTGAATTGCGGCAAAGTATTGTTAAGGCTATAAAATATTTTAGTGAAATGAATGGTATCATCACTATTGCTGAAGGGATTGAAAAAGAGGAAGAGTTGAAAAAATTGATAGAACTCGGCATCGATGCTGGTCAGGGCTATCTATTAGGTAAGCCGGGAACGGATATTGTTGATAAAAGCCTTGTGGATATTTGTTAGTAATTTTGATGTGTCATTGCGCAGTATTAAGAAAAATTTTAGATTTTTTTTTGGTTAAGCTGTAAATATTTGAAATGAATTAAGTTATAGAATATTTAAATTTTACACATTCTTGCCGATTATTTCCTGCATGTTATACTTCCATTATAGTTATTAAAGAAACCGCTTTTCCTTATTAATTAATAGAAAAAGATTATTATTATGTGGACGTATTATCAAAAAAAGCGTAAAAGCTTTGGTTATTCGGTATTTTCTTGCATTTTGTCTGTATATTTTGCGTTTTGTACGATTCTGCCACCAAGCTTTTCTCAGAGCCTGCCTGCCGGACAGGCAGGTATAAGTTTGTTGAATCTGCCTGTTCCAGGAGCTATGGTGCCGCCCAGTCCTGCGTTTGTTCCGGTACTTCTTAAAGGCATGACCATCCATCCAAATGAACCGTTTCGATTTAATTTTATTGTTGATAGTGGGCATTCGGATAAATCTCAGGAAGAAATTGAAAAAGAATCAGAAAAGCTTGTCCGATATTTTCTAGCCGCCATGACCACGCCGAAGGATGATTTGTGGGTGAATTTATCGCCATATGAGCCAGACCGAATTATTCCCGAAGAATTAGGCAAGACCGCCTTGGGGCGTGATTTATTAGCGCAAGATTATTTGTTGAAACAACTCACAGCGAGTTTGATGTATCCGGAGGAAGAGTTGGGGGAAAAATTTTGGGCGAGGGTCTATGAACGAGCCGAGAAAGAATATGGGGTGACAGAAATCCCAGTGAACACCTTTAACAAAGTTTGGATCATGCCGGAGAGTGCAACGGTGTATGAGCATGAGAATACGGTGTACATCGTTAACAGTCGGCTGAAAGTGATGTTGGAGGAAGATTACGAGGCGTTGAACAATAATAATTCCAACGCCGAGCCCCGAGCAACCTTCGGTGAAGATCAGTTGCGAGGGGATTCCACCGAAATCATTCGCGAAATCATCCTTCCCGAAATCGAACGCGAAGTCAACGAAGGCCAAAATTTCGCATCACTACGACAGATGTACCATTCCCTGATCCTCGCCAAATGGTACAAAGAAACCATCAAAGGAAGTATCCTTTTCCAAGTCTACGTTGACCAAAACAAAGTCGCTGGTGTTGCGATTGAAGACAAGACGGTTAACAATCAAATTTATGATCGATACATGCAAGCGTTTAAGACAGGGGTGTTTGATTATATTAAGGAAGAGTACGATACATTAAGCCAGGAAGTCATCCCGAGGAAGTATTTCTCAGGGGGATTCAAAGATGCTGCCATGCGATTCACCCCAGCTTTTAATCCAACACAAATTGAAAATTCAATTGTAGGCGCTACCTTTGACTTTGCGATGAGTGTAACACCGAAGAAAGATGAGGTGGATGCTTCGACGATGACTTTTGAAGAAAAGATTAAAAAAGGGTATGTTAAATCCAAAAATGTATTTGAGGGAAGCAAAGAGCTTTTGGACATAATTGATAAAAAATTAGCTTCGCATAATGAAAAAAGAGCGTTATTTATTAGAATTGCAGGTTTAAGCGGTACAGGTAAGAAAACTTTTATTAAGACATTTGTAGAAGATATATTGTTAAAAAGATTTTTTAAAAAAGATATTATCTATTCTCTTACTGATAACTCGGTTGCTGGAGAGGGTTACGAAATATTTTTGAATGATCGGGATGCTCCTTTTAATAAAATTGTGAAGACAGAAATGTGGGATAGAAAGATTGCTTTTTTCGTAGGCGTAGAGACATCGGCTTATTTAAATAATAATATTGAACCAGACGTGGAAGTATTATTTCATGTCAATGAGGAGACAAGGCAAGAAAGACTGCGTAAACGTGCTGAGCAAAATAGAAAAGTGGTCCTCATGGTTGAAGGATCAACATTTTCTTCAAAAACATATGAAAAATTAAATTCTGAGATTCCGCAATTAGGAAAAGATTTAATTATAAACAATACTGAAGAAATAGATTGGGATGATTTAGGAAAGTATTTTGATAAGGCGATGGTCAGAAAGAAGGAAGAGGAAAATGCGCCTGAGATGTCTTTGCGTGAAACGATAATGCGAGACATGGTATATGAATTAGATAGGACATCTCATTTATACGGTGGCGTGGCAATATCCTTGAAAATGTTGCCTTTTGGGGGAGTAAGTAAGGAAAAGAAAAAAGAGCTTCTTAAGCATTATCTAAATGTTGCAACAGAAATAGCTAAGGCTTTCTCTAAAGTAGTAAAGTTAGAAGCATCTGTAAGTGAAACATTTATCGGGTTAAAGTTTGGAGGTTTTTGGGGAGGTTTGAGGAATTTTAGTGATTATAACGGAGTTAAGTATTATAAAGGCCAAATTAGAGAGTGGCTCATGAGAGAAATTGAGCTTGAATCAGCGGAAACTATTGATGTAGAGGTAGTCGAAGTTCAAAATTATACTCGGTTTGTTATTAATGGGGTGGAGTTATTTCCTTTAATTTCTCCAACGGCAATAACGCATATGCGTAATGACAATTGTTCTGATGCTACTTGTATTGCTACACTTTCTCCAAACGTTTCGCGCGATATTGTTTTAGAATCTGGGTCCCAAGTATTTATTTTTCTTCCAGGAGATGTCAGAGAATTAAAAAAAACAACATCTTTTAAAGAGGCAAAAAAAATATTACAAGATACTAAATTTAAAAGTAATGCAGGGTTTTCTAAGTTAGGTAAATCAGGGAGTTTAAATACATTGCCAGAAGATGTGCGGGTTCCTTATATAGAATCAACGCATAAAGAATTGTTGCGGTTAGGTGAAACAAAAGAATTTATCACGATGGTTAACACTAGTAGAGTTCAAAACCAAGAGGAAGCTATAATAATGGCAGCGCTAGGAGTCCAATTAGTACAAACGCCTTACCTTAAACTTGAAATTAGAGATGACAATCTAATGACAAAAAATAATGACATCATTGATGCTGTTAAAGTGTTGGTTAATCTTAATAAGGATATTAAGATTTTCCCCTTAATTGGAAAAACAATGTCTAAAAAAATGTTAAACGAAATACTAGAATTAAAACAAGTCGTTGGGTTGCGTATCGAAGGCACACAACCAGGCTCAGGTGGTGGATTGGGAACAGAAGAGGGTAAAAAATTAATAAAAAATATTATGATTTGGTCTAGAGGGATTCGACCTGATATTCAATTAATTGCTGAGGCAGGCATAAGTTCCCCTGAACATGCGCAAGAAGCTATGGAAATGGGGTTTAATGCTGTTTTGGTAAATGCCGCGATTACCCAGTCAAAAAAACCTGCAGAATTTTCTCGGGAATTTGCTGATGCTGTTTTGAAGGGTAGGGAAAGTTGGCTAAGTAATCATATTTTCAAAGAAGATAAAGATGATGTCGATGATTCAATGGTCGGTGGTATCGACATGAACGAAATCGACCTCAATCGAGGGGGTAGCGGGGTGGACATTCAATTTGACCCTGCGCAGTTGGAGCCCTTGCTCGAGGATGGTGTTGTGTTTTCACCGGTGTTTATGGATTTTACGCCGATTAATAGTATTTTACCCCTCTTAGGCCTTGTACCTCGTAATGAAGAAAATGAAGAGTATAATGTGTCGCGTTTGAATTAGGTGCATTACAAAATTTTCCCCATTCCCTAAATTCCCCAAATATTATCCTCATTAGTAAAGAGTTTATCGTGTAAATAAAATATTGCATACTAGAGTATGCGTATGGTATTATTTAAATAGAAGGGTCGTAGTGTGGTAAAGAATTTGAGATGTAAAAATGTAGTTATTTATGCTGATGAAAAAGGATATGAGCCTTTTACAACTTGGGTAAACAGATTACGGAATGCTGTAGGGCGAAAGAGAATATTGGCTCGCATCGCACGGGTAGAGCAGGGGAATTTTGGTGACCATTCCACTGTTGGGAATGGCGTAAGTGAGTTGAGGATATTTTTTGGTCCTGGTTATAGAGTTTATTATGGTGAAGATTCGGAAAATGTCGTAATTTTATTATGCGGAGGAGATAAGGGTAGCCAAAAGAGTGATATTAAAAAAGCAAAATTATATTGGAAGGATTGTAAAGAAAATGATTAAGAAAAAAAGACAATACAGAACTTTCGGAGAAATTGAAGAAGAATATTTCGTCAAGCACCCTGAAGAAATTGATGAATATATTACTATCATTTTTGATGAGTACGCCAAAGATGGTGATATAGGGGCATTGCTTTCTTCACTACGTAGAGTTATTCGTGCAAAAGGCATAAGCCTTATTGCAAAAAAGACAGATTTAACTCGTAATGGTTTACAAAAAGCACTTTCAGTAAAAGGAAACCCAAGATTCGAAAGTATTAATGCCATTATGCATGCTATGGGCTATCAACTTATTCCTCGAAAAATTAAAGTTCACGCTTAGAGATCATTCTGGTACACCACACATAAGTACTTCCCCCTACATACCTGCGTACACCATCCAATTTACTTAACTACGCACACTTGATATATGTAGTTTAGGGTTATGGATAAAGAAAAGAAAGGAGGACATCATGCCTATTAAACGATTAAAACATTATTTGGATGAGCGTTACGTCAAGTATGTCGTGTTGAGCCACTCGACGGCTTATACGGCACAGGAAATTGCGCAGTCGACTCATATATCTGGTAAGGAATTTGTAAAGACGGTCATGGTGAAGATGGACGATAAACTTACCATGGTTGTATTACCGGCCGCATGCAGAGTAGATTTTGGTTTACTAAGAAGGAGTACAGGCATTGATAGGATTGAGTTGGCGACGGAAGATGATTTTGCGCGGATGTTTCCGGATTGTGAAATTGGGGCTATGCCGCCGTTTGGTTCTTTGTATAGCATGGAGGTCGTGGTGGCCAAAAGTCTTCAGGATCATGACGAGATCGCCTTTAATGCCGGTACGCATAGAGAAATTATCAAGATGCGATTTAGTGATTTTGTCGATGTGGTTAGACCAAGGTTTTTGGAATTGACGTTTGTTGTGCCGTCGTATTGATGCGAGAAGGAGAGAAGTGAGAGGTAAGAAGCAGAGAATCAAGAAGTAGAGAGGCAAGAAGCAAGATGCAAAGAAGTAAGAGGCAAGAGGCAGAGAGGTAGAGAAATAAGAAGTTTAAGTAAATCGATTTTTCTTTTTTTTTGCCTCTTGATTCTCTACAACTTTACTTCTCTAAATAAGAAAGGAGGTGTGACATGAAAAATATTATGAGCATGCATTGGCATTCTGTTGAAGGGCATCATTTTTTATTGGTACTACGAAAATTGCCTGGGGCAATTCTTGTCATATTATTGATGCTTTTATGTTTTTTCATAACAGAACTTAATGGTTTAGAAATAAAGGCTGAAGATATTATGCGTAGGTCTAACGTGGTTGTATTTTATGGAGGACAGGATGCAGTTTGTGATGTCAAGATGACGACATTAGGTCCTTATTCCATAGACCAGGATTTTGAATTTAAAATCTTTAGAAAAAATGTCAATGATCGAGGGGATCAGAAATTTTTTATTCAATTTTCTGAGCCAAGATTTTTCAGCGGTGTTTCTTATATGGTATGGAAACATATAAACGCCGAGGATGAACGATGGTTGTATGTACCGATTTTAGACCTTGTGCACCGCATTGATCCTCGGGATAAACGTCTAAATTTTCTTGGGGCACATTTTTCGTATGAAGATATCTCGGGGCGTGATGTTGATGAGGATGAACATGAGTTGGTGGAATTTAATGGAACAGGACATTATTTAATTAAGAGCATTCCGAAAGACGCAGGCCGTGTTGATTTTAAATATTATCTTTCATGGATTCGTGAACGCGATCTTATCCCTGTTAAGGTTGAATTTTATGATGACGAAAATTTATTAATGCGTCTTATTGAAGTTCAGGAAATTCGGCGCATACAGGGATATGCCACGGTGACACGCTCTTTGATCAAGGATCTCAAGGTCGGTGGTGAAACCATGATGAGTTTTACGAATGTGCGATATAATTCGGGTTTGAAGGATGGTATTTTCAGTGAAGAGCAGTTGAGGGATGGGGCAATTACGATAAATTAACGAATCATTAAGGACTTTGTGAATATGTAAGGCTTTATTTGTGTTATATAAAGTAGAGTTTCATAGAAATTAAGGTGGAAATTATGTTGAAAAAACTCTTCTTTTTGATAATCTGTCTATTCACAGTCGGATGCGCGGCTCTTCAGTACAAAGGCGTCGGTTCTAAGTATTGGTATCAAGAGCGGATTCAAGAAATAGAATTGGCCCATGATAGTAGAGATATTACTAAAGAAAAGATGTTGGAATTAAAGGTTGAAGCTGACCGGGTCAGGCAAGAATATATTAAGGAAGAGCAGCGGCATTATTATCACAGCCAGCATTACAGTTATCATCCTCGAAGACACTATGGTCACCACGGACGACATTGTCCGTATTAATTAGTTATGGAGCAGTAGTTGGATTTATTTAATTATTTTATTCATTTTCTCACGTTTTTTCTCGCCGGGTTAGCTGTAAATCTCACGCCTTGTGTATATCCTATGTTATCGGTGACAGCTTCACTTTTTAAAAAGAAAGATGGCGAAGAAGATAAGGTGGCGGCCTCTTTTCAAAAAGCATTGGTCTATGTTTTAGGCATGGCCGTGATGTATAGTTCTCTTGGTGTCATTGCTGCCATGACGGGCGCTTTATTCGGAGGGATTTTACAGAATAAATGGGTTGTCGTGGCGGTATCATTTTTGATGTTTGGACTGGCTCTTTCGATGTTTGGCGTTTATCAATTGCAGGTGCCATCGGCATTGTTGCAGCGTTTGGGGAAGGCGAGAAAAACGAATTATTGGGGGTTATTTTTTTCAGGCATGTTTGTTGGTGTATTTGCAGCCCCTTGCATTGGCCCACCCGTCATTGCGCTTTTAGCTTCGGTAGCGAGTAGGGGACAGATTCTTTTTGGATTTTTATCATTTTTTGTATTTTCGATAGGCTTAGGTCTTCCATACCTTATTTTAGGCACATTTTCCGGGCTTTTGCAAAAATTACCTAAGGCCGGCGGATGGTTGATATGGGTAGAGCATCTTTTTGGAGTACTTTTAGTCGGTTTTGGTTGTTTTTATCTGGCCATTGCCTTTCGGCCTGACTGGATTGACTGGGTTCTTCCTGTTTCTCTCATTCTTGGAGGTTTATATCTTGGATTTGTGGAAGCTTCTGGTAAAGAAAGAGTTATATTCGTTCGTTTAAAATGGTTGTTTGGTTTAGCCATGGTGATTATTGGGATTTCGATTATTTCTTCATTTTTTACTAAAAAAGAACATCTTGTTTGGGCGCCTTATCGGGTTCAAGAATTAGCTAAGGCTCAAAAGAATAATGAACCTGTTGTCATTGATTTTTATGCCGATTGGTGCATTACCTGTCATGAATTAGAAAACTTTGTCCTTACACACCCCACAGTGGCTAAGGAATTGGAAAATTTTGTACGTTTACGCGTTGATGCTACAGATATGATGGCCCCGGAAGTCCAGAAAGTGCTCGAACAATATGGTATCTTCGGTCTGCCGATTATTGTATTTCTAGATGCCAACGGCCAAGAAGTCGATGAAGCCCGCGTCACCGGTTATGTCCCTCCCGCAGAATTTCTGCAGTCCATGAAGTTGGTTTTGAAACAATTGGATCTACCTTAATTTATTAAATTAGTTGATGTCTATGTTTGGGGGTGTAAGAGAGGGTATGTCTTGTTGACATTTTCTTTTAGGCGTGTATATTCCTGTGTACTAAGCAGTTAAAATCATTTCCAGAATATACTCAAATATAAAGAAGGAGAATAGTCATGAAAAAAGTATTTACCGTGTTGGGGATTGCTTTGGGATTATTGTTTATTACGACATTAAACGCACAGCAAGCAATATCAAAAAAGCCTGACACAAATTTTGCTAAAGGTCGCTTTATTGTAAAATTTAAAAGTGATGGAAGGGAGGCTTTGCGAACCTGTGCCCATTGTCTTTTAAGTAACCGCCAAAAATTTCAAAATGCTTTCAACGATCACAGTACTTCTATCGATAATCTTAATCAACATTATAAAGTAAAGAATGCACGAAGTTTATTTGTCAAACGGGACAAGCTGTCAACCAGCCAGGCTAAAAACAAAATAGAAAGTCAGTTACAAAAAGCAAATTTTAAGATTCAACCCCATTTGTTAGGCGCTGTCGATGGCCCTGCCCTGCCGGATTTATCTAACGTGTATGTTTTTGAAGTACCTGAAGAGAGTGATATTGAAAAAATTTGTCAGCATTATCAAAGCGATCCGCATGTCGAATATGCTCAGCCGGATTATCTGATGACGCCAGCCTTTCTTCCTAATGATCCAAGGTTTCTTGACAGGAATTTATGGGGATTGGAAAAGATTCAGACCGAAATGGCTTGGGATGTTAATCAGGGGCAGGGTGTCTTTGTCGCTGTAGTGGATACAGGGGTAAATTATTTGCACGAAGATTTAGCTGCAAATATTTGGACGAATACAGGTGAGACGGGAATAGACAGCGATGATAATGACAAAGAAACGAATGGTATTGATGATGATGAGAATGGGCATATCGATGATGTTCACGGATGGGATTTTGGAAATGATGATAACGATCCTATGGATAAGCATTCTCATGGGAGTCATGTCGCAGGAACAATTGCCGCTGTTGGTAATAATGGTATAGGTGTGATTGGTGTCGCGCCACAGGCTACGATTATGCCGGTTAAGGGGTTTTCTGATGCAGGAACAGGGTTCACTTCCGATTTAGCTGAGGGTATTTTTTATGCCGTAAAGAATGGAGCAGAGGTAATTAATAATAGCTGGGGATGCAAAGAAATATGCCCCAGCAACCCTGTGGCGGAAGCTGCTGTAAAGGCTGCATATAATTCAGGTGTGGTGGTCGTTTTTTCAGCTGGAAATGAGGCGGTAGACGTATCTTTAAAGAGTCCTCAAAATATGAGTGAAACCATAACGGTAGCGGCTTCAGATTCAAATGATAATAAAGCCAGTTTTTCAAATTTTGGAGGATCGGTCATCGTAGCAGCTCCTGGAAGAAGCGTTTTGTCAACAACCCTGGCAGATAAGTATGGATTTAAATCCGGAACATCAATGGCAGCACCTCATGTTACCGGACTTGCAGCCTTGATTGCAGCACATCAACCAACTTTTACAAATGATGATATTAGCCAGGTTCTTCGTGTTTCAGCGGATGACATTGATAGTCCGGGTTTTGATTTTAATTCCGGTTATGGCCGCATTAATGCGGAACAAGCTCTTAATATTAACTCTGTGCTTAAAGCTAAAATTAATTATCCTAATTCTGGGGTTCAAATAGAAATATCAAATGAAAATAGTTCAATACTTATCGATGGGGCAGCCACAGGAGATGCATTTCAACACTATCAATTATCTTATAGAAATTTAAATAAGTTGGGGAATTGGTTTCCAATTGGGCCGGTGGTGACCACTCCCATAGATGATGGTTCTTTAGGTGCGTGGGGTTTAAATGAAGTAGGTGTGGGGCAATTTTTACTGCGGCTGGTTGCCACAGATTCAACTGCGAGAGAGTTTGAAGATATTGTTGAAGTAAAGACCTGGATACGCAACCCGGGTGTTCAGCAAATTACAACAAATATTTTTACTCAAGAGTTTCCCGTGATTTCGGGGCAAAGAGTTGCGTGGATTGATTTTAGAAATTTTAATGCGAATGTTTTTCTTTATGATTTTTCTACAGGCCAGGAAAAGCAAATTACAACAGATCTTAAAGAACAAGTTAATGTTTCTATTTCAGGTGATTTGATTGTTTGGGAAGATTGGCGCAACGTGGATGCAGATATTTTTCTGTATGATATAACCACGGGTGTGGAACAGCAAATTACAAGCAATTCAGCCGTTCAAACTAAACCAGATATTTCAGGTAATAAAATTGTTTGGCAAGATCTGCGTGATAGCAATTGGGATATTTACCTTTATGATGTCACAATTGGTATAGAGAAGAAAATTACGAATTCTTTGGTAAATCAATTAAGACCGGCTATATCGGGCGATAAAATCGTTTGGGAAGATTCTCGAAACGGAAATTCGGATATTTATATGTATGCTATTTCAACGGGTGGAGAAAAGCGAATTACACAGAACAGCCTGGTGGATTGGAATGCGGATATTTCCGGTGATTGGATTGTGTGGGAAAGGACGCTTAATGAGACATCTAGTATTATTCTTTACGACATTACAACGGGTGTTGAAAAGACCATTTTATCCAATGGTCAAAAAGGGCTTAGACCTGTTGTCGCCAAGAATTATGTTGTTTGGAAAGATTTCCGAAATGGAAATGGAGATATTTATGTTTACAATATAGCCAATGACACAACTCAATTTGTGACGACGGAACCTTCATTACAACAGAATCCGGCCATCGACACAAGACGTATTGTGTGGGAAGATTTTAGAAACGGGAATGCTGATATTTTTGTTTATGAGCTCCCAAATAATTCCCCGGTAGTAAATCCTATTGAAAATAAATCGGTGGATGAAGGACAAACACTAAGTTTTATAGTAACAGCCACCGATGTTGATGGAGAGCCATTAACGTATACAGCTTTGTCTCTTCCCGATGGAGCAAGTTTTAATTCCGCTACGCAGATATTTAGTTGGACGCCAGGTTTTGATCAGTCAGGGGTGTATGATGGAGTACGTTTTGAGGTGAGTGATGGAAAGGATATAGATTTTAAAGAAATCACCATTACGGTTAATGATGTGGTCGGTAATCCACAATTGTTCTTTGATGACTTTAGTACGGATACGACAGGATCGTACACGGTGACGGATACGTGGACATCAGGAGGAACCGGTCGATTTGTGTATGATGGTGCAGGGCAAAGAAGTCAAGTGTTAACAGGGGATAATATTGGTTTAAGAATCGGGCAGAGTATACCCGCGACGGATACAGGAACGTTTAAGGTGGATTTTGAACCTGTGAAGAAATATCCGGCTGGTGGAGGCCTTATGATAAATTTAAGGCAAGATGCCGATCATTATTACAGGATTAGTAATACCGACGGGTATGGTCCAAGGAGTGTTGAAAAAGTAGTTGGAAGACGGGTTGTTGAAAGAGTCTTTTTTGCTAGTGAGTATATACAGGGGGCTAAATATTCTATAGTTGTCAATTTTAATCCTACAACGATGACGGTGAGGGCCTTTGGTGATCAGGTGACCTTGAGTGGTAATGGCAGCGCCATTAATGTTAGTGCGTTTGAAATTACGACAAGTCAGCAAGATGCTTATTATGATAATATCGAGGTGCGATCTGACATTCAGCCTAATAATCCTCCTGTATTAAATACTATTGGCAATAAGGTGGTGGATGAAGGGGAAACATTAAGTTTTACGGTAACCGCCACGGATGATGATGGCGAACCATTGACGTATGCAGCATTGTCTCTTCCCGATGGAGCAAGTTTTAATTCCGCTACGCAGATATTTAGTTGGACGCCAAATTTTGATCAGTCAGGGGTGTATGATGGAGTGCGTTTTGAGGTGAGTGATGGTGTGGATATGGTTTTTGAAGAAATTACCATTACGGTTAATGATGTGGTCGGTAATCCACAATTGTTCTTTGATGATTTCAGTACGGACACGACCGGAGCATATACAGTGACAGATACGTGGACAGCCGGAGGCACCGGTCGGTTTGTGTATGATAGCACCGGGCAAAGGGCCAAAGTGGTAACAGGAGATAATATTGGTTTAAAAATCGGGCAGAGTATACCCGCGACGGATACAGGAACGTTTAAAATGGATTTTGAACCTGTGAAGAAATATCCGGCTGGTGGCGGTCTTATGATAAGTTTAAATCAAGATGCTGGTAATTATTACAGAATTAGTAATACTGACGGTTATGGTCCAAGGAGTGTTGAAAAAGTAGTTGGAAGACGGGTTGTTGAAAGAGTCTTTTTTGCCAGTGAGTATATACAGGGGACTAAATATTCTATAGTTGTTAATTTTAGTCCTACAACGATGACGGTGAGGGCCTTTGGTGATCAGGTGACCTTGAGTGGTAATGGTAGTGCCATTAACGTTAGTGCGTTTGAAATTACGACAAGTCAACAAGATGCCTATTATGACAACATCGAGGTACGGTCTGACGTTCAGCCACCACCAGCATCGTTATTTTTCGATGATTTTAGCACGGATACGATCGGTGCATATACAGTGACGGATACGTGGACAGCCGGAGGCACCGGTCGGTTTGTGTATGATAGCGTAGGGCAAAGGGCCAAGGTGGTAACAGGAGATAATATTGGTTTAAAAATTGGGCAGAATATATCCGCGACGGATACAGGAGCGTTTAAGGTGGATTTTGAACCTGTGAAAAAACATCCTCTTGGAGGAATTATTACGATAAACTTAAAGCAAGATGCCAATAATTATTACAGGATCAGAAATACTGATGGTTATGGAACCAAGGCTGTAGAAAAGATTGTTGGAGGTCGGGTTGTTGAAAGTGTTTTCTTTGCTAGTGAGTTTGTTCAGGGAAATATATATTCTATAGTCGTCGATTTCAGTCCAACAACATTTATAGTAACTGCCTTTGGTGACCAGGTGACGTTGAGTCGTAATAGCAGTGCAATTAATGTCAGTACGTTTGAAATTGAGGCGCGTCAGCAAGATGTCTATCTTGATAATATAGAAGTGAAATAAAAAAATATTAACTGATAACATGTCTAAAATTCTTGATATTTTGGGTAGGCTTTAGTATGCTTATCGCTCGTTCAATTTCTGATTAATGAATTTGAAAAAAGTTTGGGAGGGGTGCCCGAGTGGTTGAAGACGCACGCTTGGAAAGAATGCTTGGCAGCTTTTACAACATTTTAAATCCCACCAACTTATGACATAACCTTTTCAATGTCATATATTTACAACGTAAAAATAGTCAATAAGTATCTGCTCAAAAATAAGAAAAATTAATCGAGTGTAGTACTTTTGTAGTCCTTTAAAATATGGATATTCTAAATAAAACTTATAAAAAATGGCAAGATTTTAAAAAAAAGAATAAATTGTTATCAGTAATTATTTTTCTTTTTTTTATTGGCATTCTTTTATATTTAATAAAATGGCTACTTCCTGATGAGAACTTACAGGTTATTTTTTCATTTTTTGCTGCATGGTCTATGTTGACCCTTAAACATAATTTAGAAAAGGAAGTCAAAAAACATCATTATAATTTAGAAAAGAATTATGAGCTAATTGAAGAGGTTCTTAATAAAGCACATGAATTTCTTAGGTTAGAGTTAACTGGAAAGAAACCTGGATTAAATACGGATTTTCATCAAGAAGAAATAAATTATGTGAGTAAGTTAATAAATATTTTATTTGAATTAGATGTTTTATTGAGTAGTAAGTTAATAATTTATGCTCCAAGGAAAATTCTTTTTGCTTTTTATAAGGTTGTTGCTGAGATTTCAGATTTTGATAAGTCACTAAGTATTAGAAGAGATAATTTAGAAAAATTTAGTTTTTCTTGTCGGAAAGAGTTGGCTAAATTAGCAGACATGAAGTATGAAGAAGTTTCAGAAAATCTTAAAAATAGTAAATTTAAAAGTATGATTGATGATAGGGTGAAGAAATTGAAATCAACAGAAATTCGCTGAAAAGTCGGCTATTGCCAAAGCAACTTACACGGATCAGGAAGGTTTTTTGATAGGTTCCTAACAGTTCAAAAAGAAAATATTTAGATGAAAAGAAAGAAAATACCAGATGATCAGATTGCTGTATATCAAACCGGTGAGGGGGGTGTTAATATTGAGGTGTTGTATGCTAAGGAGAATATTTGGTTGCCTCAAAAACGAATAGCGGAATTATTTGATGTGGATAGAACGGTTATTACTAAACATCTTAAAAATATTTTTCTAGAGCAAGAATTAGAAGAAAATACAGTATGTGCAAAATTTGCACATACTGCCGAAGATGGTAAAAAATATCAAACAAAATTCTATTCTTTAGAGGCCATTATTGCTGTAGGGTATAGAGTTAATTCTCAGCGGGGTACACAATTTAGGCAATGGGCTATTACAATTCTCCAGAAATATATACATAAAGGCTTCGCTATTGATAGTAACCGTTTTAAATATGGTTCTCGCTTCAGCACCCGATTTTTCGATGATTTGCTTGAAGAAATAAGAGATATTCGTTCAAGCGAAAGGATGATGTATCAAAAAATTACAGATATTTATGCCACTTCGATGGATTATTCTGCTAAGGCTGAAGATACAAAAAAGTTTTTTGCGACCGTTCAAAATAAACTGCATTTTGCCATTACCGGAAAAACTGCCGCTGAAATTGTTGCCAAACGGGCCAATAGTGCCAAACCTAATATGGGGTTAACGGCATGGCGAAAAGAGCCCAAGGGTAAAGTTCTGCCAAGTGACGTTGCCACGGCCAAGAATTATTTAAACAAACCGGAACTCGATCATCTAAACCGTATTGTTACGATGTATTTAGATTTTGCGGAATTACAGGCTATTCGTAATATTCCAATGTATATGAAAGATTGGATTAAAAAGTTGAATGCTTTTTTAAAATTCAGCGAATATGAAATTTTGACTAATGCGGGTTCAATCAGTCATGAAGTGGCTTTAGCTTTGGCGCATAAGGAATATGAAGCGTATCGTATTCAACAGGATAAAGATTACATTTCCGACTTTGATAAAGAAATAAGGCGGATTACGGGGAAGAAAAATGGGGAGTAGAATTATACCCAAGCACACGAGTTAAGGATGTCCTTTAATATTATTTCTTAATACATTCAAAATTCTTGATATTTCGTAAAGTCCCTAGTATACTGCCTTTTCATTGATGGACAAATTTTGGAGGGGTGGCCGAGTGGTTGAAGGCGCACGCTTGGAAAGCGTGTGGCTGTCGTAAGATGGCTCGAGAGTTCGAATCTCTCCTCCTCCGCCAGTCTTCGCTAAATTACTTTCGTGTTTAGCTTCGCCTGGCTTCGCCCGATGGTTTGTTGGGTTTTGTGGAATTTAGAAAAAGGATTATTAGATGAGTTTTGAGAAATCTTGGTATAAAGCTTTAAAAAGTACGGAAATTATCCGGTCGCGTATTCAGGCTCTTTTGACGTTGGGCGATACGCACGTACCGTATATTTTATTATCAGAATCGACTATTAATGTGGGAGATACGATTGTACGTAAAGGAGAGGTTGTTGTCGAGAAACCTTCCATTATTGTTCCGCCCAATCATCCACAGTTTCAAGGTTTTGAATTTGGTGAAGAGGAAAGAATTGATGAAAATTCTTTGATTAATTTTCTCCTTGTTCGTGGTGTACGTATGCCATCATTGCGCTATGATAATAAAACAATGTCTTTGGATATTCATGAAGGTAAGCTCTCAGGCGCTATTAAGCATTACGAAAATATTTTACAAAAAGAAGAAAATGTGCAGACAGGTCTTATCAAGGGGCCTGAAGATTGTTGGCAGTTTTCTCTTTTGATTTTTATTTGCACTCAGGTCGCGCGCAATGCAGACCAGGATATTAAAAGGTTGTTGGAAGAGTTTAAGAAGCAAGAAGGAAATAATAATTAATAGGGATCAGTGATCAGTCGTCAGTGTTCAGCTATGTCTAAAAAAATCATAATTTCGTTTATTGCTGCGGTTCTAATTTTTTTGCAAATTTCTTCATCCCAAGCTTTCCAGGGAAAATCATCAAAATATATTTTAGATAATGGATTAACGGTTTTAATCAGCGAAATGCCGTCTAATCCGTCGGTATCGGTCTATGCCCTTGTTAAAACGGGTTCAGCTACCGAGGGGGATCTTTTGGGAAGTGGTGTTTCTCATTTTCTGGAACATCTGCTTTTTAAGGGGACAGAAAATAGAAAGTTAGGAGAAATTGCCGCCCAAGTTCAAGCCGTCGGTGGTAGCATAAATGCGGCGACAAGTATGGACTACACGATTTATACGATCACGGTTCCTTCCGATGCCTTTGACATGGCCTTAGCTATTCAAGCGGATATGATGCAGTTTGCTACGATGGATGCCGAAGAAATCGAAAAAGAGCGGGATGTTGTTTTTGGGGAGATGCGATTGCATGAAGACCGACCCTCACGGCATTTAAGTCAGCTTACATTTCAAAATGTTTACATTCGCCATCCTTATCGTCATCCTATCATTGGATACAAACCGCTATTCATCGATTTAACACGTGATGATATCATGCAATATTATCGCGATTTTTATATCCCGAATAATACGATCGTATCGATAGCTGGAAATGTGAATACACAAGAGGTGCTGCCCAAGATCAAAGATGCTTTTGAATCATTCCGACGGCAGACAGATATTCCGCGCAATCTTCCGGAAGAACCGCAACAAATCAGTCCGCGTTATTATGAGGAGGAATTTGCCACAAATTTGACGCGCTTTACATTGTCTTTCAATAGCATGAGTCTTCTTAATGAGGACTTATTTGCTTTAGATGTTTTAGCCAAAATTTTGGGGCAAGGGAAAACGTCGCGACTTTATCGGGCTTTAGATAGGGAAGGGGTAGCGTTTCGTTCTATTTCAGCAGGAAATTATACGCCTATTGATAAAGGTTTATTTGAAATTGTAGGGCTTTTGGAACCGGAATATTTGGATGCCATCATGGATATCACATGGAAGCAAATCGAAAATATAAAGACGGCAGGTGTCAAAAAAGTTGAGTTGGAAAAAGCTAAAAAGCAGGTTTTGAGTGAACACATTTTAGGGCATCAAACAACATCGCAAGTAGCTTATGCCCAGGCCGTTGATGAGGCTTTTACCGGAGATTATCAATTTTCGCAAAAATATGTCGATGCCATTGCCGATGTCGAAATGGATGCTATCAAGCGGGTAGCCCATAAATATCTCCGTAAGCAATCATCGACGGTTGTTGTTTTAAAACCCAAAGGACAAAAGGACGTTCTTCATAAAGATGAAGAGGCGCAGCATTTTCAAGAGGACAAAATTCAGAAACATGTTCTTAAAAATGGATTAACATTACTTTTACGTAAGGATGCAACATTTCCTTCCACGGCTTTGCGTATTGTCGTTAATGGTGGAACACGTCAGGAAAATGTCATGCTGAATGGCATTTCTAAATTGACATCTATGGTGTGGTTAAAAGGGACTAAGGCATTATCTGCCGATCAGATTGCCAATAAGGCTGAGTCATTAGGTATGCAGCTTGGTAGTTATTCAGGGAAAAATAGTTTTGGTCTAAGTTTGGATTTTTTATCGGAAGATATGGATGAAGCCTTGCGATTGGTAAAAGATATTATTATTAATCCCAATTTTCCCGAGGCTGAAATTGTTAAGCGAAAGCGGGACTTGAAGGCGGATATTAAGCAAAGAGACGATAACATTGCACAGTTTACCGGCCATGCGTTAAAAGAATTAACTTTTGAAAAGCATCCTTTTCGTCTCGAAGAAGAGGGGACAGAAGAATCTATCGATCGTATTACACGGGAAAATATTATGGCCTTTTATGAAAAATTGGTTGTTCCGAATAATATGGTTTTATCGATTTTTGGAAATATTACATCTGAAGATATTTTGTCTAAGGTGAAGAAGGCCTTAGGCGATCTTAAGAAGAATGAAGTCCAACTGGCGATACATAAGGAAACGCCTATTGAAAAATCGCGAGAAAAATCATTAACCATGAAAAAACAGCAGGCTATGTTGGCTATGGGTTTTCATGGCATAACCATGCAACATAAAGATCGTTATGGCCTTGAGGTTTTAACATCTATTTTAGGATCATCATTCAGTGGTCGGTTATTTACGCGTATTCGGGAAGAGTTGGGGCAAGCTTACACCTTGGGAGGATATTCTGCTCCTGGTATTGATGCTGGTTTGATTTATTTTTATGTTTTGACCACAGCGGAAAAAGTTCCTGATGCAAAGAAGGCTTTAAAAAATGAGATTGAGAGAATTCAACGCGAATATGTTTCAGACGAAGAACTGAAGGATATTAAGGCGTATCTTAAGGGAATATTTAAGACATCCCACCAGACAAATTCTGCTTTAAATTTTACAAGCAGTTTGAATGAATTGTATGGTTTAGGGTTTAATCATCATCAAGAATATGATACCTTAATCGACAGGGTAACTAAAGAAGATATTAAGCGTTTGGCAAATGAATACTTAGATCTCAATAAATCTGCCATAGTTGTCACAAGGCCTGTTGTAGAGAAGCAAGAGGTAAGGAAGCAAGAGGTACAGAAGTAAGAGGCAAAGAGGTAAGAAGCAGCGAGGGATGCTTTTTCTCTGCATCTTATACCTTGCATCTCTACTTTTCTTAAAAAAGGATACTGATGGATATGCAACAAATAATGGAATTAGAATTTCGATTGGTCGAGTTGATGTCTGGCAAGATGAATTTGTTGCAGCCGCAGGAAGAGCGCGAAGAATTGGTGGGAAAAACACTTTCAGAAGTCTTAAATAATAATGAATTTCCAAGTCTAAAACAAGAATTTGACTCGCCGGAAAATAGGGCAGAATTTTTGCGAAGTTTTCTTTCTTACGGCATTGTAACAGAACTTTTATGCGATTTAAAAGTTGAAGACCTTATTATTAATAATTTAAAGCCCATTTATATTCATCATTGCCAAAAAGGGTTTATCCGAACAGATAAAAGATTTACGAGTCAAAAGGAATTGGATATTTTTATAAAAAAGCTTTTACTTTTTTCCGGTAGAACACGTTTGGAAAAGATTGTAAATTTGGAATTACCTAATTTAGGAGGAAGAGTCAATATTGCCATGTCGCCTTTTGGTCCGCAGCTTACGATTACCAAATCTAAAGTGACACCCCTAAGTATTATCGACCTTATTCGGGCTGGTAGTTTAACGTATGAGGTGGCCGCCCAGTTATGGATGTATGTCGACGGGATGTCCATACGGCCGGCTAATATTATGATTGCCGGTGGTCCTGGTGTGGGAAAAACAACACTTTTAAATGCCTTGTTTAGTTTTATTCCTGAATCGGATCGTATGGTGGTGATTGAGGATACCTTAGAATTAAATACCTTTTTAGAGGATAGTTGTTCACGACTAGAAAGTACGGAAGACATTACACTGGCCGATTTAGTGAAAAATAGTTTACGTATGCGGCCGGAGAGAATCATTGTCGGAGAGGTTCGGGGTCATGAGGCAACAGATATGGTGACGGCCTGTAATGTAGGAAAACATTGTATTGGAACAATTCACGCCTTAACTTCGCGTGAAGCTATTATTCGTCTTCAGAATGAACCGATGAACATTCCTGAAGCCTTAGTGAGTTTGATCGACGTATTTATTGTTCTCAAACGTTATCATGTACAAGATAAGATAATTCGTGTTGTCGATGGTGTGAGTGAAACCAGCGGTATGGAACAAGTCAAAATTCTACTTTCCGAAGTATACAAATATAATTACGATATGCATAAGCATGTTCAAGTAAGCCCCAGTACAGTATATCGTGACCGTTTATCCCAACAATCCGGACTTACTTCCAAAGAAATTATGCAAGAGCATTTATTGAGGGCTCTTCTTCTTCAAGAATTAGACAAAAAGGATATGACCACCATGAAAGAATTGGGGGTTTTTTGTCGCGCTTACTCCAAAACTCCAAATAAAGCCGTCGCCAGCCTAGGTTTAGACCGCCAGGCACTTCTTAAAGCATTTTGATTCGCCTACGGTAAAAAATTTTACTTTCCATATGGATTTTTAAGTGGTATGATTTCTTTTTTTGAATAGCGTCGTGTGATGCTTATTTTTAAAAAGATTTCAGAAATTGCGCCCGTAGCTCAGCTGGATAGAGCGCCACTCTACGGAAGTGGAAGTCGCACGTTCGAATCGTGCCGGGCGCGTGAGCAAAAAGAGTAAACTCTTTTTGCCTACTTCGCCAGACAGTCAAAGAATTTCATAATTATGCCTACAAAATCTTCCTCGCATAAACAAAAATCTTCATTAAAATTTACTCCAGAAAAAGATTTAGATTTATTTCATCGTATGGTGGATCATATTGGTGATGAGGTGATGCTGGTTCAGCATGACGGACGGATTGTTTTTGTTAATGAAGCTACTGTGCGTGGATTAGGTTTTTCCAAAACAGTATTATTGCGAAAGCATGTGATGGATTTTTTTGAAGAGAAAATGAGTCTCAAACAGTGGCAGAAAGAATTTTTTTCTGAGGTGAAAAAAAAGAAAATAGCCATTTCGTATACTATTGGTAGAAAATCTAAGGAAGGGGCTTCCCAAACGATAGATATTACGGCTGTTTACATGCGGCATAAATCTGAAGAGTATGTCATTTGTGTGTCGAGGGATGTTACTGAGCGCTTATCTCATCAAGATCAGTTGAAGGAAACTGAAAAAATGCGTGCTGTTCAGCATCTTATTGCAGGGACAACGCAAGAGATTCAACATCCGTTAAAGGGGCTTTTAGATCATGCTGAGGATTTGATTGAGAACTACAAAGATAGACATTTTGAGTACATTGGATACAAAGAATTTAAAGATATTATGCAAACCTTGGAAGCGATGAGGGATCAGGCGCGGTATTGTTTTGATACGACCGACCGATTACTTAACTTGAATAAACGCAAGGTAGGGTTAAAAAATAAATGTTGTGATGTCAACAGTATCATACGTCAGGCAGTCAAAACTAGTGGGCATCATTTTGAAGTGGCAGATATTAAGGTAAAGCTTACGCTTAACGCTCAATTGCCTTCGGCCGCTATTGGTGAACTCGAGTTTAATCAAATTATGAGTAGTGTGCTTACGAACGCGATTCAGGCCATTCATGGTGGTGGGGTATTGCAGGTTAAATCAACATATCACGCGCATGATAAAATGGTCCGTATTCTTATCAAAGACGATGGAGTTGGTATTCCTCAAGAAACGCTTTCACGTATTTTTGAGCCATTTTTCACAACAAAACATCGAGGTTTAGAAAAGAGTTCGGGATTAGGGCTCACAATTGTTTATTCCATCGTTAAAGCTTTTCGCGGGAAAGTACATGTTAAAAGTCACCTCAAAAAGGGGACAACCGTAGAAATTATCCTGCCTGTTTATAAAAAAAATCATAAAGTATAATTATGGACACACATGAAATTTTTATGCGCGAAGCCATCCGTCAGGCCAAGATAGCTACGGATAAGGATGAGGTTCCTGTTGGAGCGGTCATTGTACATCAAAATCAAATGATTGCTAAAGCGCATAATCAGGTTGAAATGCTCAAAGATCCTACCGCCCACGCCGAGATGATTGCGATTACGCAGGCGACTAATACATTGTCTTGTAAATGGCTTCACGAATGTTCACTTTATGTGACTATTGAACCCTGCAGTATGTGTGCCGGGGCTCTTGTCCTTTCTCGTATTCAAAATATTTATTTTGGTGCAGAAGATCCAAAAACGGGGGCTTGTGGTACTGTGTTAAACATTGCTCAGCATAATCATTTAAATCATAAAATTGAAGTGCATAAAGGTTTATTGGCCGATGAATGTGGTTTTATGATAAGTGAATTTTTTCAAAAAAAACGAAAGCAAGGACGTGATTCTTTTGGGCATGAAAATTAAAGAGGAAAATTCTTTTGAATAAATTATTACTTCTCCTTATTGGCGGTGGTGCAGGGGCTGTAGCTCGATATGCTTTATCTGGTTTTGTTCATCGTCTGATGGGTATAAATTTTCCTTACGGAACATTAGTTATTAATATGCTGGGCTGCTTTTTGATAGGATTTCTTGCAACTTTATCCGATGAGAAAGCGTTGTTAGATATTAATATGCGCGTCTTTCTTATGATTGGTTTTTTAGGCGCGTTTACAACTTTTTCGACATTCATTTTAGAGACAGCTTATTTACTTGACGATGGAGAAATATTAAAGGCTATTATTAATGTGACCAGCAGTATTGTCATCGGGCTTATCGTTGTATGGGCCGGTATTTTATTTGGTAAGATGATTTGAAGTGGGGAATGCTCCTGCGAAGCCTGGTGGATCCGCCATTTTATTTTTTAAAATGGCGAGATCTCGCCACTTTTTGCGGAGCAAAAAGTGGCGGAGAGGCCGGGATTCGAACCCGAGGACCCGTTGCCAGGTCAACTGATTAGCAGTCAGTTGCATTCAACCACTCTGCCACCTCTCCGAAATTTGCAAAGAAAATTTCGGAGAAGTCTCGCCAGCTATGCTGGCGGACTCTCCAAAACTTTCATTACTAAAATTATTTGAACGAAATAATACCATAAACTTTCTCATTTAGCAAAAAAATAATTTTTAGATTATTTATTGCCAAGCATTCTTAACCTGATATCATGATATTTATAAAGTTAAAAATAAAGTTTTCTGTTTGAGGTTATCATGTCTGTAGAAAAAATAAGTGTCGCGCGTTTTGAGCTTTTAATGGACGCCGGCTTTGGTGCACAAAAGGCTGGAGATATTTTAATTAAGGCCTTTGCCCATACAGGTCGCTATGTTTACATAGAACCTATGATTCCCGCCGAGATCAGCCCTCCCCCGAGAACACGTCCAGCCCTTTCCGGAGTGATTATTCGTGTAGCAGATTTTGATCTTAAAAATATCGGTAATGATACCGATATTATTTTAGCTTCCCAAGAAATTGTTTTAGATCGTCGTCTTGATGATAATGAGCATAATCCGAATTGCCGCGTCCTCCTCGATATGGGTGATAAAAAAGCCAATGAAGAATCATATGAAAATGTCTGCAAGCGTGTTACCAAATTAGGTTTGAGTATTTATCCTTTTGAGGTGGCTCAAGAAGCAAAAATAATTATTAAGGATTTGCAAGGTAGAGGGAAGAATATGTATTATCTGGGGATGCTCAGTGCTATTTACAATGTGCCTGAGGAAACCATGATTGAGGAAATTAAGGATGCTTTTGGTAAGAAACTTAGCGCAGATGTTTTAGAAAAAAATATCGAAATATTTCGGTATGGTCACCAGCATGTTAGTGAGGGTTTTCAATTTTCTTATGAGGTTCCCAGCTCATCAAACGGAACAGCAAAGAAAATTCTTATTGATGGTAATACTGCTTTAGCTATGGGAATTATTGATGCTGGCATCAAGATTTTTAGTGGGTATCCTATTACACCGGCGACGAGCATTATGCATAATTTAGCTAAAATTTTGCCTTCTTATGGTGGTTTGGTTCACCAAGCTGAAGATGAAATTTCAGCCATTGGGACAGCCATTGGCGCTTATTATGGAGGTGTTCCGGCCATAACGGCAACTTCAGGTCCTGGGCTCTCGTTGAAACAAGAGTTTATTGGCTATGCCACGGTGGCAGAAATTCCTTTAATTGTTATTGATGTTCAGCGTTCAGGACCTTCAACAGGCATGCCTACAAAAACAGAGCAGTCAGACATGCCGGCTGTAATTTTTGGCAGCCATGGAGATCATACAAAAATTGTTATCAGCGTCGGTAATGTAGTTGATTGTTTTTATGCCCCGCAGTTAGCGCGTTATTTAACAGAAAAATTACGCCTTCCGGTATTTATCATGAGTGATTTTCAAATGGCTAATAGTTATAAAATTTTGGATAAACCCAAAGTGAATGTTATGGAAAAAGGTGAGGATATTAAAGATTTTATTTTAGAACATTTTTGGATTGATCGGTTGCCTGATGATATCGAAATGGTGCGGACGGAGCAATCTGATCCTGGAACTCCGGGGAAGATGCGACGCGTGACAGGGTTAAACACGGATAACGAAGGGAAGGTGAATTATTTTGCCGGGACTAATCAACGTTCACATGCGGTACGTAATGAAAAAGTACATCATGTTCAGCGGGCATTAAAGCAGCCGGAGTTATTCGGTACAGTTAAAGAAGGCGATCTTTTAGTCGTTGGTTGGGGACCCACACGTGGGCCGATTACTGAAGCAGTGCATTCTTGTCAAGATCAAGGACTGTCCGTCGGAGGAATGTGTTTTCGTATTGTTTATCCGTTACCCTTGATGTTAAAAGAAATTTTCTCTAAATTTAAAAAAGTCGTTACGGTTGAAATGGCTTATGGGGATGAACTAAAGCGCACGCCACTAGCGATGTTTCTCCGTTCAAAGACGTTGGTAGATATTAATCCTATGGTATCTCGTGCTACGGGTCGGCCGATTTCACCGATGACGATTGAAACAAATATTAAGAAAACTTTGAAAGAAATGAAGAGTTAATTTATGTCAGATCAACCCATAACAATGAAAGATTTACAAACCGAAAATCCGCGTTGGTGTCCAGGGTGTGGTGATTTTGGTATTATTGCTGGAGTAAAACGTTTTTTGGTAGACGAGCAGTTGCCGCCACATGAGACGGTTAATATTTCAGGCATAGGATGTTCTGGGCGCGCGTCATTTTATTTTAATACGTATGGAGTGCATGCTATTCATGGGCGGGCGATTCCTGTTGCTTTAGGAGTGGCTTTAGCCAGGCCGGAACTCAATCTTTTTATTCATTCCGGTGACGGCGATGCTTTGAGTATTGGCGGTAATCATTTATTACACGGCATTAATAAAAATTTTAATTGTGTATTTGTGATGTATGACAATGAACTTTATGCCTTGACGAAGAACCAAACATCCCCGACAACAAAAAAAGGGCATAAAACGAATACACAGCCTACAGGGACGTATCTTGATCCCATTATTCCCATGGCATTTGCTTTAGGAATAGGGGCTTCGTTTGCAGCCAGCACCGCAGATTGGATGCCCGACCATTTGACTCAAACATTAAAAGCGGCCTATGCGCATAAAGGATTTTCATTTGTTCATGTGACGCAACGTTGCCCGCATTTTTATCCGGGTAATTTTGATACAAAATCTGCTGAGTGGTTTTCATTTTTAACACATGAAAAAGGTGTTCCTGCCGATAAACGCTTGAAGGACAAATCTGAAGTTATTGTTCACGATCCTAGTGATAGAGACCAGGCCTTTAAGTATGCACACAGCGATCGATTTTATTTCGGTCTGTTTTATCGTAATCCTGATAAACCACGTTATGATGAAATTCTCCAGGCGCAACTTAAGAATGCCAAACCGCAAGATCGATCAACTATTCTAGACAAGTTTGAAATTTAATGTTAAGGAAATTCAATGTTAGCTATCAGACGTCAGCTATCAGATTTCAGTATTTTTACTGATGTCTGACGACTGATGACTAAAAGCCAAAATCGCCACCGAAGGTGGCCTAATTTAATATTAAAGGATTTATATAAATGGAAAATGTTATTATTATTGGATCAGGGCCTGCAGCCCATACGGCAGCGATTTATGCAGGACGAGCAAAACTTAAACCTTTGATGTTTGAAGGTATGATGGCTGCCGGTATTGCGGCGGGTGGTCAGCTGACCACGACTACGGACGTCGAGAATTTTCCCGGGTTTCCTGAAGGTATTTCAGGGCCGGATTTAATGGCCAAGATGCGAGAGCAATCATTAAAATGCGGAACACGTATTGAAACGGTCACGGTGGATAAGGTTGATCTTAGTTCACGCGTGTTTAAAGTCACGGTCGGGAGCAAGGTTGTTGAAGCAAAAACTATTATTGTTGCTACCGGTGCGACGGCTAAACGGATGCACATTGAAGGCGAAGACCGTCTATGGCAAAAAGGAATTTCTGCCTGTGCAGTATGTGATGGGGGGTTGCCGATATTTCGTAATAAAATTTTAGTGGTCATAGGTGGTGGTGATTCAGCCGTAGAAGAGGCTACATATTTAACCAAATTTGCCAGTAAAGTCATTATGCTGGTGCGCCGCGATGTTTTACGTGCTTCCAAAGTGATGCAAGAGCGGGCGCTTAGTAATGAGAAAATTGAAATTAAATGGCATACCGGTGCCGTTGAAGTTTTAGGCGAAAAGGCTCTTTCCAGTATTAAAGTTCGCCATGCGAAGACCGGAGAAGAATCCATTGTTGAGGCCAGCGGGCTATTTTATGCTATCGGCCATCAACCGAATACATCCTTTCTTAAAGGCCAGTTAGTATTAGACGAAACTGGTTACATTCAAACTACCCCCGGCACCCCTTGTACAAGCGTTGCAGGTGTTTTTGCCTGTGGTGATGTGCAAGATAAACATTACCGTCAAGCCGTGACCGCCGCCGGCTCCGGCTGCATGGCCGCCCTCCAAGCTGAGCGTTATTTAACAGAATATTAAGAAATACGACAGGAATTTTTTTGGATTTCAAAAAAAGAGTCTGTCGTATTTTTATGTAAGAAGCTGCTCCTGTGAAGAAATTCCCATCGAAAGCAATCGTTTTCTTAAAATCCTACTAAATTATTGATATTACTTGACTTACATTCTTTTTAAAAGGTAAAAATAGGTGAAATAGTTAGCTGATCAGGTAGTTTGTAGTATTAATATGTTTTATACTTATTATGTATGAATATTAATTTTACAAACACACGATTTTCTTTATTTTTTCGTTTTGTGGCTGTTACGGTAATCACGGTTTTTACGATGAGTGTGATTCATCCGACACAAGTTGCTAATGCACAGTCGCAAACAGTAGTTAATCTTCCTGCAGTGGGGGCAATGGTATCGTTGAGTAAGCCGTATGCACCGGTGTTGATTAAGGGATTGAAGGTTTTTCCGGAGGAACCGTTTCGGTTTGATTTTATTGTGGACACTGGGGAGGGGCAGGCTGAGGGTGAAGATTTAAGAGTGGAGAGTTCGAAGCTTATTAAATATTTTTTAGCCTCACTGACGGTGCCGGAAAAGGATTTGTGGGTGAACCTTAGTCCGTACGAAAGTGACCGTATTATTCCTGAGAAGTTTGGAGTAACGGAAATGGGCCGAGATCTTTTGGCCCAAGATTATTTGCTCAAACAAATTACTGCCTCATTGATGTATCCGGGGGATGAGTTGGGGGCAGAGTTTTGGGATCGGGTGCATGAGCGGGCGTATGAAGAATATGGCGTCATGGATGTTCCGGTGGATACCTTTAACAAGGTGTGGATTGTGCCGTCTGAGGCTGTGGTGTATGAGAATGTGGAAACCAATACAGCGTTTGTGGTGGAGTCGCGGTTGAAGGTGATGTTGGAGGCGGATTATGTTGCGATGGGGCATAACGTAGGGGCGGGCTTTGTACCCGCCAAAAAAGAAAGGGCAACCACAAGGGTTGCCCCTACGACATCCATCATCCGCGAAATCCTCATTCCCGAAATTGAACGCGAAGTCAACGAGGGCGCCAATTTCGCCCAGCTCCGCCAGATTTATCATTCCTTGATCCTCGCCACATGGTTCAAACGAAAATTGAAAAATTCTGTAGGGACAAGGCATGCCTTGTCCTCAATATACATCGGCCAGAACAAAGTTGACGGCGTGGACATTGAAGACAAACAGGCCAAACAGAAAATTTATGATCAATACCTCGAGGCCTTTAAAGTAGGTGTTTATGACTACATCAAAGAAGATTATGATTTTGTTACAGAAACAATTGTTCCACGGAAGTATTTTTCTGGCGGGATGGATATGGGAGAGGAAGTGGAAGATATTTTACTGGTGGCACAGAAGATGCCATTCCATGTTATCCAGGGAATTTATGATGATGGGGCTATGTTTGTTAACATACAAGCTCAAGTTAAAAATACCGGGCAAAAGGATTATGAATCCGCCAAAGTATCAGTCTTACCACCGGAAAAGTTTTCCGATGCCGCCATGATTACCCGTCAGGGTGATCAGGAAAAACTGGATAAAATAAAAAATCGAATTCAGGCAACAGAATATGCCTTACCGGAAGAAAATTTTAAAGGGATAGATTGGGAGCATTTTGCCGCGGCTCAAAGGCGTCTGGCTGATGATCAGCTGGATGAATTGGAATTAAAATCGTTGCTGAGTAATTTGGGTATTTTAAAAGAAGAAAAAGATTTTAACTTGAGCTTAAAAGAATTTTATTATGATGCCATTGTGCAGCAATTAGTAAAAGATGGATATACCGAAGAGAGTATCGGCTGGATTCTGAATGGGCATTATACCAAACCAAACCTTACGGATGAGGTTGATTCTCAGAGCGGGGATCCAAAAGGGCAGGGCATTATGGAAGCTATCGCCAATAGTATAGATGCTTGGGGTGGGGATATTGGAAAATTCGGGCGCGGAATTAAACAAATCGCGGATTGGCTTGAGACGGGAATAAAAGGACGTATTGATGTGTATACCTTGGCCGAGGGGGGTGATACGGCTTATCAGTTGACTATGCTCAAAGACTCCGTCGGCCAGGTGTACATTCAAATTAAAGTAATAACCCACGAGCAATTTTGGGAGGCGGCTGAGGGGCAAGAATTAGAACACGGCACCATTGTTGAAATTCAAACCGGCCGTAATATCCCGGAAGAGATGGATGAATATGAAGAAAGCAAAATTACACAAAGTGAATTAATTGATAATGCACGCGAAAGATTTGCTTATAACAAGAAGCAGCGTATTGTCACACAAAAAGGGGGTGAAGAAAAACGGGTTAATGGATGGGAATATCGCACAATTCTTGTTCCTGAAGGGGAACCTCTCCCTACGGAAGAGGACAGAAAAGGTAAGGATATTAAATTATTGGTCTCAAAGAACACCATTAAAATTATTGATAATGGGAAAGGAATGAATGGTGTGAAGTTATCACGTATGTTTGTGCCTGGAGAAGGAGATAAAACAGCTAAAGTTGTCAAGGAATCTGATATTAAAGCGGCTCTTAAACATGTTATGGTTATTTCTGATGCCCGTGAAAACAAAGCGAAGGTTGCCTTTGTGCGAAATGAAGAGGTATTGCGAACGATCCCCCTTGAGAAAGATATGAATAATGATGATATTAATCCCGAGGCTCTTGTCCAGGAGACTTTGATGCTTGAGTTTAACGGATTTGTGGATATTGCCCCGTCCCGGAGCAATATTCATTTTCCAAAACGACGTTATTCTAATGACGGCCGGTGGCCCATGCAGGTGGCCGTTGAGCATATGGTGGAAGGGATTTTAAACAATGAGCAGTTGGGGTTAAGCGATATAGAAAAGTTAAAATATGTGAACACCATTGCGGCCGGGCTGGATAATCTGGCCGGAGATAATAAGAAGAGTCAGGCCGTTGTTCGAGATATTAAACTGGCCATCCGTCAACAAATCGCCGGAACGGTCGCTGGCATAAAGTCAAAGGGGGCGTATGTTTTTCTGCCGCATCAAAAGATGTATGCCCAAATTGCGCAAAAAGCTGTTTATTTAGACCCTATGTTATTTGACTGGAACGGGGAGTTTAGCCTTAAAAAAATGGGGGCGCGTATTATGGATAAACAAACCTTTAAGTTTACCCGTAAGCGTAATGGCGAGGACAAAGATATTCCTTTAGTGGCTGTGCCCTTTACCGAAGAAGCGATCGGTACGTTAACGAGTTTTTCATTAGCCACTTATGATTTTTACAATCCGATATCTTTACCGATCATCGATGCCGATAGTTTTATTGCGATTCCTTTGCAGTTTGCCGAACCGTTTTTTGCCTTAGCGGAAAAACAACAGACAGAAGAATTAACTCAGGAAGAACAGGTTGATTTTTTGTTCTTTGCAGAGTTGATTAAACTTAAAGCCGATGAAACAATCGATACCTCGTATGAGATTGTGAATCAAAAGAAGACGGTTAAATTTCAACCATCCCACACATCTGTTAAAAAGACAAATGCGGAGGGGGCAAATGAAGAGGTGAAATTTAGGGAATTTTTGTCCATCATGCCCAGTCAGGCCGAAACCCCTGAGATAAAAATTTCTTCAGAAAAATTTCTTGCAGAGAAAAATCTAGAAAAGGGATATATATTTATTAAGAATAATGGGGATACGCAACAATTAATAAATGAAAATGGAAAGGGGATTGCAGATATCAAAAAAGGGGCGGAGATTCTTCAAGTGGATGAAAATATGTTTTTAATTTTTAAAGTGCAGGAGGCCGGCTCGGATATAACACGGAAATTTTTATTGGCCGCATCTACGTATAGTAAAGGGAAGTTACTATCCCGAACATGGGATAATTCAGCAGAAGGCTTTTTCTTGATTGAGTATAATCAGCGGCAGGTTCTTTTGAAGTCTAAATCAACTGGTGCGTACATGATTTTACCCTTGAAGGAAAATTATTTTAACACTTCTGATAATTTTATACTGAACGATTTAAAGATGGCTAATCTGTCCCCCTCAGGACGGTACGTTATTATTTTGAATTCAAGGAATGATCTTTTTGTTTTAGACCCTTTGTATCAAGATATTCAAATCCTTAAAATTCAGATTGCAGCTGATGTAAGGTCTTTTTACATCGACCCAAAGGCGGATGTGGTGGTGTATGAGGATGTATCCGGGAAACATTTGTACAGGTTGGAAAAGAAAAGACGCATTGATAACATAGACTATTTTTTTAGTGATCAGGATGGGGAAATTTTTATTTATCTTAGTAAGTCCGAAGGGCTTGTTTTTCAAAGCCCGTATGGTTCCGTAGCGAATTCAAAACAAATTCATATGACTTCAAATGAAAAGGAAACTTTTTCTTTAACATTTAAAGGAGAAAATCATGGTTATTTCGGAGTTGTTCTAAAAGGTGAGAAGCATGATAATTCAAATGGTTGGCTTGAAAGCTTTGATAACCTACATGAATTAAATGAAATTATAAAGAAATATAATTTACCCAAATACTGGACAACGTATGGCAAAGATTCTGTCGGCATTTCCAGGATCACGGAGAATGGGATGGAGGCGGTTGATCCGGATCAATTTCAATCCTATGAAAATTTGCCAAACCAGTCGGATACTCAGCTTATCCGTTTGGAAGATCAGCTTTTGGTTTATGATAAAAATTTAGAAATAATATCTGCTTCAAATTTTGACGTTCCATTAACCCACAAAACAGGTATGCGTCTGGAATCATCCAGGGATAATAAAGTAGTGTATGCTGTTTTACCAGGAGGAGAAATTGTTGATTACTTTTATAAAACAGGGGATGCAATAATGGCTGGAAGAGAGGGGGTTATTTTTATAACAGAAGACCGCACGTTTATTTTGGAGCAATACGCACAAGGTAATTACAGGATTGTTAATGATCAAGGGAATCATGTTGAAATTGTTATGGAGGGTTATTTGAATTATGAATTGGTCGGCGTATCCGGTTCTGTTTTTGTGTTTTACAACAGTGAGGAGGGTCAAGTAAAGATATTTGATCCTAAAGCATTTATGGAAAGTCCGTTGAGTAAGGGCACTTCGGAACAACAGGACATTATGAATCAAGCTAAGGATTTATGGGAAAAAGAAGTGTTGAGTCGACAGGAGCAGTGGGTGCAGCAGGCCGAAGAGGCGTATAAACCATTTTTGGATCTTGTGCCGGAAGATCTTAGAAATGATTTGAATGGCGAAATAAGAGCTTTATTCAGGAAGCAGGACGAAGCTGTAACAGAAAAATATGACAAGGCCTTTGATTTGCTCTTTCAAGAAGGTTCGCCTGACTGGAATCGTCTTTTTCAGCGGCTTCCTTTGGATACTTTTGCTGAAAGGATGGAATTTATTATTAAGGCACTTAAGAAGGATCAAGAAAAGATTATGAAGCTGGTCAATGGTGTGTCTTCGCTTCTGGATCTAAATGAGATATGGGTAGCATTTTATGAAAAATTGTTTTCTTTAGCGTCGAATCAGGATGTTGATATTCAAGCGAACAATATTGATATTAAATTTATGGAGGCGCTTTTGTTTGGGTGGAATATTGAAATAGATGAACATCTTGAGGCTATGCCTTTAATTTATAAACTGGTAAAAGAGATGAAAGATAGCACGGACGTGGTCACTATTCGGAAAATGGTTCGATTTTTATCAAGAATTTCTCAAGACAAAAATGGGCTGGATGTCATGACCCGGCAGCTGAAACAAATTTTGAATCATGAAAACAAAGATGTACGGCAAAATTATTTGGACCAATGGGCCTCTTCGTTTGAATCGGTGGAGTATATAGATATTTTAAGGGAATTTAAGTATCCAGGCGCGGATCAGGATTTAAATTTAGGAGAGGCCAAAAAGTTTATTGTGTTTTTTACAAGTGATGTGCCTTTGGTTCATACTAGGAGAAAAATAGACCCCGTGGCTGAAGAAGATATTGTGATGACAAAAGGCGGTGTGCCTGTAGAAAAGATTGCAGCCTGGAACCAAGATAAAAAGAGGAGTGCGGAAGAGGAGAGTGATCTTTATACGATTGAAGAAATGATGGCCGCGATTGAACAAATTATGGCTCAGCCGGACAATGAAAAATCTAGTCAAAGTATTGCTGATCTTATGAAGGCACAGGAAGCAGGGCGGCATGCGGCGGAAGCCGCGCAAAATTCCTCCGATGCCAAGGCCGTAAATCTTGTTGTTGAACATTATGAAGATGAAGAGACAGGAGATTTTGTTGAAGAAATAACCGATGACGGCAAAGGGCCTCCCATCGGTAAGATATTAGCCATGCTCATCCCCAAGTCGAATAAGGAAAAAGGGGGGCAGATGGGAGATGTCTCCGGTTATTTTGGCAAAGGGAAATTTGCTTTGTATGCCGGGATAGATCGGTTGGAGATTATTGCCAAAAATGACGGGGAAGCGTATATGTTTACGATTGATGTCGACCCATCCGGGCAGCAGATCAGGTTGGTACGTGTCCGTAAGTTAGCGCGGCAAGGTTTAAAAAATGGGGTCATGATACGGCGGATTAAAAAGAAAGGCAATGGTATTGCTGCTTTGGATCAAATGTTGTCTGAATCATCGTGGAAGCTGTTTGCCGGGATGGCGCAGAGAGAGGGATTTACCATTTCGTTTGTCCGGTACAAGGATGGAAAAAGAACGTTGGTTCCGCTTGAGGTGAGGGGGAAAAAGGTTTTGGCGGAAACAGATTTTATCACAAAATCTTTGGATACTGGCGCAACAACTAATTTTGGAAAATTTCGTATTTACATGACTAATGATCCGGATGTGAAAAGTCAGATTATTGATCGCGATGGAATAAGGGTTTCTGATATCAAGGTTAAAGAGGAGTTTCTGGAATTTATTCCGGAATTCTTAAGGGGTTATTTTGATGAATTAGGGTTGATCATTCAAATTCCTCTGCCGCTTATGGAAACGCGGGATACGTTTCGGCATGAAAAGGATTATCTTTCGAAGATTCAAAAGTATGTGGCGGTGGAATTTTATAAGGCATTGGCGCATAAGGCGCTCACGGATGAAATATTCCGGCTGAAGCGTTTTGATTCGGAGTGGGAAACAGGAAGGAATCCATCGTATTGGAAAGGATTAACACAGAAAGAGAGTCCTCATTTAAAGATCAATCAAGAAAGAAATACGCATTTGTTTGATGTGGTTAAGAACATTAATAAAGGGCAGATTGATGTGATAGCGTTATCTGATTTGAAAAAAATTGGGAAGGCCTTTGATGGGAAAATTGGGGTTAGACAGCAGAAAGAGCAATGGCAGGAATCTTTTATTCTGTTTATGGTGCAGTTGGATGTTGATACAGAAAATGGAAAAAGAGACAGTTTGTTGAAAAGACGTATTAAGACACAAATGAGCGTTAATCCAAAGGAAGCACTTCGGGTGGCGGCAGAGCATGGTATTGATGAGAATGAATTAGATTATATTTCCGATCCTTATTTTAAAGAACGGAAAGAAAAGGCGGAAAAATCTGTGGAAGCCGCGAAATATGATGCAGAGGATTATGTTATTTCTCCTGAATATTTTAATGAACAACAAGTTAGCTTCTTTGAATGGGTCAAAAATACCGTTGGGTTGATTGGATTTACGAATGTGAAGTTATTGAATGAAGATTTTCCTGTATCAGGAAGATTTGAGCTGAAGAGAGGAAAGGTAACGATATATTTTAGAACAGACAGTGTTTCATCCTTTGAGACTGTTAATCCGCAGAGCCGTGATTTACATCCGCTGACGAATACTTTGGTGCATGAATTAGCTCATTTTATGCAAGTACTCAAAAGAAGTTCAAACAGGGAAAACTTGATACTAAATTTTTCAAATGATTCCACCATCGGGCATCAGTCCAGAGGGGAATTTGGTAATTTTATGAAACTTCTCGCCGCTATTTTATTAGCGAAAAGGTTTCGGAATGATGTTCAGGGTGTTTCTTTTAAATCCAAAAAGCGAGGGCATAAGGGGTATTCTGTCGAGAGTGGTTTGGATAGAGCTATGATGATCGGCGTAGGTAATGATAGTGATTTTGAAGATTTTTCTGGAGAAGAAATAATAAGAAATATGGATCGATATATAAAAGAATGGAGTCCGGAAAAATTACAAAAGGAAAAGAATGTTTTGAATATTTTAATAGAACTAGATACATCAAGAGATGAAATTAATAATCAAAAGGAGAAAGTAAGGATTATACATGGAAATTTTAAAAAAGTGAAAAAGGCAATGCTTTTAAGGAAAGAATTTAGCTTTGCAAATAGTTTTCAATCTCGAGTAAAAGTTCTTAGAAAATACAACAAGATAAAATTATCTTCTCAGCAAAAGAAAATATTTAAAATAGTAAAAGAAAATATGCCTGATTTTGATGAAAATTTAGTATTCATGATTAAGCCGGGGTCATTGCTGGATGATATTTTTGAATTTCATGATTCCGATTCTATCGGGGAATTTATTGAGATAATAGGAGGGAAAGAAAGACAAGGAATAAGTTTGATTTCATCAATAGAGACTCCGTTAGATTTTCTTGCTGCAGTAATACATGAACAATGGCATAGTAAGGATTATTTGAGTTTAACAGGTTTGTTGGGGAATTATTTAGGAGAAGGATTCGCTACGTATTTACAGGAAAAAACACTGAAGGAGGTATTTAGAAAAAATCCGGAAGCATTTGAATTCTTGAGTCCGAAGTACGATAGAGAATTATCTGAGGAGGAGATAGAAAACAAAATAATTTCTCCGTTATTACATTACGGAAATGAGTTGCGAGTTGTAAAAAAGATTATTAATAAATATGGTGAAGATTTCATGATGGCTTTGTATGAGACAGGTGATCTTACTTTATTGAAAGATAGAATGGGTAAACGTTATGATTTCTTGGAAAATATTGTAAATCAAAAAATTGGAGATAAAAATTTTTTTTCTACGTCTTTATTTGAAAAAGAAAGATCTCGTTTTATGAAACGTGTTTTAGATGATATGGGTGAAAATGAAGCTAGTGTCGAGAATTTTAAAAGAATATTTGGAATTTTTCAAATTTTGATTAAAAAGTCTATTGTTGTATTTAATCTAAAAAAGTTTTCAAATAAAGAAATTCTGGTGGATATTGTAAATAAATTTTTATTAAAGGTGTTCTCTGAAAACTTAATAGAAAAATATGAGCTTAAAGTAATGCAGGGAGGTATTAATGATGAGGAAGTAAAAGGTCTGTTAATGGAAGAGATAAAGCAGATGGTCGAGGAAGTGTTACACGATAAAAGTTTGTTAGGTCAGGATAACAATCTTGGTGGGATTGATTTTAATCCTGGCAATTTTGATCTTCAAACAAATGGCGATAAGATTGATTTTGATTTTCCTAATATCCTCGTCCCTTGTTTTTCTGATGAAAATCCAGACTGCAGTGAGAGTGAATTAGAGAACCTCAACTTCAATATTAACGGCCTGACACCGGTGATTATTCAGATGACACCGGTACATAATCTACCTTTGCTACTTGGCGTTTCAGAAGAAGATGTAGCCAAAGAATTAAGTCGTATTTAAAAAAATTCCCTTGACAAAAAAATTTTTTTTGTTAAATTAGCACTCCATTAGGGCAAGTGCTAACATTGATTTTAACAAAAAAAGGAGGTTGTACCGTGAACATTAAACCATTAGCAGACAGGGTTATCGTCAAACCTTTAGATGCTGAAGAAAAGACGAAGGGTGGTATCGTTCTTCCAGATACAGCGAAAGAAAAGCCACAAGAAGGTAAAATTGTTGCTGTTGGAGAAGGAAAGAAATTAGACAGCGGTAGTATTCAGGAAATGGAAGTAAAATCTGGTGACCGTGTACTTTATGGTAAATACAGCGGGACAGAGATTGCTTCTAAAGAAGGTGAAGATCTTCTTATTATGAGAGAAGATGATATTCTCGCGATTGTTAAATAAGCATTAAATGATAGTGGTAACTTAAGCAAGTTAAAGAAATTAAAAGGAGTCAGAAAATGGCAAAGCAATTAACATTTAGTGATGAAGCAAGGCGTACCATTTTGAGAGGTGTGGAGCAATTAGCCCGTGCCGTCAAAGTGACTTTAGGTCCTAAGGGCCGTAATGTTGTATTAGATAAAAAATTTGGTTCACCGACGGTAACAAAAGACGGAGTAACTGTAGCCAAAGAAATTGATTTAGAAGATGCGTTTGAAAATATGGGTGCTCAGATGGTTAAAGAAGTAGCTGAAAAAACTTCTGATAATGCTGGTGACGGAACCACAACGGCAACTGTTTTGGCTGAATCAATTTTTCGTGAAGGTTTAAAAAATGTTACAGCTGGAGCTAATCCAATGGCACTTAAGCGTGGGATTGATACGGCTGTTACTAAGGTTGTAGAAAAGCTCGCTGCATTATCTAAAAAAGTTGATTTAAAAGATATTAGAGAAGTAGAGCAAGTGGCTACTATTGCAGCTAATAGCGATACTGTTATTGGAAAAAAGATTGCTCAAGCTTTTGAAACAGTTGGAAAAGATGGAGTTATCACCGTAGAAGAATCCAAGACAATTGAAACAGAATTAAAAATTGTTGAAGGTATGCAGTTTGATCAAGGGTACCTTTCTCCATATTTTTCTACAGATATGGAAAAGATGATTTGTAATCTGGAAAATCCTTACATCCTTATGTATGAAGGAAAGATCACCAACATTAAAGATATTCTTCCTTTATTAGAAAAGGTTGCTAAATCCGGTTCTCCGCTTCTTATGCTGTGTGAAGATGTTGAAGGCGAAGCTTTGGCTACTTTAGTTGTTAATAATATGCGAAAAACTCTTTCCTGTTCTGCTGTTAAAGCACCTGGTTATGGTGACCGCAGAAAAGCGATGTTAGAAGATATCGCTGTTTTAACTGGTGGAAAAGCTATTACGGCTGATCTCGGTTTGAAATTAGAAAACGTTGAGTTAGCTGATTTAGGCCAAGCCAAGAAAGTCAAAATTGACAAAGAAAATACAACGATTGTCGAAGGTGCTGGAAAAGAAAGTGATATTAAAGGTCGCATTAATCAAATTAAAAATCAGATAGCAGCAACTGATTCTTCTTATGATCAAGAAAAGCTTCAGGAAAGATTAGCAAAGCTTTCTGGTGGTGTTGCGATTATTAATGTTGGCGCAGCTACAGAGACAGAAATGAAAGAAAAGAAAGCCCGCGTGGAAGATGCTTTACATGCGACACGTGCTGCTGTGGAAGAAGGTATTGTTCCTGGTGGTGGGGTTGCACTTTTAAGAACAATTGAAGATGTTGCTAATTTAAAATTAAAAGGAGATCAAAAAACAGGTGCAGAAATTATTAAAACCGCACTTGAAGCTCCTTTACGTCAGTTAGCAGCAAATTCTGGTTTAGAAGGTTCTGTAATTGTAAACCGTTTAAAACAAGAAAAAAAGAATATCGGATACGATATCAACAAAGATGATTATGTTGATATGTTAGATTCCGGTGTTATTGATCCTGCTAAAGTAACACGAACAGCTCTTCAGAATGCAGCTAGTATTGCTTCTTTGTTATTAACGACAGAAGCCTTAATTGCTGATGTTCCTGAAAAAGAAGGCGCTGGCGGCGGAATGCCTGGTGGCGGTATGCCTCCTGGTATGGGCGGCATGGGTGGTATGGGCGGTATGATGTAAGTATCGTTGTAATTGGTCAGTGGTCAGTGATCTGTGGTTAAAAAAACAGATTGCTGATCACTGAAACCTGATCATTTTAATTGCCGAGCGTTAGCTAGGCTTAAATGATCCTTGCCTTTTTTAATTCTTTGATTATAATGTCCAAATGATTTCACCAGTAGATGAAAAAGAAAAATGTTCTGAATTGAATTTGCGTTATTTACCGCTACCCGGTTCTCGCAAAATTTATAAGTTTGGATCTATTCATAAAGGTATACGCGTTCCTTTCCGCGAAATTCAACTATCCCCAACCTTAACGCCTGAAGGTAAAGAAAGTTCCAATTCTCCATTGGCTGTTTATGACACCTCCGGGCCTTACACTGATGAAAATATTAAAGTCGATATTATTAAAGGGTTAACACCATTACGTCGGCCATGGATTTTAGAACGTGACGATGTCGAGGGTGATAAGTTTTTATGTGCGAAATCAGGGAAGAATGTTACGCAGATGCATTATGCGAAAAAGGGTATCATTACGCCGGAGATGGAATTTGTTGCGGTGCGTGAAGAATGTGATCCTGAATTTGTTCGTGATGAAATTGCGCGCGGCCGTGCGATTTTACCGGCGAATATTAATCATCCTGAAACCGAACCGATGATTATCGGGCGACGATTTTTTACCAAGATCAATGCCAATATTGGAAATTCTGCTGTTTCTTCCAGTGTATCCGAAGAAGTGGAAAAAATGGCTTGGGCCATTCGTTGGGGGGGAGATACCGTGATGGATCTCTCAACAGGAAAGAATATTCATGAAACCCGTGAATGGATTCTTCGCAATTCTCCGGTACCTATCGGAACCGTGCCGATTTATCAAGCCTTAGAAAAAGTGGATGGTAAGCCCGAGGCTTTAACATGGGAAATTTATCGTGATACCCTTATTGAACAGGCCGAGCAAGGCGTTGATTATTTCACCATTCACGCGGGTGTATTGCAAAAGTATATTCCTTTGACGGCTAAACGAATGACCGGGATTGTTTCCCGTGGCGGCGCGATATTGGCCAAATGGTGTATGACCCATAATAAAGAAAATTTTCTTTATACTCATTTTGAAGAAATTTGCGCAATTACTAAAAAATATGATGTATGTTTTTCTCTTGGAGACGGTTTACGGCCAGGTAGTATTGCCGATGCCAATGATGCTGCGCAGTTTGGTGAGTTAGAAACGCTGGGTGAGCTTACGAAAATAGCCTGGAAACATGATGTGCAGACGATGATAGAAGGTCCGGGCCATGTGCCGATGAATCTTATTAAAGAAAATATGACAAAGCAGCTTGAAGTATGTCAGGAAGCTCCATTTTATACTTTAGGCCCATTAACAACGGATATTGCCCCAGGTTACGATCATATTACTTCAGCTATTGGTGCAGCCATGATCGGGTGGTTTGGAACGGCTATGTTGTGTTATGTGACGCCTAAAGAGCATCTTGGTTTGCCAAATAAAGACGATGTTAAACAAGGCATTATGGCTTACAAAATAGCAGCTCATGCCGCTGATGTGGCCAAAGGACATCATGCAGCTCAAAAGTGGGATGATGCCATGTCCAAAGCCCGTTTTGAATTCCGTTGGCAAGATCAATTCAACTTAAGTCTTGATCCTCAAACGGCGCAAGATTACCACGATGAAACCCTCCCCGCGGACGCCGCCAAAAGTGCCCATTTTTGCTCCATGTGCGGCCCCAACTTCTGCTCCATGAAAATCAGCCAGGATGTCAGACGATCAGTCGCCTAGCACTTGGGTATATTATTTTTGATAAAGAACTTTCCGCGCAGAATAAATTTTTCTATAATATAATTTTATATTGATAAATAAAAATCAGGTCGGGAGCATATTTATTTTCGTTATGTTATTAAGAGTCAACGAAAAGCACAATTGATGCGTCAATTAAAACAGCAGAGTATTACAGCGGCAGATCCAGTTTACAAACCGCTGCATTATTATTTGAAACAGAAGGGATGTTCTGTTTCAGCAAGGCTTACCCAGGAGGCTCTTTCTATCCCTATTTATCTTTCTTTGAAAGATCGGGATATAAACCGTATTGTGAAATGTTTAACATGAATACTTACTTGATTATTATTTTATGTATTTTAATCGGCGAATATGTGCTGGGCCTTATTGTTGAGCAGCTGAATTTGAAACATCTTTCGAGTGACTTGCCTAAAGAGTTTCATGAATATTATGATACGGCGAAATACAAACGGTCACAAAATTATCTTCGGGAAACGACATCATTTAAACTCATCGAGGAAACGCTTGGTTTGGGTTTTATTTTATTGGTTATTTTATTAGGTGGATTTAATTGGGCGGACCAGTTAGCCAGAGGATTTCATTATGGTCCGTATGTGACGGGTTTGATTTTTGCCGGTATTTTTCTGTTGGCAAGCCAGATTTTAGGATTACCTTTTTCTATTTACAGCACCTTTGTTATCGAGGAAAAATATGGATTTAATAAAACAACCCCGAAAACATTTATTTTGGATATGGTGAAAGGATTATTATTGGGGGGTGTTATTGGAGTACCTATTTTTTTGGCGGTGTTGTGGTTCTTTGCTGTCGCAGGGCCGTGGGCCTGGTTGTACTGTTGGCTGGGGCTGACAGGTATTCAGTTGTTTCTAACATTTATTGCCCCGGTGGTCATTTTGCCATTGTTTAATAAATTTACACCGTTAGAAGATGGAGAGTTGAAGGATAAAATTGAAGCTTATGCGAAGGAACAGAATTTTCAATTACAGGGTGTCTTCACGATGGATGGCTCACGACGTTCGACCAAGTCGAATGCCTTTTTTACAGGATTTGGCCGCTTCCGACGTATTGCTTTGTTTGATACATTGATTGAAAAACATACAACGGATGAATTGGTTTCTGTTCTTGCGCATGAAATTGGGCATTACAAAAAGAAGCATATCGTTAAAGGTATGTTTTTATCTGTTTTGACAACAGGCTTGATGTTTTTTCTACTGTCATTTTTTCTCCATAATGAGGCTTTGTTTGCAGCTTTTAAAATGGAACAAACATCCATTTATGCCAGTTTATTCTTTTTTGGTTTTTTATATTCTCCGATAAGTATGCTACTATCCATTTTTGGCAATGTACTCTCCCGAAAACATGAATACGAGGCTGATGCCTTTGCTGTAACCACTTACAAAAAACCCAAAGAAATGATCACAGCGCTTAAAAAGTTAAGCGTAGATAATCTATCCAACCTCACGCCACACCCCCTCAAAGTCTTCCTCAGTTACAGCCATCCTCCGGTTCTCAAACGAATTGAAGCGATTCGGAAATAACTTTAGAGCCAGAAAAGCCTTTGCAATACGGCTTCTTCATAATATAATAACCGCACATTTTCAATTTTAATTAATATTAATCCCTAATTGAACCCTGGAGGGCTTTGTGGACGAAAAAGTAAAAATGATTATTGAAGGGCAAACGCATGAATTTCCTGTGATCACAGGAACAGAGAATGAAAAAGGTATTGATATTTCCAAACTGCGCGGGCAGACGTCGTACATTACATTAGACAATGGTTTTGGAAATACCGGATCCTGCACGAGCGGCATTACATTTTTAGATGGTGAAAAAGGTATTTTACGTTATCGTGGTATTCCGATTGAGCAAATTGCTGAGAAATCTTCTTTTGTCGAAGCATCTTATTTGCTTATTTATGGTGAGCTTCCCCATCAAGATGAATTAGATAAATTTGCCCTTTCGTTTACGAAACAAGCGCCGCTTCATCCGGATATGCTTGGTTTTTTTGAGGGCTATCCAACCGCAGGACATCCTATGGCATTATTATCGGCCATGGTTTGTTCACTCGCCGGTTATTATCCGGAATTGCTTAAGCCGGAGCCCAGCGAAGAAGAAGTCAAATTCACATCTGCACAGCTTTTATCCAAAGTGCGCACGATTTCTGCTTACACCTACAAAACATCTATCGGCGAATCTTTTATTCCACCTCGAGATGATTTAAGATATATTTCTAATTTTTTAAATATGATGTTTTCGACGAAAGAAAAAGAATACAAGATCGACGAGACCGTTGTGAGTGCTTTACGGGCACTTCTTATTTTGCACGCGGATCATGAGCAAAATTGTAGTACTTCAACGGTACGTTTGGTCGGGAGTTCCTGGGCCAATTTATTTGCATCAATTTCTGCTGGTGTGTGTGCCCTATGGGGGCCGTTGCATGGCGGCGCTAATCAAAAAGTTGTGGAGATGCTCGAGCAAATTCAAGTCGACGGTGGGAATATTCAAAAATTTATCGATAAGGCCAAAGACCCGGATGACCATTACCGGTTGATGGGATTTGGGCATCGGGTTTACAAGAATTTTGACCCACGTGCTACGATTATTAAACAGAAGGCCCATGATCTATTTGATAAAATGGGTATTCATGATCCGCTTTTAGATATTGCCGTTAAGTTAGAAGAAGCGGTTCTTAAAGATGATTATTTTGCGGAACGTAAGTTGTATCCGAATGTTGATTTTTACAGTGGTTTGATTTACAAAGCCATCGGTATTCCGACGGTGATGTTTCCTGTCATGTTTGCTATCGGCCGTATGCCGGGATGGATAGCCCATTGGAAAGAAATGCGTGAAAACCCTGCCTCAAAAATTGGCCGCCCGCGTCAAATTTATACAGGTCATACCGAAAGAGATTATGTCCCTATGGAAGGGCGATAAAAAGGAGATAACGTGATTACATTTCGTCCTTTAACAAAGTTTGATAAGCAGGCGACCATCGTTTTATGTGATGAAGAACAGGTGAAACAAAAAAGTTTTTCATTCTCCAATGCTTCACTAAAAAAAGAATTAAATTCTATTATTAATTCCAAACAGTTTTCCGGCAAAGATGGACAGCTGTTTCCGGTTGTCGTAAATAATCAGGTTGTTCTTTGCGTGGGTGTTGGCCAAAAGAAATCTTTGTCATTAACCGCTTTACGCATATCTGTTCGCAGGGCACTGTTGTCTCCTTACCTTCGGGAGATAAAAAGTCTGGAACTGATTGTTCACGAACAAAAAGACAATGTCATACAGGCTGTTATTGAAGCCGTGTTGATAGGGACCTACACTTGGAAAAAATATCATACAAAAGATAAAAATGATAAATCTGTTGATGATAAACAAGTCGTTATTATTGCTTCCAAAAAGAAAATTTATGAGGATGCAATTAAGGTCTGTTTAGGTGCAAATTTAACGCGGGATTTGATTAATGATAATGCCGACACGGTGACGTCTGTCCATGTTGGGAAGGTGGTACGTGGTTTAATTAAGGGAAAGAAAAATATTTCTTTGGAAGTGTTGAATGAAAAGGAAATGAAAGCCAAGGGTTTAGGGTTACATTTGGCCGTGAATCAAGGGAGCAATAAACCACCGAAGTTGATTATTGTTAAATACAACGGCGCTTCGACAAAAGACAATTACACGGCCCTTGTTGGAAAAGGGGTTACGTTTGATACCGGCGGGATTAATTTGAAACCGTCCGGACATATTGAGGCGATGCGCATGGATATGAGTGGCGCCGCATCCGTGGTTGGCATTTTAAAAAACGTGATTAATCTGAAATTAAAAAAGAACATTCTTTTTGTATGTGGTTTGGCTGAAAATGCCATTGGGTCTAAAGCCTACAAGCCGGGTGATGTGATTCGTGGTTATGCCGGGAAAACGGTTGAGATTGCTAATACAGACGCCGAAGGGCGTTTAGTTTTGGCCGACGCCATTTCGTATGTAGTAAAAAATTATAAGCCGTCACATTTGGTTGATATCGCGACGCTGACAGGAGCCTGTATTGTGGCTTTGGGATTAGATTACACGGGCTTAGTCAGCAATGATGATGCCTTTGCCGCACAAATCCTCAAAAGTGCTGAAACCACCGATGATCGCGCTTGGCGTCTTCCTATTTATCCGGAGCTCAAAGATTCTGTTAAATCAAAAATAGCTGACATTTGCAATTTGGGTTCTCCCAAGGGAGCTGGAGGAACAATTACAGCCGCAGAATTTCTACGCCAATTTACAGAGGGTACCAAATGGGTGCATCTCGATATCGCCGGTACGGCCTTTGTCGAAGGCACTAGTCGCATGTACTTCGCCCACGGTGCTACAGGTTCCAGTGTAAGATTGCTGACGCATTATTTACAGAATAATTAAGAATTATCCAAACATGGATCAGAAAAGAAATACTGTGGGGGCTGGCCTTGGGTCTGTCCTCAAACAAAGTTTTAACCGGGCAACCGCAAGGGTTACCCCTTTGTTTTTTATATTTATTTTTGTTTTAGGTTTTTTTTTATGGATGTTCTCAGCTAATCTCAATCCAGTAAAAGCTTCACCTTCCAATAAAGTCCACATTATCCAACTCAACGACGATACGATTAATCCGGTAACAGCGGATTACATTGTGGGATCAATCGATCGGGCTGTCGAAGAAAATGCTCAATGTTTAATTATTAAATTAGATACACCTGGCGGACTTTTGAATTCAACGCGACTGATTGTTAAAAAGATGCTCACGTCGAAAGTGCCGATTGTGGTGTACATTGCCCCAGGCGGATCGCGGGCCGGTTCAGCTGGAGTGTTTATTACTTATGCTAGTCATCTCGCGGCCATGGCGCCGTCGACTAATATCGGAGCCGCACATCCTGTACAGATGGGGCCTGGGCAAGCACCGCGGCGAAAGCTTGAACGCTGGGATGAGTTGAAGGAGTTGATTGATGAATTGAGAAAAGGGCGAGTTGAGGGGGAAGAGACTGAGAATCAAGAAGCAGAGAGTCAAGAAGTGGAGAGGCAAGAAGTAGAGAATCAAGAGGCAGAGAAGGAAGAGGGGGATGTTCAGGGGGTCGAAGAGATTGAACCTGATGCGTCGCCGATGGAAAGCAAAATTTTAAATGACACTGTAGCCTTTATTAAGAGTATTGCGAAAGAGCGAGGGCGTAATGTTGAGTGGGCGGTACAAAGTGTGGTCAAAAGCGATTCCATTACTAATGATGAGGCTTTAGAGAAGGGTGTCATCGAAATTATTGCGAAGAATGAAAATGATTTATTGGAAAAGCTTGATGGGCGAGTGATTAATATTAATGGGCAAGATATTACTTTAGAAACAAAAAAATCTTATGTTGAACACATCGCCATGGATTTCAGCCAGAAATTTTTTAATATTTTGGCCAACCCCAATATTGCGTACTTTTTGATGATTCTTGGATTTTATGGATTGTTATTTGAAGTCACACATCCTGGTATCGGTGTGCCTGGTATTTTGGGCGCCATATTTTTAATTTTAGCCTTTTACAGTATGCAGACCTTGCCAACGAATTACGCCGGTTTAGCTTTAATCATATTAGGACTTATTTTACTCATTGCCGAGGCGTACACCCCGACGTTTGGTATGTTAACATTAGGGGGATTGGTGTGTCTGATTTTAGGTTCTATGCTTCTTTTTGACACGGTAGATCCGATTATGCGAGTTTCAAAATCTTCTATTTTTGCTTTTTCATTGACAACGGCGGGGCTTACTTTGTTTTTGGTGCGGTCAGTGATTCGTTCGCATCGTTCGCGCATATTAGGTGGCAAAGAAGGTTTAGTTGGTGAAATTGGAGAAGTACAAAAAATGATTAGTCCTTCTCAAAAAGGGAAGGTGTATGTGCATGGTGAGTTATGGACGGCGTGCAGTGATCAGGATATTAAAAAAGGTGAAGAAGTTGAAGTTGTGAGTGTGCAAGGATTAATGATTAAGGTTAAAAAAAGGGAATAATGTAGGGGCGGTTCGCGAACCGCCCGTACGAATTGGCAAAGATAAAGGAGAAATAAAATGCATATTGGAATGATAGTTTTCGGATTTTTTGTAGTATGGTTATTTCAGAGTGTAAAAATTCTGAATGAATATGAGCGTGCTGTTATTTTTCGTTTAGGGCGTGTGTTGCCTGCAACAAAAGGACCGGGCATCATTTTAGCCCTCTGGCCCATTGATCGGGCGGTTATTGTGAGTTTGCGTGTGGTAACACTCGATGTGCCGCCGCAAGACGTTATTACTAAAGATAATGTTTCAGCGAAGGTTAATGCGGTAGCTTATTTTAGAGTGATGGATCCGGTAAAGGCCACGATTGAAGTTCAAAATTATCAATACGCGACATCTCAAATGGCCCAGACTACTTTACGAAGTGTACTTGGCGAGATGGAATTAGATGAGCTTTTGAGTCAACGGGAAAAAATTAATGAAAGTTTGCAGACTATTTTAGATAAACAAACAGATCCATGGGGGATTAAGGTGTCTAATGTGGAACTTAAACATGTAGATATTACTGAGGATCTCCGCCGGGCCATGGCCCGTCAAGCTGAGGCTGAACGTGAACGTCGTGCCAAAATTATTGCGGCCGAGGGTGAATTTCAAGCAGCTGAGAAAATTTGCCAGGCGGCTGATTTGATGCAAAAAAGCCCGATGTCTCTTCAATTACGTTATCTCCAAACCCTGGTTGAAATCGGCAGCGAAAACAATACCACCACGCTATTCCCCATTCCGATTGATATTTTTAAGGCTATGGCAGAGAGGAAATAGTTGTATTCATTGAAAAAATTTTCGTAAAATCAAACCCCTTGAAATGTATGTACAAATGATGTACACTTAAATATGAAGTATGAATGGAGTTCAGAAAAAAATGAATGGTTGAAAAATGAAAGAGGAGTTTCATTTGAAGAAGTAATTTTTCATTTATCGCAAGGCGATGTGTGGAAGGTAGCAGATCATCCGGACCAAAAGAGATATCCAAAACAAAAAATATATTTTGTCATAGTATCGGACTATGTTTATTTGGTGCCGTGTAAAAAAGAAAAAGAATATGTTTTTTTGAAAACAATTATTCCTAGCAGGAAAGCAACGAAAGAATATAAAAAAGAAACGGAGGGATAATATGAAATTTGATAAGGAAGAAAAAGAAATTCTAGGAGCCTATGAAAAAGGAAAAATAAAGTTTCAGGCTCCTTCTGCAAAAGAGCTACGTAATATTAAAAGTACGGCAGGAAATACGTTTAAGAAAGACAAAAGGGTGACCCTTCGTCTTTATGATCATGATTACACTGGTATTCAGAAAAAGGCAATGGAAATGGGGCTGCCGTATCAAACTTTAATTTCAGGAATCATTCATAGTTACATTGAGGGTGAATTAGTGCCGAAATTTGGACAATAAAAATTAACAAGGAGTTAGAGCAATGGATCACCGTGTAGAAACAGATAGTATGGGGCAGATTGAAGTGCCGACGAATAAATATTATGGGGCGCAGACGGCGCGGTCTTTGATTAATTTTAAAATTGGGAGCGAACACTTTCCTCCGGAAATTGTGCGGGCTTTAGGGATTATTAAAAAAGCGGCAGCTTTGGTAAACATGGAATTAGAAACTTTGCCAAAAGAAAAAGCAGATTTGATTGTGCAAGCCGCGGATGAAGTGATTGAAGGAAAACTCAATAATCATTTTCCTTTGGTTGTTTGGCAAACCGGAAGTGGCACGCAGACGAATATGAATGCGAATGAGGTAATTTCTAATCGGGCTATCGAGATTACTGGCGGTACTATGGGGAGTAAAGAACCGATTCATCCGAATGATGATGTGAATAAGGCGCAATCGTCTAATGATGTGTTTCCGACGGCCATGCATGTTGCAAGTGTTGAAGAAGTGCATCGAACATTAATTCCTTCTATCGAAAAATTAAGAGATGCGTTGGCTCGAAAGGCGGCTGAATTTAGAGAAATTATTAAAATTGGTCGTACGCATTTGATGGATGCAACGCCGCTCACACTCGGTGATGAATTCTCCGGGTACATGCAGCAATTGAGTAATGGTTTGGATCGTATTCAAGCCGCTTTGCCTCGGTTGCGTGAGTTAGCTTTAGGGGGAACAGCTGTGGGGACGGGGTTAAACACTCATCCGGAATTTGCTGAAAGAGTGGCGGCTAAGATTTCGGAAGTATCCGGCCAAAGTTTTGTTACTAACCCAAATAAATTTGAATCGCTTGCTGCGCATGATGCGATTGTGGAGTTTAGTGGTGTATTAAAAACCATTGCAGCTTCGTTGATGAAAATTGCTAATGATGTGCGTTGGCTCGGTTCTGGTCCGCGCTGTGGTATCGGTGAAATTAATTTACCGGCGAATGAACCGGGTAGTTCGATTATGCCGGGTAAGGTTAATCCCACACAGTGTGAAGCCATGACTATGGTGTGTGCGCAGGTGATGGGTAATGATACGACGATTAATTTCTCCGGGGCGAGCGGAAATTTTGAATTGAATGTTTTTAAGCCGGTGATGATTTACAATCTTTTGCAGTCGATACGTTTGATTTCTGATGCATGTGTGAGTTTTACCGATCACTGTGTGGAAGGTATCGAAGCGAATCAAAAAAATATTGAAAGTAATTTGCAGAATTCTTTAATGCTTGTCACTGCGCTTAATCCACATATTGGATATGACAATGCTGCGAAAGTGGCCAAGAAAGCACATGTAGAGAATTCGACATTAAAGGAAGCTGCCATCTCTCTTGGGTTTTTAAGTGAAGATGAGTTTAATGAAATTGTCCGGCCAGAAAATATGGTGGGGCCACGAAGTAATTAATTGTAAAGTGGTTCGTCGCTTGTGGCGCGTCGCTCGCAAAACGCGAGTCACGTGTTACGTGCGACGAGCGATAAAAATATGATTATTGGTATTCCCAAAGAAATTAAAAATAATGAGTTCCGTGTAGGGCTTCTTCCTGTGGGTGTTGAGATGCTGAAAGAGGCAGGGCATCGTGTTTTAATTGAAAAAAGCGCAGGTCAGGGAAGTGGAATCACAGATACAGAATTTGAATCCGCTGGGGCAGAGCTTTTAGATGCGGCTACGGATATTTATGCGCAAGCTGAGATGATCATTAAGATTAAAGAGCCGCAGCCTCAAGAGTATGATTTCTTAAAACCGGGTCAAATTATTTTTACGTATTTTCATTTTGCCGCCAGTCGGGAATTGACTGAGGCGATGTTGGAAAAAAAGGTCATTGCCTTTGCTTACGAAACGCTTCAATTGGATAATGGCGAGTTGCCGTGTCTCATCCCAATGAGTGAAGTGGCTGGGCGTATGGCCGTCCAGGAGGGGGCAAAATATTTAGAAGAGCCTATGAAAGGCCGAGGTATTATTTTGGGTGGTGTGCCAGGCGTAACACCTGCAGACGTCGTCATATTGGGCGCTGGTGTGGTGGGGTCTAATGCCTGTAAAATGGCCGCCGGGCTTGGAGCTAATATTACGGTAATGGATGTGAATTTAAATCGTTTGCGTTATTTGGACGAAATTATGCCGCCGAATGTTCATACGTTAATGAGTAATACGCATACGATTCGTGAGGCTGTTTTAAAAGCGGATTTAGTCATCAGTAGCGTGCTTATCCGGGGGGCTAAGGCACCGTGTTTGATTGATCGTAATCTTATTTCTCAAATGAAACACGGTGCGGTTATTGTAGATGTGGCGATTGATCAGGGGGGATCCCTTGAAACCAGCCGTCCCACGACTCATGAAGAACCGACGTATGTGATTGATGATGTGGTTCATTATTGTGTGACGAATATGCCTGGAGCAGTAGCGAGAACCAGTACTTATGCCTTGACGAATGCCACGCTTCCGTATATTCTTTTGTTAGCTAATAACGGGTATGAGAAATCGATCAAAGATATTGAGCCATTAAGGCGAGCGCTTAATATGTTTGAGGGAGATTTAATGATCAAAGAAGTGGCGGAAACTTTTGATCTTCCTTGGAAAGAAATTTAATGTTAGTCATCAGACGTCAGCTATCAGCCTTCAGTATTTTTTTACTGGTGACTGATGGCTGATGACTGAAGCAAAAATCGCCGCCGAAGGCGGTTTAATTTAAGAAATATCATGATTAAAAAAGTTAGTAAAGATCAACGAGAATTTCCAAGAGCCAAGCGTGTATTAAGTGTGCAGTATCGGTTATGCGATACGCGAAAGGCCGATGTCGCCTGGTATTTATCCACTACGCAAGACATGAGTGTTAGTGGTTTGACTTTTCATACTGATCTTGAGTTCAAAATTAAGGATAAGTTAGAAATCCGCGTGGTGATGTCCGGCATATTAGAAATATTTAAGGGATACACTCAAGTTGTCCGCATTGACCGTAAACGAACAGGTTCTCCTTGTGTCGTTGCTGTTAAATTCATCGAAAAGAAATCCCGCCCCATTACCGTCAAGCGTAGTATCAAACGTACCATCAAAAAAATATCTTCGCGTAAAAAGTATTGAAGTTTGTGAGCTTTTGATAAGAAAATTTTATCAAGGGGTTTTTCTGTAAAAAATCCAGGCTCACAGGCTCCGCGGAGCCTGTGAGCCTGGATTTTTTACAGAATTATCTGGCTGAGTAAATTATTTAGTGAAAGTAGTATTATTTATGGGTTAGTTTTTGAATTCAGCGACCAATCCTTGGATGGATTGTTTGGCATCGCCGAAGAGCATGCGGGTGTTGTCGTAGTAGAAGAGTTCATTCTGAACGCCAGCAAAGCCGGTGTTCATGGAGCGTTTGAGGACAAAGACGGTTTTGGCTTTGTCGACATTGATGATGGGCATGCCGTAAATAGGGCTGGCTTCATCATGACGGGCAGCAGGGTTGACGACATCGTTGGCGCCGATCACAACGGCCACATCTACAGTTTCAATGATAGGATTAATGTCATCCATTTCAATCAATTGGTCATAAGGAACGTTTGCTTCAGCCAGAAGAACATTCATATGTCCGGGCATACGTCCAGCCACAGGATGAATAGCGTAAGTAACTTCAGCGCCGTTAGCTTCTAAGATTTCACCTAACTCGCGTACGGCGTGTTGGGCTTGGGCCACGGCCATACCGTAACCTGGGACAAATGTAACAGAGCGTGCAGCTTCTAATATGAAGTAGGCATCTGCCACAACAATCGGTTTGACTTCGCCTTCAACATCTGCAGATTGTTTTTGCACGGTAGAACCAAATCCACTGAAAAGTACATTGCCTAAAGAACGGTTCATGGCTTTACACATGATTTGAGTTAGGATAATGCCACTGGCGCCTACAAGAGAACCGGCGACAATGAGGATATTATTTTGAATAACAAACCCTGCAGCACATGCAGCTAAACCGGAATAACTATTTAACAGAGAGATGACCACCGGCATATCTGCGCCCCCAATAGGAATGACGACAAGGATGCCTAAAATTAAGGATAATCCGACAATGCCAAGAAATATGGAATAATTAGCGGCTGGATTCATGCAATAGATGATGCCGCCGGCAATAATGGCCACTAAAATGAGAACATTAACAATCTTTTGGCCGGGATACATAATCGGCTTACCAGGTAATTTTTCACTTAATTTAGCCCAGGCAATAAGACTTCCGGTAAATGTGACGCCGCCGATGAGGACAGAAAGAAAAATAGTGAAAGTTGTGAGAACCGAAGATGCTGGTTGAAAATGGTACACCGCCCAGCCGACAAGTAAACTCGCAATACCACCGGAGCCGTTTAAGAGCGCCACCATTTCAGGCATCGCGGTCATGGCGATTAATCGTGCCGAAAGAATACCTAAAATACCACCCACAGCCACACCGATGATGATCCATTTAAAGGCCAATCCCTGTGTGAGAAGTGTCGCAACAACAGCTAAAAGCATGCCTAAGGCGGAAAGCATGTTACCTTTACGCGCAGAAGCTGGGGAGCTGAGCATTTTTAAACCGAAAATAAATAAAGCGGCTGAAACAATGTAGGAAAGGTTAATGATTAATTCTAAATTCACTTTTTATCTCCACTTTCTTTTTTCTTAAACATAGCTAACATCCGGTCCGTTACCAAATAACCTCCAATAACATTAATTGTGGCAAAACCCACGGCAAGAGTTCCGAGTAAAATGCTGATATTATTTCCTTTGCCACCAGCAGAAAGTATGGCTCCTACAAGTGTAATGCCGGATATGGCGTTAGCCCCGGACATAAGGGGCGTGTGAAGCGTTGCCGGTACTTTAGAAATAAGTTCAAAACCGAGAAAAATAGAAAGGGCTAAAATAAAGAAGAGAAAGACGAGTATTTGAGGATCCATCAGTTTATCCTTTTTGTGCTAAATTCTTAATAGTTTCATTCACGACTTCCCCATTATGAGTGATGAGGCAGCCTTTGATGATGTCATCTTCAAGTTTGAGGTTAAATGTTTTGGCTTCGGCATCCCAGAATGATTCAATAAAGTTCGTTAGATTGCTGGAATACATCTGGCTCGCCGGGGCAGCCACATGACCGGGTAAGTTGCCCAGGCCGAGAATTTTAACACCATTAACATCAACTTCTTCATTAACCTTAGAGCCTTCCACATTACCACCGGATTCAACAGCCATGTCGACAATTACGCTGCCCGGTTTCATTTGGGCGATCATATCGTGTGTGACAATAACCGGAGCCTTGCGGCCGAATAATTGAGCGGTTGTAATGACAATATCTGCCTTAGCACACACCTTAGCCATACCGTCTTGCTGTATTTTGATTTGTTCTGGCGTTAAGGCTTTGGCATAACCGTCTTTGGTTTGACCGGTTTCGCCAAGATCAATCTTGATAAATTTAGCACCGAGAGATTGGACTTGTTCTTCTACGACCGGGCGTGTATCAAAGGCTTCTACACGGGCACCGAGACGTTTAGCCGTGGCAATGGCCTGAAGACCAGCCACACCGACACCGATAATAAATACGTGCGCTGGCGCAATAGTTCCGGATGGTGTCATCATCATGGGTAAAATTTTATTAATACGTTCTGCCGCCAGGATAACCGTGACATATCCGGCTAAATTAGCTTGAGAGCTTAGGGCATCCATTTTTTGGGCAATCGTCGAACGTGGAATCATTTCCATACTGATAGCGCTGATTTGATTTTTTGCAAATTCCTCTATTAGGGAAGATTCGTTAAACGGATCAAGAAAACTGACGTGGATAGCACCTTTTTTAAGTTGAGCAATTTCTTCTTGGGGAGGTTTTCGCAGACGTAAGACAATATCAGAAGAAGATAAAATGGTGCTGCGGTCACAAATTTTTGCTCCGACCTTTGTGTATTCCTCATCGGAGATGCCGATTGTTGATCCAAGGCCGGATTCAACAGAAATTTCTGCACCTTTTTTTACTAATCGTTCAATAGAAGCGGGGATGAAAGCCGTGCGTGTTTCACCGGGATGGATTTCTTTGGGGACGCCGATAATCATAAAAACAGGTTAACAAAACATTGTCTAAAGTCAAGGATAATTGAGGAAAAATCTTGACAATAATATTAACTGATGTAATCATAAACGCCGCTTGAGAGTAAATTTTGAAATTTTATGTACAAATATTAAGGAGAATTATTTCATGCCTAATGAATTAGGAACCAACCAAAGACCTTTAAGAGTTGCCATTGTCGGCAGCGGCCCGAGTGGATTTTATGCGGCCGAATCTTTATTTAAATCTGAAAATAATGTTATTGTCGGGATGTTTGAACGTCTACCAGCCCCTTACGGCCTGGTACGTTACGGTGTTGCCCCGGATCATGATAAAATTAAAAATGTTACAAAGGTGTATGAAAAGATAGCAGCCAGAGAAGGGTTTTCATTTTTTGGAAATGTTGAAATCGGTAAAGATTTAACCATTCATCAATTACGTAAATTTTATGATGCTGTTATTTTTACTTCCGGTGCAGAAGCAGATCGTAAATTAGGTATTGAAGGTGAAGATTTAGTCGGTAGCCATACAGCGACGGAGTTTGTGGCCTGGTACAATGGGCATCCAGATTATCGGGATCGTCAATTTGATTTGTCATGTGAATCCGTTGCGGTGATCGGTCAGGGAAATGTGGCGATGGATGTGGCGCGTATTTTGTGTAAAACGATTGATGAATTAAAGAAGACAGACATTGCTCAGCATGCCTTGGATGCCTTGGCGGAGAGTAAAATTAAAGAAGTGCACATTATTGGACGGCGAGGTCCTGCGCAAGCCGCTTTTTCGTCATCAGAAATTAAGGAGTTTGGTGAGTTGGAGGATTGTGTGCCAGCTGTGGATCCTAAAGAATTGGAATTAAATTATGCAAGTCAGACAGAATTGGAAGATACAAGCAATGCCGCAAAAAAGAAAAATTTTGATATTCTTAAAGGTTTTGTTAGCGTGCCGCAAGGCAATAAACAAAAGAAACTTTTTGTTCAATTCCGTAGAAGTCCTGCGGCGATGTATCCGCTGGAGAAGTCTTCCAATAAATTAGGGAAAGTTTATTTAGAGCGTAATGAATTGATCGGTGAGCCTGGCCAGCAGAAATCCCGCGGCACCGGCGAGAAAGAAGAGCTTAAATGTGGTCTTTTATTTCGTAGTATCGGTTATCGCGGTATTCCTATCAAAGGCCTGCCATTTCATGATCAATGGGGCATCATTCCTAATCAAGAAGGGCGTGTCGCCGACAGTGAACATATTTTTCCGGGTTTGTACACGGCTGGTTGGATCAAGCGTGGCCCGTCGGGTGTGATCGGTACCAACAAGCCGGATAGTGAAGAAACGGTTAAGCACCTCCTGGAAGATATGAGCGATCTTAACCCTTGCAAAAATCCAAGCGACGAAGCCATTATTGGTCTTTTGAAAGAGTTAAATGTTCGTTTTATCTCTTTCGAAGAATGGAAAAAAATCGATGCGGCTGAAATCGCACGTGGTCAAGAATCCGGAAAGTCGCGAGAAAAATTTGTCAGTTTAGACGAGATGTTATCCGTTTTGGAATAAAAATGTTGGCTCACAATGATCATGAGTTTCCCGGACGTTTTTGGGAGAAGTCGGATGGCAGCAAGATTCGCTGCCTATTATGTCCCCGCTATTGTTCTTTGAAAGAAGGACAGCGGGGATTTTGTTTTGTACGGCAAAATGTTGGTGGGCGTATGGTCTTGACGACGTATGGACGTAGCAGTGGATTTTGTATTGATCCCATTGAGAAAAAACCCTTAAATCATTTTTATCCAGGGACGAGTGTGTTGTCATTTGGGACGGCCGGATGTAATTTAGGATGCAAGTTTTGTCAGAATTGGAATATTAGTAAGTCGCGTGAGTTTGATCGTCTAACAGATCAGGCGTCTCCGGAACGGATAGCAGAATGTGCTCAAGAATTAAAGTGTCGGAGCGTGGCTTTTACGTACAATGATCCTGTGATTTTTGCCGAGTATGCCATGGATATTGCGCAGGAATGTCATAAGCGGGATATTAAAACAGTGGCGGTCACAGCCGGATACATTACAGAACATGCCCGACGAGAATTCTTTGAACATATTGATGCGGCCAATGTTGACTTAAAATCTTTTTCTGAAGAGTTTTACAAAAAAATTACATTAGGGGCTTTACAACCTGTCTTAGATACATTACTTTATTTGCGGCATGAGACGGATGTTTGGTTTGAAATAACGACGTTGTTGATTCCCGGAGAAAATGACAGCGACGAAGAATTGCACGCTATGACAGAATGGATGGCCAAAGAATTAGGGGAAGACGTTCCTTTGCATTTTACAGCTTTTCATCCGGATTTTAAAATGATGGATTATTCGCCAACGCCGCCGGCAACATTGCAACGTGCAAGAGATATTGCCTTGTCCAAAGGGCTTAGATACGTTTACACAGGTAATGTACATGATCCTCGAGGAGAAAGTACCTATTGTCCGCAATGTCAAAAAATTTTGATTGAGCGCGATTGGTATGAATTGGGTCAGTATCATATTATTAATGGAGCCTGTGCGTTTTGTCAGACACCGATAAATGGATGTTTTGATGATCGTCCGGGCAATGGGGGATCAAAGCGAATACGCGTTAGATTGCCGTAGGAGGGTTTATGAAATTATTAAGTTGGAATGTAAATGGTATTAGGGCTGGTGAGAAAAAAGGATTCTTAGAATGGTTACAAAAAGAATCGCCGGATATTTTATGTGTGCAAGAGACAAAATGTCATCCGGATCAACTCAAGAAAAATTTATTACAACCCGACGGGTATACTTCTTATTTTTCTGCCGCTGAGAAAAAAGGATACAGCGGTGTAGCGGTGTTTACAAAGAAACCACCCGTTTCATTTCAAGAAGGATTGGGCGTTGAGGAATTTGACAGGGAAGGCCGGACGTTGATTTTGGATTACGGAACGTTTGTTCTTTTTAACATTTATTATCCCAATGGAGGCTCAGGAAATAAGCGCGTACCGTTTAAGATGGGATTTTATGATGCCTTTTTGAAGAAAGCCGAAGCATTAAAAAAGCAGGGCAAGAAAATTGTGGTGTGTGGCGATGTTAATACGGCGCATGAGGAAATTGATTTGGCGAGGCCAAAACAAAATGAAAAAAATACAGGTTTTCTTCCAGAAGAAAGAGAATGGATGAATCAATTTATGGGTAAAGGGTATGTGGATACGTTCCGCCATTTTAATAAAGATCCGGGGCATTACACATGGTGGGATTACAAAACAAAAGCACGAGAGAGAAATGTTGGCTGGCGCATTGATTATTTCTTTGTTTCCAAAAATTTTCTTTCAAAAGTCAAAAAAGCCTTTATACTGAATGACGTTACGGGTTCAGATCATTGCCCTGTGGGTATTGAACTAAATTAAAAGCAAGGAGAGACTATGATTCCTATTAAGACAATAATGACGAAAAAAGTGTTGAGCGTTCAAAAGAATACGCCTATTTATGAAGCGCTCAATCAACTCACCAAGGCGCAAGTCAGTGGGTTGCCGGTACTTGATAATCAGATGAAGGTTGTCGGGATTCTAAGTGAAAAAGATGTCCTGAAAATTTTGATTGATAAAAAATTTGATGTGAAAAATACAGTGGATGAATATATGACACGTGAGGTTATTTCTTTTACCGAGGAAGATGATGCCATAGATATTTGTAAATTCTTTCTTAACAGTCACATACGTCGAGTTCCGATTGTCAAAGATGGAAAATTAGTCGGTATTGTGAGTCGTCATGATATTGTCAACTTGATTTTAGAAGCTAAAAGTAAAATGGATGATTTACGATTTAATTAGAGATCAATGCATGAATACGCCGCCCAATAACGTTAAATAAACGAAAATTTTGTCTAGATTAAATGGCAGAGCGTTACCGTAAAGTATTTATGAGATAATTTTTAATGGTATTGGGTTCAAAGAAGTAGGAAAATTTTATTATGACAAAAGATTCTGAATTTGATTTGAAGGCGGTTGCCACGACGCTTATGGGATGCGTCAAATCGGCTCTGGAGAAAATGTGTAATGTAGAATTTTCTCAGGAACCAAAATTTGTTGAGAAAGAAATTATTGAATATAATAGTCGTATACGCACTTTTGGTTTGGAAAAGTTTGATGGACCTTGTCATATAATCGCTATTAATCTTTATGAGAATGAAAATCATCTTGAAACAAAAAATGCTTGCGGGGCGGTTATCCTTTATTTTGAGGAAGAAATGGCGAAAAGTTTAGTTAAATCTGCAGGCCAGGGGCTAGATTCTGAAGATGCGGAAACTATAACAAATTATTGTGGCGAGATTTGTAATATGGTCATCGATTTATTTAAAAATGAACTCAGCAGTTTTGGGTATAGTGATTTAACTATTTCAGCTCCTTTAAAATATAGAAACGATGTTTCTGAAGGGGTTGATTTTCGATACAGCGAAGATAAGATCTACGAAACAAGTTTTTATTTAAATAAGCAAAAAGCGATAGTGGCAGATGTTACATTAGCGCCAGCCCATGCGTAAGAAGAGAATAATCAGCTGTCATGGTCACAACATATAAGGGGGACAATATGGGAGAAGAAAATATTGACTCCAATAATGTCGTTAATAAGTCTGAATTAAACGAGACGGTCACAAAATATCTTGAAGAATCTACGCAGGAAGCGTTTAGTACGAAGCTTTCTGATTCGTTGGAAATGACGGAAGAAACTATTTTACCAATAAACAATGAGAGCCTAATCAGCTCTATAGGTTTTACCGGTACGATAGAGGGGAGTATAGCTTTTTGTCTGGATAATAAAAGTGCGTGTTCTATTGTGTCTAAGATGCTGGATATGGAAATTACGGAAATGGATGCCGAGGTCCGTAATGGTATTGGGAAAATTGTTAACATTATTATCGGTGGGATTAAAATGAGAATGGGTAATGTTAAACATAATTTCGAGATTGGTATCCCGACGGTAATAAAGGGAATTCAATTGGAGGTGTTCGGAGCCTCCAGTAACTTAACTAAAGTTATCAAGAATTTTACTTGTCAGGATATGAAATTTTCTGTTGTTTTTATGTATAAGATTCATGAAGAAAAAGAGGGAACGTCAAACTATATTAGTAAGGAGCCGGCTGATGCTCAAAAAGAGGAAGAAAAACTAAATCCTTTAGAGGCCTTACAACAATCTGCGGAAGAAACTGAGAGTGCGGGAGGTGAAGAGGTGAGTGAGGCAGAAACAAAGCCGAATCCGTTAGAAGATTTGCAACAGACTGCGGAAAAAGTAGAATTGCAAGAGCAGCAAGAAGAGCCTGCTGAAAAAGAAGAAGAAAAAAAAGTTGTTAAGGCTATCTCCAGTGGTAGTACGCATACTAGTGCTATGGATAAATTAGACCAGGCCATGAAAAATTTTAAGGAAAGTAATTAATGAGTATTTTTTATGATCCTTTAAAGCGAAAACCACGTGTGTGGGTTTTTGCCATGTTTATTGTTATTCCAATAGTTCTTATTATTCTTTCTTTGTTTGGAACACGAACAATTGTTAAAAAAGATAAGATGAAGGCTAAGAAAGAAGACGTCGATATTTTTAATAAATTTTAAAAGTGGAAAAGATAACATGAAGGTAGAAGCTTTGTAAAGGAGGAAAATAATGTTAGAGTGGAATGATCGTTACGCCACCGGAGATGCTTTGGTGGATGATCAGCATAAGAAAATATTTCAAATAGTGAATAAATTTGAGGAGCAAGTAAAGGCTGGTACGGCCGAAGAAAATATTGAGAATACCCTTAAATTTCTTGGCACCTATGTTCAAACCCATTTTTCCTATGAAGAGGGCTGCATGAATAAGCATAAATGTCCTGTTGCTGAACAGAATAAGCAAGCCCATGCACAATTTTTGCAAGACTATGCCACATTTCAGGCACGATTTTCATCCGAAGGGTATACGGATATTCTAGCCAGAACGCTTCTTAAAATCACTCAGGAATGGCTTTTGAAGCATATTTGTGGGATTGATGTGCATTTAAAGCATTGCCTTAGTCTTTAAGTCTTTAAATACTGCTGTTCAAATATTAGAAAAGATGGTAGTATCTCACTGCATTTTTCAAAAAATAATAGTTTAAATAAAAAAGGAGTTTAGGTAATGGTAAGGAATTTATTATTAAGTAGTATGTTAGTGGTTTTTCTGGTTACAGGCGTAAGTGCTTCTTCTATGAACAAAGAAATTCAAGGCGCTGTGAAGAGTTCTCCCAAAGAGGCTGTCGTTCAGCCAATAGAGGATTTAGACGCTAAAACAGAAGTGGTGGCATTAGCTGTCGTAGTCGGTACCCAAGAAGGTTCATCTATTGAAGGTAAAGTCGTTCTCACCGAAACCACACAAGGTCTTCAGATTATGGCTTTTTTAGATAATGTAACACCCTCCGGGAAACATGGTTTTCATATTCATGAAAAAGGAAGTTGTGAAGAAAATGGTAAAGCGGCTGGTGGCCATTTTAATCCAAAGAGTGTCGCACATGGCCTTTTGGCCAAAGATGGATCAGAGAAGGCACACGTCGGGGATATGGGAAATATTGAAATTGATGAATCAGGAAGCGGTATGTTGAATGTATTTTTACCAGGTGTCAAATTGACCGGCGAAGAAAATAATGTCATTGGTCGGGCTATTATTTTACATGCGCAAGAAGATGATTATGGTCAGCCGACAGGTAATGCCGGGGCCCGCATCGGTTGTGGTGTGATTGAAATAAGCAGCGAGGAAGAATAATGTTTCAGGATTTTTTACAACAGAATTTTTTAGGTAATCGAATCATGGATTATTTAATAACGGTGGTTGCCATTTTAGTGGGCATCATTTTTATTAAACTGTTCCGTTGTTTTCTTTTGGCCCGTTTGAAAAAATGGGCGGAATCTTCTTCGACAAGCGTAGATGATTTTCTTATTAAAATTCTCCAGGGCGTTTTTTTGCCGTTAGCGTATTTTGGTATTGTCTTCCTGAGTATTCAGGCATTACAGCTTACCCCTTCAACGAAAAAAATCTTAGAAACGATTTGGACGGGCATTTTAGCCTTATTTGCCGCCCGATTAGCGACGCAGTTGATTGATTATAGTTTTAAGCTTTATTTAAGAAAAAGTGGTAAAAATGTCGCCTTGGAACGCAGCATGAATGGTATTTTGCGTGTTGTCAGCGTTATCATTTGGGGCTTGGCGATTGTCTTTTTTCTGGATAATTTAGGATTCAAAGTAACGGCGGTCATTACTGGTTTAGGTATCGGTGGTATTGCCGTAGCTTTGGCCGCTCAGGCGGTATTAGGGGATTTGTTCAGTTACTTTGCCATCCTGTTTGATCGTCCATTTGAAATCGGGGATTTTATTATTATCGGCGATTACATGGGCTGCGTTGAGCATATTGGTATTAAAACCACACGCATCAGTAGTCTTGGAGGGGAACAGTTAATCTTTGCGAATACAGATCTAACCAATTCCCGTGTACGCAATTACAAACGAATGAAAAAAAGGCGTGTTGTCTTTAAGTTGGGCGTGACGTATCAAGCCACGCTTGAACAAGTCAAAGAAATCCCTGGGCTTATCGAGGGTATTATCAAAGGTGTCGAAGAGACTACTTTTGACCGTGCCCATTTCTTTTCTTACGGAGATTTTAGTCTGATTTTTGAAGTGGTTTATTATGTTAACGGTGGTGATTACAATAAATATATGGATATTCAGCAAGAAATCAATTTTGCCGTAAAAAAAGAATTTGAAGATAGAGGCATCGAGTTTGCCTATCCTACCCAAACTTTATTCGTACCTGAATTACAAAAAGAAAAGTAGTTTTAATAAAAAATGTCTTATCTCGTTTTAGCCCGCAAATACCGTCCACAATACTTTGATGATGTTATCGGTCAGGAACATATCACGGAGCTTTTGAAAAAAGCTATCCGCAGCGATCGTGTCGCCCACGCCTACCTTTTTAGCGGACCTCGGGGCATTGGTAAAACTTCTTGTGCCCGCATTTTAGCCAAATCTCTTAATTGTGGTAAAGGCATTACGCTTAAGCCGTGTGAAGAATGTGCGGCGTGTAAGGAAATTGCGCAGGGAACGAGTTTTGATGTGTTGGAAATCGATGGCGCTTCTAATCGCGGTATTGATGAAATTCGTGCTTTGCGTGAAAATGTCAAGTTTGCCCCTTCCTACGGGCGGTTTAAGATTTATATTGTTGACGAGGTCCATATGCTTACGACCGAAGCTTTTAATGCACTTTTAAAAACGTTGGAAGAGCCGCCAGCGCATGTCAAATTTATTTTTGCCACCACCAATCCGAATAAAGTACCGGCCACCATTATTTCACGCTGCCAGAAATTTGACTTTAAACGTATTACCATTAAGACACTTGTGGAAGGTATGGCTGAGGTTAGTAAAAAAGAAGGGCTTAAGATTAATCAGGATGCTTTATATGCGATTGGTAAGGCTGCACAAGGCAGTTTGCGGGATGCCTTAAGTATCTTAGATCAGTTGAGTGCCTTGAGTGAAGAAGGGATTGAGGCAGATGATGTGTGTTCGATGTTAGGGCTTGTCGAGATACAACTTTTGTTTGATTTAACCGATGCCATCGGTCAGAAAAATTGTTCGCAAAGTTTGAAAATTTTAGAATCGATTATTGATAAAGGCAAAGACGTAAAGCAGTTGACACGAGATATGATCGAACATTTTCGTAATTTGATGGTTATCAAGGTCGGCGGTAAATCTTTAGGGCGTTTGGTGGATTATCCTGTAGCCATAAAGGAAATGCTTTTAGATCAGTGCACACACTTTAGTTTAAAAGATATTCTCAAGGCCATCGATATGTTTATTGAAGCTCAGGAGACCGCACGTATTACTGAATCAATGCGCATGCCGTTTGAAATTGCCTTGGCAAAATTAACCTATCGCGAAGATGGACAGGTGCCGGCAATGCCGCCACACAATCAGGCGACACCTTACACGGCGGCCCCGACGAATAAAAATACAATACCGTTAAAAGAAGCCGGCCCATCGAAGATAACCTCAAAGAAAGTAATACAAGATGATATTTCTGATGAAATAGCGGATGAAATTATTGAAGAGCCTTTAAAGGATTCCATCATTGAGGCGCCGATTGTCAATTTAGAACACATTAAACACGCTTGGAATGCCTTGACCTATGCTGTCAGTCGCGAAAAAATGTCGGCGGCTACCTATCTTCAAGAGGGAGTTCCTGTGGAACTAAAGGATTCAACTTTGATCATAGGTTTTCCGGAAACAGCCCTTTTTCAAAAAGAAACTTTGGAAGATAGTCAAAATGTCACATTGGTACAAGAAGTATTTTCTACGAAATTGAATAAATCTATTGTCGTACGATATCAAATTATAGATGATTATGTGCGGCCGGATGAAGATGCTGTGGTCCAGAGTGCTTTGGATACATTTAATGGTGAAGTTGTCAATCGATGGCACCAGGAATAGAGAGGCAAAGGAGTAAGAAGTAAGAATCAGAGAAAAATTTCTGCCTCTTATTTCTTTGCATCTTTGCTTCTAATAAGATATGCCTTATCCTAAATTAATAGAAAATACGATTGATCAATTTGCTAAACTGCCCGGTGTTGGCCGTCGGAGTGCAGAGCGAATGGCCTTTTGGGTGCTTAATCATTCCCAAGAGCAGGCGCAAGGCCTGGCCGACAGTATTACGCAATTAAAAGAAGGATTAAAATTCTGCCACATTTGCAATAACCTCAGCGATACAGAAATTTGTATGGTTTGCAGTGATCCCGCCCGCGATGAATGCACGATTTGTGTGGTCGAAAATCCCAAAGATGTTTTAGCGATTGAAAAGACAGGTTCTTACAAGGGGCACTATCATGTTCTTCTCGGCAGCATTGCCCCCACCGAAGGACGCGGCCCGGAGCATCTAAAAGTACAGCCTCTGATCAACCGCGTGCGTACACAGAATATTAAAGAAGTCGTTATTGCTACCGACCCGGACAATGAAGGAGAGATGACGTCTTTGTATTTGATTAAAGAATTAAGACCGACCGGTGTCAAGATTAGTCGTATTGGGGTAGGGTTACCATCGGGTAGCGCCGTCGAATATGCGGACATGCCCACATTAAGCATGTCCCTGACGTCGAGACGGGAAGTTGTTGCGTAATAATACCAATTCCAGAAAATAATTGTTAAACCCAATTCTACTTTTCTCGACGCTTTTACGAGAAAGTAGAATGAAAATTAGGTACAATTATTTAATGGATTTGGTATAATATTATGTATTCTTTTCCGCCATATCTCCAGCTATTGGCAATTTAATTTTTTCTCCTTGATACGCTTTAATCATCAAAACAATCCATACAACGAGGCTAGCCAAACTAATCAGAGGAAGAAGTCCCCATCCGAAGATCGGTATAAAACTCAGCATAACTTGCAGGACACAAAGAAAACCAAAGACAATAATCGATTGCATCGCGTGAAAGCGGACAAATTTATTTTCTTTTTCGGTGAGGTAAAAAATTAGCCCGGTAACAAAACCAAAAAGATAACATAACATCGCCGCCATATTCGGCTGCATACCACTAGTTGTTTTTCCTAAACTTTTGCCTTTCGCCATTATCTTTTCTCCTTTTTATTGAAATAATATTATAGTTGGAATAAAAAAATATCTTAACAAAGAATTGAAATATTACAAGAGAATCCCACCTAAGGACAGCGAAGAACCAAACGAGAACCATAAAGCCATTGACTTTTAAAAGTTTTTCGATATAATTTTTATTTCAGATTTGTTTTTATAGATTTATTCCCCTGTAGCTCAGTTGGTAGAGCAGTTGACTGTTAATCAACTTGTCCGTGGTTCGAGTCCACGCGGGGGAGTTTTTCAATGAAAAAGGCCGCCTTTTTGGGCGGTCTTTTTTATTGAAATGTTGCCTGCTAGGCAGACGTGTACCTGTGAGAGTCCACGTATCAGTCTGTGACGAAGAAGTTTCGACGTTTTTGCGAAACTTCGCA
>JAJDCA010000006.1 GCA_029261055.1 Candidatus Omnitrophota bacterium | reverse complement strand
AAGAATTTCTATGTTGAAAAATAGATCAGTACGTGATTCTAGCGCCCCTTCAGGGCGCATATTATTTTTGTTTTATTTCCTGGGGTTAAAACCCCAGGCTTTATCATTTTGCCCCTTAAGGGCATTGTTGATTGTGATTTTTAATTTATAGTAAATCATGGTTAATCATGTATAAATATTTGATACAAAAAGTCCGGCGAAGCCGTTAATTAAAAATCTTAACTTTACTCTTTCCAATACACGGCATCCTTTTTCGTGAATGACATGCAGGCGGCAGATTAGCTTAAGATGTAAATAAACAAAAAGTCCAAGTTATTTCTTTCCAAACCCTAAGTATGATATTTTTAGTAATTTCTTGATTTTTATCAATTATTAATCTATTATTACCACAAAAACAGATAAATTTCTTGTTAACTAATCTTGATTTATCGGGGACAATTTAAATGCAAATCGAGTTAAAAAATCTTGATAATGGTATTCATTATATCAGTTTAATAGGACGCATGGATGTAAAAGGCACACAAGAGATAGATATGAAGTTTACAGCATTGGTTGCAACTAATGAGTCTCCTGTTATTGTAGATTTGTCTGAGGTAGACATGATCACATCAATTGGTATTAGAACTCTCATATCCAATGCCAAGGCGCTGAATGTTAGGGGAGGGAAAATGGTGATGTTTAATCCTCAATCCATGGTTAAAAATGTACTCACCACTGCGGGTATTGATAAGTTAATAGAAATTCATGGTGATTTAGATACTGCTTGTGCTGCAGTTTTGGGATAAACATAGATTTAAGTTTGACATAAAAAATGGTCACTTAACCAATGAATGAAGAAGCTTCGTATATAGAAAAGAGTTCTGCTCTTTTATGGAGTTACGAAATTTGTATCAAAAACGAGCTTGATAAAGTTGAAGCTGTCAGCCGTTGGTTTCATCAAATTGGCACGAAACACAACATCTCTGATTCAAATACTTTCCGCATAGATCTAGTAGTCCAGGAGATACTATCTAACATAATAAATTATGGTTATGGAGATGGTGATGAAGCGTGGGTCAGTGTAAAACTCATGGCAGAAGGATGCGGACTAGTGTTGAAAACTGAGGATACCGGACGTTATTTTAATCCACTTGCCAGAGAAACAAATGAAATGGATAAGACACTTGCGGAGACAGAAATTGGTGGGTTAGGTATACATCTTGTGCGCAATTATGCTGACGAGTGTCATTATGTGCGTAAGGAAAATAAAAATTTGTTTATCATGAAGTTCTTCAAATAGAAACCAAAACTCAATTATAGTCAGATGTCTAAAAAAAAACGAGGCCCTGATCGCAGACGAACCAGGGTTGACACCTCTTTGCCAATTACATTGAAATCAGGAGATATTATTCTCTCTGATCGCCGCAAAAAATCATATCGACGCAACACCGATTATATTTCACATCAGATAATATGTGCTGGTATTCCATACAGTGAACTTGAACCCGTCTTTTCCGAATGTACAATTGAAGAATTAAAAAAAGATGAAATTTTACTTAATATGGGCCAGCAGAATGATTGTCTATATATGTTGATAACCGGTCTTCTTGAAGTACGACTGGATTCACCGGAATCCACATCTGGCTTTCCAATACTTGTCGGTGAATGTGTGGGGGAAATGTCTATTATTGATTACCAACCTGTTTCTGCTTATGTTGTGGCTAAGGAGAATAGTCGAGTGTTAGCCATTCCTGGCGAATTGTTTTGGTCCAGACTGGCGCATATACCTGGTCTTGTTCGAAATATGATGAGAATTCTGAATGAACGTATGCGCAAAAATAACGAAGTTGTTTTACGTGCAATGGAGCATAAGCTACGCATGGAAACGATAGAAAGGGATCTGCAGATGGCACGTGAAGTACAAGAGAGTATGTTGCCCCGTTACCATCCTCTCTTTCCTGATCATCCGCAAATCAGTGTTGCAGCTTATATGGAAGCCGCTAGGGAAGTTGGTGGAGATATGTATGATGCTTTTCCGTTGGACAAAGAACATATCTGTATTTCAGTAGGTGATGTGTCAGGCAAAGGTATGCCGGCCGCATTGTTTATGGTAAAATCCTTAACGCTATTGAGAACAGAGATTAGCAAAGGAGACTGTTTATCCAATGTAATCCAGCGAGTAAATAAGGAAAACTAGGGGCAGGTATATAATTATAGCTTTGATACAAAAAAGTTTTATAATTCCCATGAAGAATGAAAATGTGGTTGAAAATGTTATAACTATCTGTAAAAAGAAGAGTTGAAATGGCAAGAATACCGAGAATGCTGGTTAAGCAGGAGGATGCTATTTATCATGTAATTTCACGTACGGCTTTGGACGGGTTTGTATTGGGGTGATGTTGAGAAAGATTATTTGTTTTATTTTATGTTTAACTCTCAATTTATATGAAACAATCTTTAGATTTTACACTTAAACCGAATATTATAATATGCCGTGTGTTTTGGCTGTTATTAGGAGTTGAACTTCTAATTGTCTTTCTAGACGTTTTTGTTAACCATTACAAATGGTCTTCAATAGGGGCAATTAGAAGAATGTTTAACATAACTCGTGAAGATAGTTTGTCAAACTG
>JAJDCA010000050.1 GCA_029261055.1 Candidatus Omnitrophota bacterium | reverse complement strand
ATCAGAGAAAACGCAATCTTGAAATGGCTCGTCTGCTGCGTTATACTGCATGGCAGACAAGTCAGCATGGTTCTCACAGAGAGCCATCAGAAGTAACTATGCAACCGGCTTGAGGTCAAACTCGCTGAAAAACTCCGTTTTTCAGGAAAAATCTTAAAATCTTCTTCAAAAGCTTTTTCCGAAATATATTTTTCTGACTGCAAAGTGTTAATATTTTCAACAGAAAGAAACATTACACCATTGTTAGTATAAGTAGGAGTTTGATGTGTTCCATCGTAAATATCTGATAACTCTTCAAGCTTATCCTGTCCCCATGCATCGTTAAATCCCTTGAAACGAAGTTCAGGCACATCCGCACCATTTTTAGGAAACATTTTTTTTAGCAAAGCTTTTTTTATAGTTCTCAGCTTTTCATACTTGCGCTGATGAAGAATGATAAGATTATCAAGGTATTTAAAAAGCGTCCCAATTTTTTTTTGTTCATCAAGTGAAGGAGATATATTTACAGTAAGCGATAAAAGGTTTTCAGGATTCACGGATTGCCGTTTTACAACAGTACCTTCTTCATACTGCAAAGCTCTTAATTTGAATTTTTCGCTTTTGACAATCAATTCAATAAAAGATGGTTCTTCTTCAGTGGTGAAAGTGACATATATTGGAGATATAACGCCTCTTCCGTACCTATTCCGATCAATTGCGCCATATTTTAGATTCGCAGGATTATAAACTATATCATTATATTCCGTTAGTTTATAAATCTTATTAGCTTGATCCAGAGTTAAATGGTCTCTATTATTTGACTTCCTTTCACTTCTGTCAATCACACCTTGACCAGCAGCAAATGCCAATATTGGAGCATGATCTGATATTTTTTGTAAAATTTTACGTTCGGTCAAAACTTTCCCCAACAGACATTCTTTCCAAACGTCTGTATACCCAGTAAATCTAACCTCAGGGTTTTTGTTTTTTTTAGCCATACTATTCACCCTTTAATAATGACTTAAACTCATTAAGACCTTGCGTGTCAAATTCATTACCATCAAGCTCATCAATAATTGATGACAAAACCTTCTCGGTTTCGTGTATCTCTTCCATCACGTGGGAGTATGTAGTGGCGTATTTTTCCGAAAGAGCCAGTACTTTAGCAGTCATTTTATTTATAACTAATTTAGGGAGTTCGTTCAAAGATGTGACAAGAGGGCTAATCCATTTAAGTTCGAGTAATTCATGCACTTGTTTATCGGTAAGTTTTTCAATGATTTCTTTTGTTTGCATCTGTAGATTTACCATTTCTGCCTTAACTTGTTTCTTTAGTTCTTTTTCTTCGGCAATTAACTCATCCGCTTTAAGAATTTTGAATTCGTATGAATCTTCTGCGAAAGTAACGGCTTTCTTCATACCCGCCTTAATCTGCTTACCTTCTTTAATAACAGCCGCATTTACAAAACCATCCTGTGCTTCATTTACTACATCCGATTCTTTTTCTTCCTCAGAAAATGAGTCGAGCATTTCCTCATATTCAGATGTTATTTTCAGGATACGGTTTTCTTTCTTCTTTATATCCTGTAACTCTTTTTTAAAGTGTGTCTTTTGAACAAGTTCAAATGGCATAATACGACCAATCCATCCACCCTGAACTTCCTGCTCCTTGTCTTTTTTCTTCTTAAGTACCATGTTAGGGTCAACCTTTTTAATGGCCCCAAAGCCTTCGGTTTGTATTATCTCCAAATCGCCGGCTATTTTAGTCCAATCATCATCAAGAAGTTGGTATGCATCGTATTTATCTATGAGTGGAATTACTTTCAAACGCCTGAATATATCTTCACTCAGTACCGTTTCTTCTCTTGAAATTTTCACTGAAGACATATTGGTCAATAGTTCATCCTTGAGAAAACTATCAAAATCACCAAAAGATGTACTAAAACGTTTTACAAATTTCTTGATATTGGCGTGTTCCTTAATAGTGTTCTTAACATCTTCCACTTTTAATTCAGCATAAGCGGTTGAAGATTTTGAGAATACAGCATCTCGTAAACCCGGGAATGCTCGCCAATACTTTCCAAGTTCATCTATTTCTTTTTCAGGAATACCGCCAAACATAGACGCATAAATATCCCAACTTTCAGAGTTTTCTAATGAGTCAACATATCTTGGTATGTTCAGGTTATATTCATTTCCACGGATGACTTCTCTGCTTACCACTTTTGAATATTTTGGATTAGACTGTCTGCCAATAACAGTATCAGCAATTCTTTTTATATCCGAGGCTCTAAGCTTGTTATTTTTCCCAGCTTTAATAAAACCTTTTGATGCATCAACAATCAGTACATCGGTATTTTTACGTTTTTGTTTTAAAATCATGACGATAGTAGGAATACCTGTGCCAAAGAAAATACTTGCAGGCAGCCCGATGATGGCATGAATATGATTTGCTTCAATCAATTTTTCACGAATTACACTTTCTTCTCCGCCACGGAACAGAACACCATGAGGTAAAACAATTGCCATGATTCCATCGGGCTTGATGTGAAATAAGTCATGTAGCAGAAAGGCATAATCTGCTTTCGCCTGTGGAGCAAGTCCAAATCGCGCATAACGAGGATCGGTTTCTTTATTATCGGAATCCCATTTCTGCGAGTATGGTGGATTTGAAACAACCGCATCAACATAAAGAGGGCTATATGAATTGACAGGATCATTTTCATCAAAATAGGGCCAATCGTCCTCTAAGGTATCGCCGTTACGGGTAATAATATTGTTTGGTAACATTCCACGCATCACTAAATTCATACGTGTAAGGTTATAAGTATTTTGCTTTAATTCCTGTGCATAATATTTAATGTTATTTTCATCATCAATATGTTTTGCTACGCTGCTACCAATGTTAATAAGTAAGGAACCCGATCCGCTTGTCGGGTCATAAATTTGAATTTCTTTTTTGTTCTTCAAATGATCTGCAATAATTTCAGACATTAAAAGGGAAACTTCGTGAGGGGTATAAAATTCTCCTGCTTTTTTTCCGGCATTTGCTGCAAACATACTGATCAAATATTCATAAATAAAACCAAGTACATCATAATCCTGCTTGCCATCCATGGGTATGTCTTTTATCAAATGAATCAGCTGACTAATTGCTTTTGTCTGCGATGCGGCATTTTCTCCCAGTTTACTCAACCCCGTCTGTAGCGTTTCAAAAACACCGTCAAATAATCTATTGTGTGCAGGACTAATCAAACGACTAAAGGCAGACAATGCGTCTCTGACATTAGACACATCAAAGTCTTTACCCATTTTAATCCAAGTCGAAAACAAATCCTTATAAGCTATAAAATAGCCCACATTACTTTTGATGTGTTCCACAGTTTCTGCATCTTCTTCCGTAAGTGCTTTTATATCTTTGTCAGAAAAATCTTCTTTTCTTGCGAACTGTAATTCTTTATCCGAGAGGTATTTGTAAAAAATGAATCCCAGGATATAATCCTTGTATTCATTTGCTTCAATTTTCGATCTCATTTGATTAGCAGATTCCCAAATTTTTGCTGCTAATTGTTGTTTATTCATAATGTATACCTCTTTTCTAATCTTTAATTAATTGTCTATATATCCAATCATGAACATCGGAGTAATATTTTCTTAATAATTTATTGAAGAATGTGTAATAGCACATCCACAAATTGTTATGTATAAAATCAACGATAAATATTTCCTCAGATTTTTATTTATCATACCTTATCATTTATTACTACCTTTTCAATTTTATCCAAACAATTCCGTCAAAAACGCATTAACCTGCATATAAGCATCAGTAACAACCCGATCTCGTTTTTCCCCTTGTGTCTCGCCACTCACTAAAAAATCAGCAACCCATTGTGGCCCGATGGAATCTTTTGTTTTAAACTTTTCCTGAATATTCGCTATTCCAGCATGAACTAATTTATTCTTTTTATAAGGTTTAACCATTTCAGCCACAGCTTTAAACCCTCCTTGATGATGCGCAATCACTGAATAAATATCATAGGCGTCTTTTTCGCTGTATCTTAGATCAATGACAATACCTTTCATCGTTAAAACAGAAAGTGGATCAGCTATTTTTATTTGTATTTCATTATTAGCCCCTTCAGGTAGCTTTCCTTTTAAGCCGTACGTAAAAAAGTGTTCAAAGACAATATCAACCCCTTTGGCCTTTCTCACAAAAAAATCTGATTGAACTATTTGATGACGCCGTTGCCTCCCTCTTCCTCCGTATTCCGGTCCAAGAAAATCAATCTCGATCAGTTGTTTATCTTTGAACCCTGGTATGGATATATTTTTTTCAAAAGCATACGGGATACTTTTTCCTTCCCTGTCCAAAGAGTTGGCGTAACCTCTTTCTCCTATAAGTTTCAGCATCGAATCATATTCATCTTCTGAAACATTTTTTGGATTAACAGCAATGTCGATATCTAAAGAACCAACATGAATAAAATCATCATCTGTGGCCTTAAAGGACTCCACAATAAAATATGGGGCCCATCCTCCTACTAAAACAAGAGAATCACGATATGTTCCTAATACTGTCATGATTTCTAAAAGTATCGATTTAGATGCTTCTACTAGCCGTGCATCCATATCACTAATCAATCTACGCGCCATGTATAACCTCCTAAAATTTTATTTTATTTTTCCGTAAAAACTCCGCTTGTTCTTTCCCGCGAGTCGGATAATTATACAAATCCAAATAAAGTTGAATATTGTTTACGATATCAATTTCTTTCACTTTTTGTGCCTTATAAAATACACCTTTATCATACGGAATGTAAATAGAAAGATTCCCTCCCGATTCTACAGAACGTAAATCCAATAAACGGACCCACTCGGATAAAGATTCACTATCTTCAATATACATTTGTACACCGGATATCCCCCTAATAAAAGGAGCCACAAACGCACCACCTGATAACAAGGTTAATGCATATTTTAAATTCTTTCTTTCTGAAGCCTCTCTTATATTCTTAATCAATTTTTCTTGATTCTGCTCAAAAGAATAATACATCATTTTTTCATTATTCGTATATGCGTAACTTTCAGACCATTCATCCAGAATTTTTCCGGGATCACATAAAATATAAAATCCTTTTTTGTCTTTTTGAAAATACGATTCATCTAAAAGCCTTCTGCATACATTGGATGTTTGACCAAGACTCACATTAGAAATTTTTGATAATTCTAATATCTTCCATTTTCTTTTTGGTTCTGAAAGAAGGACACGAAGAATCCTGCTGGATACAGGTTTGAATATTGTTTTTAATTTTCTTTTTTCAACAAGAGAATTTTTATCTACACTTTTCTCAATATAAATATTTTTAAATGATAAAAAATAATTTCCTACTAAATCTATATATCCGACCCCTTCTTTTTTTAAAAGCTCCTTTGTCCGGTCACTCAAAAAAGTCGTAATTAAAATCGGATACACTTCTCTTAATTTAGCTGCCTTTTCTTTTAATATGGCCGCGGCCTCTCTTACCAGACGCGGTTGTAAAAGTGACTTAATGTCGCAGACCAATGAACACTCAGATCCATTTGGAAGACATATCTTAAAGGAGACATCAAAATTTTGACTCACACTTTTTCTTCCTCCGGCCTCTTTTTGAATCTTAAAATCCGGCATTAAAAAAGGTAAATTTTGAAAAAATTTTTTCTTTATTTCGTTTGTTTTCATTGTTTAATATTTCACTATTAATTAAGTTTCAACATCTGTTGAAAGTATATAATATAGTAAAATATATGTCAAGAAAAAATCAGACCAATACAGCCTATTTTCGGCTATAAAAATAGCAGCAGATTTTGTGGGTACTGTGGTATCCGATATCTTCTTTACCGGATTCCAAGACTTGTTGGAAACTCGCAGAGTTTTCACCATGGCGGCAGTATCCACAATACATTCCTCCCTATTTCTTCGTCCTGTCATAAGGTGATCTTTGTAAGAATCCTGAATTTTCCAAATTATCATATTTAGCCTAACCTGTTAAAAAAGATTACTTTACTGTTGACTGAAACCTATATACATATATAATAATAACTGGCTGTCAGAGGTTGTGACAATTAATTATATCTGTCATATTATTTCAAGGAGGTTTCATATGGGTGACAATGATAATAAGAATTCTGATGAATTTATAGATGTGGTTGAAAAGCAGCTTTCAAAAGAAGATATTGCTAAGAGTTATGTAGATATTAAACAAGCAGCTCAAATTATGAATAATGTGTCTGCTAGAACTGCTTATCGATACCTTGACAAGGTGTCAGAAACACACAATGTCATACCAAAAAGTATTGATGTTCCTGTCAATGGCGGAATTAAAAAGCTATATTTTAAAGAAGACATTGTAAGTATTGCCAAGCTATTGAATAAGGATAAAATGGTATATGTCTATGAGTCTGTCAGTGTCAAAGACAAAAAGGTCACTGACAAAGAGTCTAATGAACATGTGTCAGACAATGTGACAAGTAGTGACAAAGAGATGTCGGAAGGTGGCAAAGACCTTCAACTAGCTAACAAAGAGTTGGCAAACAGGTTAGTTCAAACTTTAGATACTGTTTCTGAAAATCAAAATAAATTTATTCAAGCCCTGGATAAAATTTCCGGGAACCAAGAAGTGATGAATAAATTTTGTCAGCAGATTGAAAAACTAGAATCAAAAACAGATGAATATATTGACCGATTATCTAACACTTATTTTGAAGCAAAAAAAGAAGAGCTTGAACTTGAAAGACAAAAGATTGATTTGGAAAGAAATAAAAGAACACCCGGTTGGAAAATTGCATTGATATTTACAACGGTCATTGGCGGTTTTGTTTTGATCGGTTTGGGAGCTTGGTATTTTTCTACGGAAGCAAAACAGCTGGTTGTTGAAAAAGAGAAGGCGTTTCGAAAATCAGAAGAAGAGAGGACTCAAAAAATTGTTGAAGGTCTTAGTTCTATAAAACAACAAATGCAAAAAACTGAAATGAATGAAATGTTAAAATCAAACTTTAAACTCAAACCATTATCACTATACTCTGAACAAAACGAGTTATAAATTTTAATTAAAATTTTATCCAATAGTTTGTTTTTAAAAATATGAATTCTTACAAAAAAATTCAATCACAAAATATATCAGAAACCGGTTTATCATTTAGCGGTTTTCATCCACCAACCAGTAATACCACTTACACACCCAATCAATTTTTTGATGTCTGTTTACCAAATGCCTCGCGCGGTGTTGCACGTTTAGTCGGATACATGTTACGCAAAACACTCGGGTGGTGCGATGAACATGGCAATCCCCAATATGAACAAATTCTTGTTTCTTACAATGAACTTATAAAAAATGCCGGCATAAGCCGCGATATGATTCGTAAATCCATTGATGAAGCAGAGGCAGGTAAATTTATTATTTGCGTTAGAAAAGGAAAACCAGCCATGGCCGGGAGTCCTGCGGTCACCGCCCTTTATGAACTGAAATGGAATGATGCTCAAGAATATATAAAGGACCCAAGTAAATTTAATGGCTTTTTTGCGGGCGAAGGAAACAGAACATATATTCCTAACGAATTCTTTGACGTCACGCTTAAAACTGAACCATTAAGAATTATTAAAGTCGTTGGCGCGATCCTTCGCTATACAATAGGCTTTCGTAATCGTTTCGGTCACAGGCGCCTAAGAATCCAGGTTTCCATTTCAACACTCAAAAAACAGACCCTTTTGGCGACACGCCATCTTCACGCAGGTTTAAAAGAAGCGATTCAAAAAAATTACATAACCCGCATTGAAGAAGGCATATTTGATAAAGAAGCAGGGAAGAATAGCCAAGCGGGGATTTATACAATCAACTGGGTTGATTCGAATATGTTTGAATCGACAGGCCAGATGATGGGAATGGGAAAAAGCATAAAGCAGTCAGAAAAGGGGAACGGCTTAAGCGGTCGGAAAAGGGAAACGGAAGAAATAATTAACCAGTCAGAAAAGGGGAACGATATCGGTCAGAAAAAGGTAACGGACAACCAGTCAGAAAAGGATATCGGCTATATTAAGGAAATAAAACAAACAAATAAAACCTTTAAACAACAAGCAGTTGTTGCTTATGAAAATTTATTAAAAATAGGTTTTGATAAAAAAACTTCTTTAGAAATTGTTACCTTTCATCCAAAAGACAAAATTTCTCAAATTATTGATAATCAAATAACATGGCTTTCCAAACGAAATGTTAAACGGAATAAACTTGGGTTTTTAAAAAAAGCAATTAAAGAAAACTGGTCTGAACCACAAGCAGATATAAATGAATCTTTAATAAATAATAAAGGATCAATTTTTGCTAAATATTTTTATGCCGGCTGTGCAGGGAATAAAGGAGAACCTGCAACGGAACCAACGGAAAAAGAAATTGGAGTGGCAGAAAGATATGTAGGTAGGCTTCTTAAAATATGTCCGGATGAAAGAAAAATAGAAAAATGGGGGAGAGGCTACGGAGAAGCGTTTAAGGCAAAATTTAACAATACAAATAAGCAGATTTATATTTCTCTACTTCCGGCCTTGCGCTCCTTTGGGGATGAATTTTATATGAATCAAGAAAAAATATATGAGAGTGAGAGAAAAGAGAGAGAAATATTTGCTAAAAATGCCCATCAGAAAAAATTTGAAACTGAATATAATGAGTATTTAGGTTTAACCGAAGAAGCTTTCCAAGATAGGCGGAAAAATGAATATAAAGATTTCCTTTCGTTTCGGAATGAAAAACGTAAAGAATTTTTTAATAGTCCGTATAGCTGTCCTGATGAAGTACTAAAAGAATTTGATTCTAAAAATTCAAGGATTATGGATTTTCAAGAATATTTTAAAAAAGAAATTTTGGATTTTTGGGGGTGGGATCAAATGTTTAATACGCAAAAGTTAGAATTGATTCATGCCGCGTGAATATATCGCAGAGAATTTTTTCATAACTCCGCCAAGTCTTTTTTATTAAAGTAGAAAAATGTCATATTTTTCTACCACCAGCCTATTGACCAATCAGTTAAATTCCTTTAAAAAATAAGATTTTTATATAAGGCCAACTGGACACTTTCTATGAAAAGATGCTTTAAGAGAATTAGGAAAATATTATCCGTATTTGGTTCGGAAAAAGGGCACTTAAAAAATAAGACAATATTGATTGTTGAAGATAATAAATGCGATCAGGAGCTCATTTCTAAACTTATTATTAAGGCCGGAGGTAAAACCGTTATAGCAAATGATGGGGAAACTGGGATTAAGATTGCTTATGACATAATGCCGGATTTAATAGTTTTGGATTATTTTCTTCCGGGAGAAAATGGACCAAAGATATGTCAAAAATTAAAAGATAACACGGAAACAAAAGAAATCCCTATATTATTTTTGACGGTTAATCAATCAGAAGATGATATGGTCATCTGCCTTGATGCTGGCGCTAATGGATACATAATGAAACCCATCGATTCCAAAATTGTCATTTCAGAAATCAAATACACCATACAAAATCCGTATATTTAACGGCTCGAAGTGACAGAATAAAGAAAATAAGGGCCTTCATTTTTCAATTTTTCCATCCAGTGGCGGATAATTACATTATATTGTATAATTTCTATAAAGCTTAGTAATAAAGGCCTATGTATGCATGAATTAATGTTTAAAAAATTTACTGTGTTATTCCGGTTAACGGCATGGTGTGTCATTGTGTCGTTTGGATGTAGTTTTATGGCACCGCTTCCGCATGTTCACGCCCAAATTCCGATTCCTGTTGAAGGACTTCCAACACCTGGAACCATGATCAGGGCAACGCCAGCCTTTGAACCTGCTTTGATCAAGGGTGTGACAGTGTTCCCGGATAATCCGTTACGATTCGATTTTATTGTGGACACGGGAGATGTCGCTTTAGAAGGGGATGATCTCAAGTCAGAATCCAACAAACTGATCAAATATTTCCTTGCTTCGCTTACCGTGCCGGAAGAGGACTTGTGGGTGAATCTTTCCCCGTACGAAGCTGAGCGTATTATCCCGAATAAATTCGGACAAACCGAAATGGGACGTGATCTTTTAGCTCAGGACTATATCTTAAAGCAACTCACGGCTTCACTCATGTATCCTGAGGATGAGTTAGGCGAAGAATTCTGGGATCGTGTACATGAGAAGGCGTACGAAGAATACGGTGTTACTGATATTCCGGTTAATACGTTTAATAAGGTTTGGATTGTTCCTGAGAAGGCTGTTGTGTATGAGAATGCGGAGACTAATACGGCATTTGTTGTAGAGAGTTATTTGAAGGTGATGTTAGAGGAAGATTATTTTGCCTCCCAGAAGGCAGGTTTTACCCTTGAACAGGAAAAAACAAAATATACGATAGCCTCTGAAGTCATTCGAGATATTATTATTCCGGAAATTGCAAAAGAAGTTAATGAAGGAGAAAACTTTGCTCAACTCCGTCAGATTTACCATTCACTGATCCTCGCCACGTGGTTTAAACGCAATCTTAAAGAGTCTGTACTTGGAAGAATTTATGTAGGTCAGAATAAAGTCAATGGGGTGGATATTGAAGATAAAAAGGCGAAAGAAAAAATCTATGACCAATATATTGATGCTTTCAAACAGGGTGCGTATGACTACATTAAAGAAGATTATGATACGAATACACAAGAGATTGTAGCTAGAAAATATTTTTCCGGAGGGACAGATTTAGATATGTCTTTGCTTTCCGAAGATGGGAATGCGGAGCAAGTGCAGGATGTTTTTTCAGAAAAAGGACGGAAGATTACATTTGGAACAATTTTGGATCCGCAATTAAAGGCGCAGCAAGATGTTGCCATGGTTACATCTAAAAATTTAGTTTCTCAAAATGAGAATGTGAACATTGGATTGGATCAAGCTGATGTGAGACGTTTAATGTCTAAGTTTCAGGGGAAATTTTCAAATGTTGAGGGGCTTGATTTTGAAACTTTTGATAATATGTTACGTAATAAGATAGTGAGTGAGAAATTATTTAATCAGCTTATGGAACATGATAAGATTATTAAGAATTATGGAAATCAATTTATTGAGGTTATAAAAAATAATTCGCATGTACCAAACTTTATGGAAGAAGACCAAGGAATTGTAAAAAATTTAAATGATTTGATGTCGGGTAAATTTGGAAATAATCCTGTTATTCATAATTATTTAACATTTTTGGCCTATGGCGATGCATTTAAAGCAAAGACTGATCAAAAGGTACTTGAGCAAATCACAAAGAGCTTACTTCGAAAGAATGTTATTTCTCTGCAACATAAATTTTCTATTCTTCAGAAGGAAATGGGAATACATCTTACGGAGAAAGTCTTACTTTCTAAAAAAAGAATTATATTTGAAGAGCTCCATAGAATAAGTGAGGAAAATAAAACCCTTGTCCCTGATATAGAATTTCAATTTTACATCACATCAATAGATGATTTTAAGTTTAATTTGAAGCATGCCAAAATTGATTGGAATACATATTTACAGGATTTAAAAAAGGCTTATAAAGCAGATGGTTTTGATTTTACGCTGGATCAAATGGCAGCAATTACGGATTATTCTATACAAAGGCAGAATAATCGTGCTTTAGCTGTGAATTTGCTTTATCTAAGTTACAAAGAGCCTGAATTGTTTAAAATTTTTGATGATAATGAAGTGATTAATCATCTTTTTAACAATTATGGGCCTGAGGCCATGTTATTTCATCATGCTGCTGATGTGCATAATGTTTTAAGGGCAAGCGTGGTGTCAAATAATATTTCATTAATAACTAATATATTAAAAAATAAAGAAAGCATAAAGTTCATGTCCAGGGTTTTTACTCTTATGACGCTTGAAGGTAATTTCTGGGGTGAAGAGGGTGATTTAATTGGGGGATATACACGAATAGACATCTATTCACAGTATAGAACTTCTAAGATGAAATCATATTTAAATGCCTTTTCAGAATTTAGTAAAAAATATATTCAGGAAAAAATTCTTTCGATTGAAAATTATGGTAATCAAATTGCGGCCACTGTCGTGTTACATTTTTATAATAAAACTAAAAATTTAGAATTTTTGAAACTTTTAGAAGATGAAGGATGGGAAGAGTTGTGGGAATTGTTTTTAAATAAAGATACTAAACGCTTAGCGTTTAAAATATTAAAGCTTATATCAGAAGATTCTGGTTCAGTCAATATGGGTGGATTTGATTTGCATAGGAAAAATAAGGGAAATTCAAACTTTTATTTAAAGAAATTAAGTGCAATTAATGCTAATGATTTATTGCTTGATCTTCAGGCTATGTCAATTTTAGGGTTTGAAAATAAATTGAGAATAAGTGAGTATTTGATTGAGCAAGGAGTACATAAAAAGGATCTAACACGTTTTTTCAATCTATTGAGGTATATTCCTGATCGCGATTTAAGTAAAATTGAGGGTAAAGAAAATTTTGTTAAACAATTGCTGGAGATCCTTATTGATCATATTGTGGAGAGTTTAGGGGTCGATCGTAAAAAAATTGAAATAACGGACTTATATGCGGCTAGTGATTTTTTGATTTTTTTAGAAGAAAACAAACGGAATATTAAAGAAATTTTGATGTTAACCGAAGATAAAAATGTGGCTGCGGATAAAATATTTGATATTTTTTCAATAGCACATAATAAAGGTTTTAAATTAGAATTTATTCTTGAGACAATTAAATCTTTGAGTGCGCAGTTTATAAAAACTAATACTGACCTTAGTGCCATATATCTTCTTATTCAAGAAGGATTTTATCCTACCACGAGTCTTTTGGAGCCATTACGGCTGTCTTTAGTCTCAAATAATCAATTCCAAACAGATGGAATCATTCAAAAATATAAAATGATATTTCATGAATTAAATCTTAACGACATGTTTGATTTGAATAATCAAATTTATGTAGATATTTTTTATCCCGTACTTATTCAAAAAGGAGAAAATATTGGTCATAAATTATCTTATGAAAAGTACAAAGAAAACATAATGAAACTTCCTAAAGATGAGATAAGTGCATTGCCTCCAACTATTCAAGGGAAACAATTCTTATTTTCAACAAAAATTGTTGAAGGGGATATTACTGATGTGAATCAAGAAATTGTACAACAAATTATTAAACAGATTCAATTTCAAGGAAAATTTGTGTTAGGTGATTTTTTGTACCAACTACGTCAGGAACTAAATCCGAAAAGCATCCGACATCAAAAGGCATTTCAGTTTATCCTTAATGATCTTTTTATATTTGCCAATTTACGGAAGGATAAAGTATTAACTTCGCCTATAGAAGAAATAAAGCAAGCGATTAGTGTTGGTCAATTTAATGGGATGGGCGATGTCAGCGTTGAAAAAGTTGTTAAAAGTGTCTTACCAATCGCTGAAAAAGAGATTATCCGTGTTCTTGCTTTACTTATTTCAAAATCAAAGTTTCCAACGACAATTCAAAAAAATATGCTGGGAAAATTATTTGCGGTATATGTCATGAAAGATCTTTCTCTTAACGATGATTTAAATTCGGAGAATATACGGTTAACTTTAGAAACGCTGCATGAGGTGTATACAGATAGAGTTGATGATTTTATAGATTCGCTTCCTGTGGAACCTAAAATTCAAAAATTGGTTGGAGAATTGTTGCACAGTGAAATATCTGGTGAGTTGAGTCAGATTAAAAGTGAGAATGCAAAAATTCAATATACTACGACAGATGATGAAGAGGTGATTGAATATGTTGTTACGCGTGGGATGACGGAAGCTTTTACAGGTTTTTTTGCTGAAGATTGTACGGATTGTAAACCACAGCAAATTGCATTTAAGGATTTTATTCCGGTACAAATACGTTATCAAAATAAAATAAGAGGATATGTGTATGGTGTAAATTCAATGAGTATGAATGCTGTATTTGAAGAAGATAAAAAAGTAATGCTTCAGGATGATCCTGTGTTAACAATTGACTCGATACAGCCTGATAGGGAATTGTCTGTTATTATTTCACCCGAAGCTCTTATTTCGAGTTCTTTAGAGGTTACAAATGAAATTGCACAATTATTGAATCAGGAAGGGATTGTTTTGCCAAATGGAGATGAATCTTTTTATGGTTTTAATCGTAATAGGATTCAAGAAAATTTAAAACGAAATGAGAAATATATGCAGGCAATAGCGATTGTAAAAGTAAGGCCGTTCACCAGTCAAACAAGCTTTGGAAAGCACTTTATCACCAGTCCTTCTGATAAAAACGATAGAGATTTTAAATTTATTCCGATCTGGGATTCTGAAATAGATTTGAATTTAAATAAAGATGTCTCTGGTACTATTGATAATGCGATGGTGGGAAAGGCTATGAGAACAAAGTTTACCATACAGGATGTTATAAAAAAATTGAAAAATTATATCGAAGATAAAGAATACTCGGATTTTATAGAGGTTGAACACGCGGTTGAAGTTATTGAAAAACGATATATTGAAATGGTAGAAAAGCGAGAAATATCTCCGAACATTGAAAAGAGTTTACATTTATCATCTGGCAATTCTATATTGCCAATAGTAGATGCTCTTTTAGGTTTTGAAGTTATTGTAACAGATCAGGATTTGTCAAAAATGGAATATGTTAGTTTTATTTCTAAAAAAATAACGAATGATATTGAATTAGCTGGAGGTTCATTAGAATTCAGGTCAATTGATTTAACGAAAGAAAATATTTTGATGGAAAATTTTAAGGATGGAATAAATCATATTACATTAACAAATTTATTTAATGATATGATGGCAAGTTTTAAATTCAATTTCGCATCACAAGAAAAGATTGTGGAAAATATTTTCAGTATTATGAAAGAAGGGGGGACGTTCACATCTGACATGTATGTATTTCCAACAAGCTTTGCAGATTTTGAAAATACACATCATGATTATAATTTAAAAATGGAAGGTATTGGCATAGGAACAAATGGTGTCAGTTTTATATTAACGCATTTGAAAAGCAAAAATAATAAATCTGATGAAATAATAAAGAATAGGGCCATGATGGGAAAGGATGTTTATGATGATTTTGATGGGTTTGCAAAGAATGCCAAAATTGGCCCTTTGCCTGATGGCGTAGGAAGTTTTAAATCAGCTGATGAAGTTATTCAGAAAGAACTTCCAGCAGCGATGTATGCTTTTAATAAAATTTATGAAATTCGAAAGTGGATGGATAAAAATGATGCGGATAATAGGCCGCTCATTATTTGGCAAAATCTTAGTTTGGGAGAGTATTATCCATATTTTACAGAAAAGATGAAAAAAGATATGGATATTGTAGAGCTACCAGAACAAGCATTAGAAAATATGAATTCAGTTGAAGGGCTAATTAAAAATAAATACGTTCTTGTAAAAGCTAAAATGGGATCTACACATCCAGAATTCGATGATCTTCGAACACAAATGAAGAATTTAGGTGAGAAATTGAATGCGCCTATTTTAATGATTGATCATGGACATGGTTTAATAACTTCGGCACAGAATTCGATTGAATTTGATGAAAAAGGGGATGGGCGAAAAGTATTAACAGTAGATGTTGGTGAAGAGATGAGGTTAGAAAATCAAAAAGATGTATTAAATCAAGGAACTTTCTTTATATTGCTCAATCCAAATCAGAGGCCTAATGCGATTGGTTCAACTTCTTCATTTAATGATCCAGAAACAAGGCCTGATTTACGTGAGCAGATTAAGGTTGGTAATAAGTCATTAACGAAACTGCTTGCGTTACGAGAATTTTTTGCAAAAAGCATAGAAAAAGCATATTTTGACAGACAAAAAGAAGATGTAAACGCGGAGATAGAAGCGAGGATAGAAAAATGGAAAAACTGGCAGCCAACTCATGATTTTCCGGCACCCTTAGATGTCACGCATGATCCGAATGATGATATTGCCGCTGTTTTAGCCGGAAGCAAATCGGTTGCCTATGTTGATATTCGTCACAAGGATAACATCCAAAACACCTTAATTCATAAAGCACAAAGCAAAAATTTTATGATTAAAAGGTTAAATACTAGTTATATAGTAGGAACCAAAGAATCTGTTGAAAATATCTATACGTTGTTATTAAAGAAGAAGAATGGAGATATTTTAAGTGATTACACTTTTCATCGTACTTTAGGCCAATTATTGGGGTATCCTCAAAGTAGTATTGATAAACGTATTTGGGAGTTGAAAGAACAGATGAAAATAGTGCAGCCACATTTAACTGATAATGGTTTTATTTTTAAAGGACATCTTGATGTCGACATTTTAAAAAGAAGTTTCCAAGTATGGTTAAATGAAGATGGTATCGTTATAATCGACTCAGAATTAGAAAATTTACAAAGAGCATATAAATGGAAAATTAGAAAAGAAAAAGATTATGTGCCTACAGATGAAGTGATTGATTTGTCAAAAAAGAAATCTGAAATTATAATAAAAAAAGAAAGTATCAAAGAGCAATTTGAAATAGAAGAAAATAAAAGCGATATTCTGAAATTAATTCGCGAAGAAATTATTAAAAAACATCATGACTTTGCCATGATAAATGAAGTGAATACAAAAGGTGGAATAGACCTTAACGCTACCATGCTACCGCTAGATGTACATGGTGGGAAAATTGATTTTAACGTTCCTATATCGGCAGAATTGTGTATCGATGAAGACAAGGATGGTTCATGTGAGCGTATGGATATTCAAGCCCTTGAAACCATGCGAATAACCGGTTTTACACCTGTCATTTTTCAAATTGTGCCGGTGAGCAATATTAATTGGCTTTTGGGGATTGCTGATGATGAAGAGCCATTTGACAAATCTCAGGAAAAGGATGCAACAAAGGATTTAAGTTTTATTGATCAATATAGAGATAAATATTTTCTTCACCGGATTAAGCAAGCTACGATACAAGTTATTTAATTTGCATGACATTTTTTGAAGATTAGAATTTTTTTAAAACAGTAATATCTTCTAAAGGGATAGTCATGTGACTTAGAGGAATAATAATTACATCAGAAGGAGAGAAGGATGTGTTTAAAATTTCTACGGGTATTTTTATTCTTACAGCGGCTAATTTCTTATCAGAAGGAAATTCAGTATTGGCAACAGCAATGCTTTCTTTAATCTCATAATTGTATGTAGAGATTTTTTGGTTTTTTTTTCGGACTTCACCTAAAATAGGAATTTCTCTGGATTCTTTATGCAGGGAAACATCGTGGTCAATATACCCGCCTAAGTACATCAGTTTTTCATAATCAATTTGCAGAACCAAAGATAAACTTTTTAATATTCCCGGATCAACTTTAACCTTAAGGCCTTTTTCTAATTGTGACAGGTAGGGGGTAGATAACCCGGCTCTTTTGCTGACGGTAGACAGAGACCAGTAGGGCATTTTTTCGTTTTCGATCCGGCTTTCCCGCAGGTATTTTCCAAGGGCTATATTTTTATTTAATATTTTTGTTGCCATTTGATTACAAGTTTATGTTAGATGATGATTGATTTCCAGTTTAATATTAAATAAATTAATTATAAAATATCATAAAAAATATTTGACGGAGCAACGCTTTATGATAATATAAATTTCGTTAAGAGAATTTATGAAAAAGAGAAAAAAACAAAGGGCACTATTGATATACCAAATACAATTTTATTTTGAAGAAGAAATAGGGAAGTTGGAAATAAATTTTTCCTGAAAAATTCCTGAAAAGTTCCTGAAAACCATCAGGAGAAATTCAGGACTTAAATCACGTAAACCATTGGGGGCATTATGCTTTTTGCTCGCAGGGCTTCACAAAATTTTCAAGACCACTCTACCTCAACCATAGGTTTGATACGAGGTATAGTGGTCTTGAAAACTACAGAATGCCCCCAATGGTTTACGTGATTTTTTATTTATGAAAAAGATTCCTTTTAAGTGTTAATGGCCATGTAAAAATGTACCAAAAAGGGACGCGAAAAGTGTACCAGTAAAAAAGTAAAAAAACTGGTAAGCTTTCCTCAAGGAGGAAGGCGCCATGATAAACGCGGAGACCTATATGAATATAAAGTCATT
>JAJDCA010000049.1 GCA_029261055.1 Candidatus Omnitrophota bacterium | reverse complement strand
GTATCGTTGGACTTGAAATCCCGATAAGTATATTATTTCAATGGAACTTATTTTACATACACATTGTTGTGAGAAATTACGGTCTGAAAGATAAGTTAAGTCTCAGACCGTAATTTCTCACACGGATGAGGCTGATACCCCTATAAAATAATTCATGGCCATGATTATTTTTGTTTATTTATTATTTTTACGTTTTTAATAAGGAGTTGAAAAATGGGAGTAGGACCAGGTTATTTAAAAGGTACTTGTAAGAAACGCGTATTTCGTAAAGGTAGTAGCCATCCAATTGGTGATGCACCAGCGTATTTTTATTCATTAATGGAAGGTACATACGAAATCAAACACGGTTTAGATGGCACTTTTGTAAAATGTGATGTTTTAAGTGGAGAAACTACAATTCAAAACTTTGATTAATTCTTTTATTAGATAAACAGAGAGTATTTATTTGTGCAATATCCAACAAGCCACAGACTTTAAAATCTGTGGCTTGTTGGACTTTATGACGCTTTATTTTGATAATCACTTCTTGACGAAGATCTCTTATATACAATTCGAAATACTATAGATCCTTCTTAAGGCAGTGCTATTCCTTATATTTATTTGTCCTGTATAACTTTCACAAGCCCGCCAATTATAGACACATATATTCGGTTTGTTACTGGATTTACAGCAATATCAAAAGGCGCCCCGGCCCCATTAAACAAATCTCCATCTCCAACATCAACACTTGCTACAACTTCATTGCTTTCTCCATCTACAATCTCAACAGTTTCACTGCCAAAGCCAGCCTCATCCAATTTTAATGTACCCGCATACAATCTATTTGTTTCTTTATTAATCCCAACCGATTGAATAAAGATTGAATCCAATTCAATAACATCAATTACTTCATTAGTCGCTCCATCTATTACATGAACAACACTCATTAAATCATTGATATCTTCAGATAAGAAGTTCTTTGTTTCAGCTATATATATCTGGTTTGTCTCTTCATTAACAACAATTCCTCCGGTTGATCTATCGCCAAACTCAATAGCTTCAATCATATTATTAGTATCACCGTCTATAACACCAATAACCGTCTTTCTATTATCTTCAGGATCTTCTAGTATTTCTTCAACATATATTCGATTAGTCTCTTGATTAATCGCAGAAGAGGATATAAAACCTTTCGATAGATTCAAAGAATCAACTATCTCATTAATATCACCATCTATTACTTCAATTGCCATTTTTTTCGTAATGAATCCTTTTGTGCCAGTTGCATATATTTTGTTGGTTATTTGATTCACGACAACACTCGTTGATTTCACTTTTGATAAACCAATTTTTTTAATAATAGTATTTGTGTTTGCGTCAATTACAGAGATAAAACGAACATCATCAAATGGTTTTAAAGTAGAGAAAATACTTACGTGAGATACATATATCAGGTTAGTTGTTGTATTGATAGCGACATTAAAAATTATTCCTTTAATATCGATAGTATCAATGATTTCATTTGTATCCCCGTCTATAACGCTAATAAAATTTTTGAAACCTGAATTATTTGTTCCAGTAACATATATTCGATTAGTCTCAGGATTTATAGCAATAGCTTCAGCATGCGATACTGCAATTGTGTCAATTACAGTTTGAGCAAATGCCAAGCTACTTGAAACAATTAAAAAAATAGCAATTAAACATACCTTCTTAAAAATATGCATCTGTTCCGCCTCCTTTTTATGTACACAATAATTTATTTAATCTTTATACAGCGAAAAGCATTTTATAACAGAAAAATATTTAACATTGCCCTATAAACAGGCAATTGTACATATAATCACAACAAAAACAACGGAAATTCTTACTTTGCCTATAAAATAATCTTTAGATCTTAAACGTTTTTATTTGCTTCTAAATGTAGTGGTTTAAAGGGGGGGGTTATAGACATTTATTGTAAAACTGTTAAACCTAAAGCATGATTCACTAAAGGTATAAAGTTAAAACTAAAGAAGAAATAGACAATATGCGGTATGGTTGTCTATATTTAGATGGCATATATTGTGTTTCGTTAATAAGGCACATTTTAACACTAAATTTGATTTGTATAACAATTCTCGGATTTAACTCATAAAACTGATTCATTTAAAACGAAAATGTACTAAACCCGTATTTCTTAGAGGTCTGGAGTAATAGGGGGAAGCTGATATCTATTTGTAACCCTTAATGCCGGGTAATTACGAAGTGAAACACGGTTTGACTGGTTGATGGGTCTCTTCTACTACAAACTCTCTTTAAACAACAGCACGGAATTCTGACTAAACAACACGTTATAAAATAGAACATTTTAAATAGGGGGGGTGTTTAATATCAAAACGAACCACTGATATTAAAGTCTGCGGATTGTTTCATTTTCATGTCACTTAATACGTAATACTTTTAGGAAAATCTGTCATACAATTATTTCTGTCCAGCGGTCTTAAAAAAATCAGTTATTTCCATAGGGGGGTGATTTGGAAATTGAGCCATGAGATTTAACTTGCCGCCCATAGCTTCAATATATTTTCGTAACGTAGAAAGCATTAAATCACTACGTTGTTCAAGACGGGAAACACCATCTTGTGTAATCTTTAATTTTTTAGCTACGTCCTTTTGTGTCAAATCCATAGCTTTACGAATTTCTTGTAAAGCCGCATATTCCTCTATTACTTCTTTAGAGCGTTTTTTAATACGTTTTTGTTGCTCTTTAGGAAGAGATGCAATTACTTGATTTAGTGTACGTGTCATTTTCTATCCTCCTTTCATTTTATCCAACCAATCATTAAACCGCTTGTCCGCTTTTTTAATAAAACTTTTATAAAAGCTTTTTTGGTTACTTCCTGACTTATCACCTGCAACTAGTAATATTGCCTGTCTTTTAGGGTCAAATGCAAAAGCTACCCGCCATACACCATCATCGGCATAAAACCTCAACTCTTTCATATTTGTATATTTAGAACCATTAAGAGTGTCGGCATGCGGACGGCTTAGGTGCGGACCTTCTCTCTCAAGCAACTTGGCGTTAGCGATTAAATTGTTTTGCACTTCTTCGGTTAATTCCATAAATTCCTTATCAAAGGTTTCCTGAAATATAACCTTCCACCTATCATTAGTATGTTTCATAATACATATGTTGTCAAGTACATATTTTGATTTGTTATATCACTTACATTTATAGTTGATTTTATGATAAGCACGATAAAATAGATTCGTAAAAAATAGCTTTATTGATGATGTAAAGCTTTAATAGCTGTTTCACTATCATGAGCAATAATACGAAGTAATGTTTGGGCAGGGCCTTGAGGAACACGTTTCCCCTGCTCCCATTGCCTGAGAGTTGATAACGGTATTGAGAAAGACTCTGAAAATTCTTTTTGAGTCATTTTAGCATTCTTGCGGATCTTCGCTACATCCATTGCCGTATACTGACGCACACGCGCACCGGTCTTTCGACCTTGCTTCCAGACTAAAGCTTCTTCGGCACCTTTTTTTATGGACTTAAAATAGTCACTCATTTTTTATCTCCCTTGAGCAAAGCAGCTATTTTAGCTAACTCATTTCTCTCAACCTTAGTTAAGTTCTCTTTCTCTGACTTTTCAAATATATCAATAATGTGAATTTCACCATCATTAGCCACAAAAAGATGAATTACCCGCATTCCTCCGCTTTTGCCTCTATTTTTAACGCTAGCATAACGAAACTTACGAAAACCACCTGTACCACGCATTATCTCGCCTAGCTGTGGATTAATCGCCACCATATCAGCAATCTCTTCCATTTGCCCGGATGTAAGGAGTTTTTCTGCTTTCCTCAAATAATGGGCATGTTCAACAACAGTAACTAATGTTTTCTTCATATACAATGATACCTCATTGAGTTAGTTTTAACAAGAAATTACTGCAAAATACGCTATTAATTGGTTCAAATATAATTTATGGAATAAGAGATACCTATTTCGGTTTTCCTTAAATCTGATTGGCAATGTTCAGATTATAAAACTAATAACACAAGGTATATCTTAAATCTTACCGAATACATCAACTACACAGCTTATATAACATAACATTTATTATCAGACGTTAGGAAATTGATCAGAGATCTTCCCATTCCAACATGTTTGGGGCTGGTTTTATTATAGGTTTATTATCAGGCGTTTGTTTCGATTCTATAGCTTTTTCTTTTTCATCGCCTGAAATATTATATTTTTTAGTTTCTATCTTTGGGGCTTGTCCATTATTAATTTCGCTTATTCGTAATTGCTTGTTTGAATAATAGATAGAAGCTATTAATGATAAAAACGTGATAATTAAAGCTGTAATTGAGATTCGTATTGCCAATTTACTACTACGTTGCGCTTCCTCGTATTTTTCATATTCTAATAAATGCAAATAACCTCGTGCTGATAATGTATAAACGTTTTCTTTTGATCCTTCATCGTTTGTAATTTCTTTAACAATAGTAATAAAAGGTTCTGTGTTTTGCCTATAATTAAACTCTTATTAAACACATGCGTGTCGTAAGTCCCCTACTTTTAAATCGTAAATTTCTAGTTCCTTGTAAACAAAGGGTTTACAGATTTCAGCAAAAAAACATATGGTGCGGAAAATATATCATTAAAATAATTCAATGGTTGACATATCGTGATAATGAGGTATATTTAAATGGTGCAGATAAAAATCTCTATTTTACCAAGAAGATGCTTAAAGCAAGAACTAAGCTAAGGCACCTGTCTATATGTTTTATTAGATAGTGTAATAAGTATTAAAAAATTTAAGCAGGTAGGACAAAATGTTTCCAAGAATATCTAAGTCAACCAAAAATAACAAGCTATATGAATATTTAGTTATTAGTGAATCAGTACATATTAAAGGCAAAGGCTCAACAACCAAAGATATAGCAAAACTAGGAAACATAAAACGATTCGAGAGCAAGGACATAGAAAATATATTAGATGACCTGATAAAAATATTCGATATAGAGAAATACGCACTATCGAAAGAAGTAGAAATAATAGAGTCCTTAGAATATGGAAGTATAATATTTTGGCAAAAGATATGGAATGAATTAGAGTTATCTAAAACAATAAAAAAGCTAGTCAAGAAGAAAGATACTAGAATAAAAATAGAAGTAGAAAAATACGTAGAGATAATGATAATCAACAGGTTGATAAATCCTTTAAGCAAACTAGGAGCGACAAGATGGATAGAAGGTACGTGCTATAAAGAATTGAAAGGGTATAGCGAGTTATCGCAAGATGTAACATATTATTATAGAAGCATGGATCATTTATTAGAAATAAAAGATGAATTGGAATACGCGATATTCAAAAAGCTAAAGAATTTATTTAGCGTAAATATAAAGCTGACATTTTATGATATAACATCGAGTTATTTTTATACAGATAACTGTCCGATAGGAGCAAACGGTTATAGCCGAGATGATAGACCAGATAAGGAGCAAATAGTAATAGCAGTAGTAACAACATTTGAAGGTTATCCGATAAAGCATTATGTATTTGAAGGAAATACAAAAGATGAAGCAACGGTATGTGAAGTAGTAAAAAAGCTAAAGAGAGAGTATCAAATCGAAGAAACAACGTTTGTCGGAGATAGAGGAATGCTAACAAAGTTGAACCTTGGAGTAATAGAAGAAGAAGGTTATGACTATATAATGGGAGTAAAACATAGGCAGGATGAAATATGTAAGATATTTTTTTTACAAAAGCAAATAGAAGAAAAGGATTATAGAGAGTATAAGAGCCTAAAAATACAAGAAAAGGAAATCGCGATAAAAGAGTTCCTAATGTGTAAAATAAGAGAGATATTAAAAGAAAACGAAATAGAAGTAAAGGAGCCGGAATTTCTCAAATTGGAAGAGGCAATTTGTAAGTTAAATAACAAAGATGAAGTAAACTTCAAAACGTATAAAGAGAAACTAATAAGCGTAATGGGGGAAGAAGATAAAAAAACAGGGCAAAAGTTACTGACGTTATTAAAAAAGTACAAAGGCAGATACGAAGATAAGCAGAGATATATAATTTGTTTAAATGAGGAACGAAAAGTAATAAATGAAAAAAGGCGAAACAAATATATATTAACAATATCAAAAGAGCTGGATGAATTATTTAGGCAAAAGACAAAAAGCCTTGATAGTTCAGAGGCAGAGAAGAAATTGTTAAAAATATTTGAAGGTTACAAAAACAAATTCAAGAAATTTTTCATAATAAAGAGAGACAAGAACAAAAAGAGAGCTAAAGGATATGAATTAAACACAAAAAACATAAACGATGAAAAAAAGACGGATGGGATATTTATACTACAGACGAATAGAAATGATATAGAGATGTTTAAAGTGGTAGAGACATACAAAAATTTAAAAGAGGTAGAAATGTTATTTGACGATTTGAAACATTTCGTAGATATAAGGCCAATGAGACATTGGTTAGAAAATAGAGTACGAGCACATGTATCGCTTTGTATATTAGGATTATTATTAAAGAGAATATTTGAAATTAATTATTTACAAAGTAAATCACTAACAGAACCACTAGAAGAAATATCCAAAGTGAAACTAGTAAAATACAAGGTGAAGTTTAGCGAAAATGGTGACCATTCAGCAGTATTGCCTAAAATAACAAATATTAATCCAACGCAAAAAATGTACTTTAATATGATAGGTCTTCGTAACCCTATGAGCCTGGAACGGTTCGTATGGTGAGGAAACGAAAAAGTTAAGTCGGCTAACCCCGGCAACTTACAGCATCTACCTGTTTAATAAGAGTT
>JAJDCA010000048.1 GCA_029261055.1 Candidatus Omnitrophota bacterium | reverse complement strand
AAAACAGGCAAAACAGCAGAAATAATTCACTTGATGGGTTAATTGGACAACTTAATTATAAAAACTATAAATATGTTAATGCAAACAATTCAAACTTGGTCAGGACAGCTTGCTTAAGTTGACACGTATGGGGCTTGCCCTAGGGTTCATACCCTTGATTGACACTATAAAATGCTATGATACAAAATACAAGGGAACAATAATATTATGACTCTATACAGCTTTATTAGCTTTTTTGGCATTTCAGCCATTGTCCCCGAGAAAACACGCCTACTAGCGCAAGTTGGATTTCGCGCTCTTATCGCTGCCACCTTAGCCTGCCTACTCACCGCCTGTGTCGCGGGACTTTTTTTTACTCAGGGATCGATATTTTTAGCGCAATAAAATTTGTAAAGAGGAAATCAAATGAATCTATTTCGTCATTGGTTGAAAAGTTGTCCGTTTCTACAGCATCTTTGGGGAGGCGATCAACAGCATTGGCAGACATTGCTGATAATTTTAAAGTGAGTATTGATTTGGTGGATAAAGAAAAAATCACACAATGAGGTTAGTTTTTATTCGTAGCCCTTCATACAGTATTCAATGGCCATCCGGCCAATTATTTTCCATTTTGTTCCGAAAGTGTTAGTTAATAGCTCTCAAAAGTCATTCATATTTTTATTAATATAATTATACTAATGAACATATTCATAATTTTTAATAAAATATTTTTTTAGAAGAAAGGTGGATTTGTTATGAAAATAAGGCGGAAATTAATATCAACATTTTTATTTATTTTTGTATTAACGGTTGGGGTTGCAAAAATTGTTTTAGATTATCAAGAGCAAATTATCCGTAATAATTCTATTAATCAAATTAATGCTGTTCAACGATCTTTTCAGAATATTCAGGATCAGGATATTCGGGTGTTATCATCAGCTTTAAAAGTTTTTTCGAATGATCAGACAATTAAAAATATATATTTAGATGGCAATAGAGAAAAATTGTATGAATACGTTAGTCCATTGTTTGAGCGGCTTAAGCAAGAGCAGGGGATCACGCATCTTTATTTTATTTCACCGGATGGACGTTGTTTTTTGAGAGCCCATAATAAAAATATTTTCGGAGATTTAATTACCAGGTTTACTTTTTGGAAGGCAAGGGATACAAAGAAATTAGCTGCAGGAATTGAGCTTGGAAAAACAGCTTTTGCACTAAGAGTAGTGTTGCCTTATTACAATGGTAATGAGCTCATTGGGTATGTTGAATTTGGAGAAGAAATTGATCATTTTTTTGACATATTAAAAAAAGGTACGAATGATGAGTTTATATTATTTGTTGATAAGAAATATTTAGACAGGGATAAATGGAGATCTGTTAATGAGGTCGTCGGTGATAGTGATAGTTGGAATGATTTTCCACATCATGTCATGATTAGTAATGAACAAAACGGATTAGGTAATATTAGAAAATATTTTTCTGAAGAAGATCTTGATTATTTAGGAGCAGGAGGGGAATTCTTGCGGGATATTTTTGTGGGAGATTTGAGTTTTGCTTATGGTGGTTTTCAAATTAATGATGCCAGTGATCAGTATTCAGGAGAAGTGGTTGCATTGATCGATATAACGAAAACGGTGGGTATTGCAAGAAAACAAAAAATAATGCTGACGGGGGCGGCCATTTTATTATTTATTGCTATTTTGGGTGTTGGGTTTTTTATTTCGAACGCTATATCAAGCCCTATCAGAAAATTAAAGAATGCAGCGGCAAGAATAGGAGAAGGGCAATTAGATACAGAAATTATTATTAAATCAAAGGATGAAATTGGAGACCTGGCTAAAAGCTTTAGTCAAATGACTAAAGATTTGAAGGGGACAACCATTTCAAAAAATTATTTAGACAGTATTATTGAAAATATATCTGATTTTTTGTTTGTTATGGATTTGTCGGGGAAAATTGTCACTGTTAATAGATCCATCTGTCATGAGTTGGGGTATTGTGAAGACGAAATAATAGGAAAAAGTGCATATTCTTTATTTTTTACATCGGAGGAGCACGCGTCTTTTTTAGAAGAAAAAATTAAAACTATTATTGATGATGGTGGGCAGGTGAGGGAAGAGATAAGTTGCAAAACAAAAAATGGGCAAGATATACCCACTATTTTAAGTTGCGCAGTTATCAGAGATAAAAATAACAATGCGATTAATATTGTAGGGACAGCGAAAGATATTACTGACCGTAAGAAAGCAGAAATAGATTTGAATAATGCTCATGAAACATCTATAAAAGCAAATCAAGAGCTTAAAGAATTACAAAATCAGTTTATTCAAACGGAGAAAATGGCTTCTATCGGTCATCTGGCATCAGGTATTGCGCATGAAATAAACAATCCAATAGGTTTTGTTTCCAGTAATATGCAGGCTTTGGAAGGATATATTAAGTCGTTTATGAAGTTATTCCAACGTGTAGGACAGCTCAAAGGATCAATGGAGAATGAAGACGTTGGAAAGGTTAAATTGCTAATTGAAGAAATAAAAATTCTTGAGAAAGAAGAAAATTTTGATTTTATAATGAATGATATTAGTAATTTAGTCGAGGAATCAAACATGGGCTTAGAAAGGGTTAAGAAAATTGTTGCAGATTTACGGTTCTTTGCCAGGGAAAGTAGTGATGAAAAAAAAGAACTTGTTCGTATTGAAAATATTATTGAAAATGCCATTACTATGGTTCATAACGAAATAAAATATACGTGTGATCTCGAAAAAAATTATGGAGAACTTCCTGAGATTCAATGTTATTCTCAGAAAATGAGCCAGGTTTTTATCAATCTAATGATTAATGCTGCGCATGCTATTCAAGAAAACGGAAAAATTATAGTGAGAACATATCGTGAAAATACATTCGCCTGTATTGATATTGAAGACAATGGATATGGTATTCCTGAAGAGAAAATAAACAAAATATTTGATCCATTTTTCACAACAAAAGAAGTTGGAAAAGGGACAGGATTAGGGATGAGTATAAGTTATGATATTGTTAAATCACATGGCGGTGACATATTAGTTGAATCCAAAGTGGGTAAAGGCACGAAAATGACGGTTAAGTTACCTTTAGGTTAATTCATTCTTTAAACTGCGAGAGGAAATTATGGAAAAAAATTTTACTATTTTATGTGTGGATGATGAGGAAAATATTTTACATAGTATAAAAAGAACATTGGCTATGGAAAATTATAATATTTTAACGGCTGAAAGTGGGGCGAAAGGTTTAGAGGTCTTCAATGCTGAAGAAATAGATCTTGTTATTTCTGATCAAAGAATGCCAAATATGTCGGGGTATGAATTCTTAAAAATTGTTCGTGAGAAATATCCAGAGTGTGTCCGTATTATGCTTTCGGGTTTTAGTGATTTTGAGAGTTTGGTCAAAACCATTAATGATGGAGAGATTATTCGTTTTGTCTCCAAACCCTGGGATAATGAAGAACTGAAGAATGTCATTCGATCAACATTGGTTCAAAGTAAGGTTTTTAAGCAGGTACATAAAATTTTAGAAAACATGAGTAATATGGTAGAAATGGTAAATGGATTAAAAATAGAAACGTCACAAGAAAATAATACTGTTACTGTAAAGATATTTTCAGATGAAAAAGTGACAGATGACAAGGGTATTTATAAAGTTTTGGAATTTCTTTTTAAAACTTTTAATATTGAAAGTAAGGAAGGGTTTAATGTTTTATCCAGTTCAATATCAAGAGAAGAAAAAGGCATTATTCTTGAAATTGACCTTGTTAAAGGGGTTAAGTTAAAAATTCAGGTAGAAAGAGAGCATGGATAAATCAAGAAATAGTAAGGCTGATGCTGTATTAAAAGGTAGGCGCTATAAATAGTGCTCAACGAAGAATATTGGTCATTGATGATGTCGACCTGTATTAATTGCCACGCATAAAAAAACTACCACAATTAATTCGCATTTTTATTAACCCGGAAATTACATTTTTCGCCCAGAAACTGACGATCGCAATTTTGCCGTTTAGTTTGTGACGATATAAAAGCATTGAATTTACAGATATTAATGCGTATATTGAGTCGAAATATCGGAATAATCTGATCAATCAATCGTTTAAGAAAGGAACCCTAATGAAAATCATCGCAAAAAAAGTCGGAATAATCAATTATACATTAAAAAATGGGAATGGCGATACGTTGGACACTTCCGAAGGTGGCGAGCCTTTGTCTTACATTCATGGAATGAAAAACCTGATCCCTGGAATGGAAAAAGTTCTTGAAGGAAGAGAACCGGGTGAGAAATTTAATACCGTTATTCCTTCTGAAGAAGCTTATGGTAACAGAAAAGAAGATTTTGTTAATCAAGTGCCTTTATCAAATTTTCCGGAGAAAGACTCGGTTAAAGCCGGTGTTCAGTTTGAGGCCAAGAGTGAGCAAGGTTCACGCATTGCAACTGTCGTTGATATTCAAGGTGAAACAGTTACCGTTGATTTTAATCATCCTTTAGCAGGCGAAACGCTTCATTTTGAAGTTGAAGTGGTTGATGTGCGCGATGCAACATCAGATGAGCTTTCCCATGGTCATGTGCATACGGGATGTTGTGATCATTAGAGCTCGGAAATTTGTCTGCATAGCGTCATATAAAGGACAAAGAAAATGAATAAAATTATTAGCCCTCGTTTTTCTAAAAGGACACTTGGTTTTGCTTTGATGGGTACCAGTGTAATCTTTTTGTGGTTGTGCTGGTACGCGTATGGTTCCTATCAAGCAATAAAAAATCTTGATAAGGAAGCTTTAAAGATTGAAGAGCTAAAGGGTGTTATTGTTCACCTTGATGAAGTCTTGACGATGTCTGCACGTATGGCCGTTGCTACCGGAGATTTAAAATGGGAAGAGCGTTATCTCAAGTTTGAACCTCAGCTAGACGCGGCCATTAAGGAGTCGATAGTTTTATCTCCGGAGGCCTATGAAGGTATGGCGGCTCAGACAGATGCGGCCAATATAAAACTTGTTGAAATGGAGAATCAGGCCTTTTCTTTTATCCATCAGAGCCGTGTCAAGGAGGCTCAAGAGATACTTTTCGGTAAAGAATATGAAAAGCAAAAGCACATTTATGCGCAAGGCATGCAGCAGCAAACAATACAGCTTCGTAAACATGCAGAAAAAATTCTTCAAGCAGAGAAAGAAAATATCCATGTCCTTATCTTTATTATTGTTTTGGTTTTATTTTTTTTAGTTGCTATTTGGATCATTATTCTTAATTTTATCAATAGATGGCAAAAAGCCATGGCTCAAACTCATCAAAAACGTTCTGAGCAGGCGTTGCAAAGAAGTGAAGAACTGAGTCATTCTATTATTGAAACAGCTAATGATGCATTTGTGTCATTAGATAAAGAAGGAAAGGTTATTCAATGGAATAAAAAAGCAGAGGATATGTTTGGTTGGTCCAAGGAGGAGATAATAGGAGAAGATCTTGCGAATACCATTATCCCTAGGCAGCATCGGGATGCGCATAGAAATGGACTTAAACATTTTATGGCTACGGGAGAAGGTCCGGTTATCGGTCAGACTGGTGAATTAACTGCTTTGCATCGGGACGGCCATGAATTTTTAGTGGAAATAAAAATTTGGTGTTCCCAAGTAAAAAAAACTTATCAATATCATGCCTTTTTGCATGATATTACCCTCCATAAGAAAAAAGAAAAAGAAATGCAGCGATTAAATGAAGAGTTAAAAGAAAGTGAAGGAGCTGCGCGCCGTATGTTTTTGGATGTACAAAAGGCTCATGAGGAACTTAAAGAGGCACAAACTCAGCTTTTGCAATCGGAGAAATTAGCTTCGATTGGTCAGCTAGCCGCAGGGGTAGCTCATGAAATCAATAATCCCATAGGATTTGTGAATAGTAATATTCACACCTTAGAAGAATATGCGATGAATTATTTAAAAATTTTGAGTGTTGTTGAAGATTTAAAAAAGGCTTTGGAAGAAAAAAATATGGAAGAGGTTGGCGTGTTCGTTAAGGAAATGGAAAAAGTTGAAAAAGAAATTAATTTAGATTTTATGAAAGAAGATACAGGGGCTTTATTAGAAGAATCAAAAAAAGGTTTGGAAAGAGTTAAAAAGATTGTTTTGGATTTGAGGACTTTTGCAAGAGAGGATGGGGAAGAGCGAGTAAGTATCAAGGTTGAAGATGTTATTGAAAGTATTATAGGCATTATAAACAATGAGATTAAATATAAAGCTGAACTTGAAAAAGAATATGATGAACTTCCGCTCATAAAATGTCATGTGCAGAGATTAGGGCAGGTGTTTATGAATTTGATTATTAATGCGGCGCATGCGATTGAAGATGAAGGTAAGATTACGATTAGAACATTTCAAAAAGGTCAACACGCTTGCGTTGAAATTAGTGACACTGGTAAAGGTATTCCTAAGGACAAATTACAGAAGATATTTGAACCCTTTTATACAACAAAGCCCGTAGGACAAGGGACGGGGTTAGGGTTGAGCATCAGTTATGAGATTGTAAAAAAGCACGGGGGAGACATAGTGGTTCAGTCAACTCTTGGCCAAGGGACGACATTTACAGTAATGTTGCCTTTGCCGGAAGAGCTGAAGAGGGTTTAAAGATTTAGAATATGAGTACGATACTTTCTGTTAAAAATTTAAATAAAATTTATGCGGGAGGATTTCAAGCGTTAAAGAATATTAACCTTGATATCCGAAAAGGAGAGATCTTTGCATTGCTTGGGCCGAATGGTGCCGGGAAGACGACATTGATCAGTGCAATTTGCGGCATTGTTAATCCTACCAGTGGCCAAATCCTTGTTAACGATCATGACATTAATGAAAATTTTCGTTTAACGCGGACATTGATTGGTCTTGTTCCTCAGGAATTGAGTGTGGAGACGTTTGAACCTGTTTGGGATACGGTTAATTTTAGTCGTGGTTTATTCGGTATGGCGCCGAACCGGAAGCATATCGAAAGCATTCTCAAGAAATTAACCCTTTGGGATAAAAGAAACAATCGCATTATGACATTATCCGGCGGGATGAAACGAAGGGTGATGATTGCCAAGGCATTGTCGCACGAGCCACAATTATTATTTTTAGATGAGCCGACTGCCGGTGTAGATGTAGAGCTCAGAAAAGATATGTGGAATCAGGTTAAGGAATTAAAGGATATGGGGGTTACGATTATTCTTACAACGCATTACATAGATGAAGCGGAAGAGATGGCGGATAGGATAGGGGTTATTAATAAAGGTGAAATTATCGTCACGGAAAATAAGCGTAAGCTTATGCAAAAGTTTGGTCGCAAAAAATTGACTTTGGATTTGAATGAACCCTTTAACGCAATTCCAGATCAATTGACACGTTGGGACTTGAGCTTAAATGACGATGGGACACAGATGAGCTATACGTATGATTCTTCTAAAGAGGACAATGGGATTTCTGAGTTATTAGCTGAGTTGTCGTTAGCAGGAATATCTTACAAGGATGTTCATACCAAACAAAGTTCATTAGAAGAAATTTTTATTCAATTGGTGCATGCCTCATGAATTTTTATGCTGTACGCGCAATATTTTATTTTGAAATGGCTCGTACCTGGCGAACCATCGCTCAGAGCATTGCCTCCCCGGTGATATCGACAACATTATATTTTGTTGTATTCGGTTCGGCCATCGGTTCACGCATCAGTGAAATTGACGGAATCAGTTACGGTTCATTTATCGTTCCTGGATTGATTATGTTGTCGATTCTTACAGAGAGCATTTCAAACGCTTCATTTGGTATTTATTTTCCAAAGTTTACCGGGACTATTTATGAGATTTTATCGGCGCCTATTTCTTATGTCGAAATTCTTCTCGGGTATGTGGGGGCGGCTGCAACAAAATCGATTATTCTTGGTATGTTAATTTTAGGAACAGCCAGTCTTTTTGTACCGCTTGAAATCAGGCATCCTTTTTTGATGTTCTTTTTTCTTGTCTTAACCGCGGTGACGTTTAGTCTTTTTGGTTTTATTATCGGGGTATGGGCGGACGGTTTTGAAAAATTACAAATTATCCCGATGTTAATCATTACACCGCTGACTTTTTTAGGCGGAAGTTTTTATAGTATTAATATGCTTCCTGAGTTTTGGCAGAAGGTGTCATTGTTTAATCCGGTTGTGTATTTAATCAGCGGTTTTCGGTGGAGCTTTTATGAAAAATCAGATATCCGTTTGAGTGTAAGTCTTGTAATGATTCTTGTGTTCTTAAGCGTATGTATTATTTTGGTCCGATGGATTCTTAAGACGGGATATCGTTTAAAAAGTTGATAGGTTTATGATGAATGAAAAAGCTGAATTATTGATGCCTGCGGGTAATTTTGAGAAAATGCAGTATGCGTTTGCTTTTGGGGCGGATGCTGTTTATTTAGGCATACCGCAATTTTCTTTGCGTGCCAGAGAGAATGGATTTAAGAAACGTTCCAGTGTTGTTGAGGCGGTAGAGTATGCACACGCGTTAGGAAAAAAGATTTATATCACGGCCAATATCCTGCCGCATAATCATAAGGTGGGTTCTTTTTTAAAATACGTCGGGGATTTTTTAAGTGCGTGTTGTCCGGATGCATGGATTATGTCTGATCCGGGGTTGATTATGTTAATGCGCGAGCACTTTCCGGATCAAGTTATTCATTTGTCCGTGCAGGCCAATACAGTGAACTATGCTTCAGCTCAATTTTGGCAAAAAATAGGAGTAAAGCGTATTATTCTTTCCCGGGAATTAGCGATTAAAGAAATCCAAATAATCAAAGAGCATTGTCCTGATTTGGAATTAGAGGCCTTTGTGCATGGGTCGATTTGTATTGCGTATTCCGGTCGATGTTTAATTTCAAACTATATGTCCTACCGTGATCCTAATCAAGGCACATGTTCCAATTCATGTCGATGGGAGTATAAAATTCACAAAAAGCAGGATATTCAGCCTGCGCAGTGGAAGGAAAAAACAGCTGCGGAGGATATGACGACGACGCAGCAAGGAGATGCGTATGCGCCGATTAAGGGAGATTATTATTTAGAAGAGACTGAGCGTCCGGGTGAATTTATGCAATTGGATGAAGATGAAAATGGAGCTTATTTAATGAATGCACGTGATTTATGTGGCATTGAATATCTCAAAGAATTATCCGATGCCGGTGTTACCAGTTTCAAGGTGGAAGGCCGGTCGAAATCTATATATTATGCCGCATCTGTGTCCCGCGTGTACCGTCAAGCTATCGACGATATGCTTGCGTCAAAATCTTTTAATCCTGATTTAATGAAAGAAGTTTATGCTACGGCAAATCGTGGGCTAACAGCGGGTTTTTTAAAGGGCAATCCGGGGCATACGGCACAGCATTACGAAGATGGGCGTTCAAGCAATACCGCCTATCGTTTTACGGGTGTGGTTAGGGCTTATGATGAAGCAAAAAAGATGATGAAAGTTGAGCCAAAAAATCCTATTCAAAAAGGAATGGTATTAGAGATGATTTATCAGTCCGCAACAATTTCATTCAATGTTGAGAAAATATTTAATAATCAGTTTCAAGAAATTGATAAAACACACGGTGGCCTTGATTGCTGTTGGATCCCGTTTGATCGAAATCCGGGAGAATTTGTGCTTTTTAGAGAAGCGTTAGAATAAAATTGGTTAGTTATAATAAATAATGGTGGTGTATTTAAAAAGTAAATCATGATACCATCCCCTATTCAAAGAATTTTGCAGTCATATATTAAAGCAGTCGACGGCATTAGTAATATCCCACGGTCCGGCGGATTTATAATAGCGGCCAATCATAATAATCATCTGGATTCATTTATTTTATCTTCGGTGATGCATAAACAATTTAACCGAAGGGTTAAATTTCTCTCACGCAAAAATATTATGCTTTGGCGAATTGTCGGGCAACGAGGTGCAGATTATCTATCTGCCATTCTTATTGATCATAAGAAAAAAGGAGAGAGTCTTCAAATTGCTTTAGATGCCTTAAGGCAAGGATCAATTATTGGGAATTATCCGGAAGCCCAATTAAACGATACGCCCACTCTTCTTGAACCTCGATCCGGAACCGCGCGACTCGCCCTTTGGACAGGATTTCCAGTCGTTCCTGTTGGAATTTCTGATGGGCCAGGTGCTCATCGTGGATTTCAGTTATTCAGAGACATCTTATTTTCTTTTAAAAATTCGACTAAAATTAAATTTGGGAAAGCTTTACAGTTCGATAAACATAACGAAAAAATTATCCCCAAGGATGTGCTTGATAAAACATCTGACCAAATCATGAATGCCATTGCATCTGTGTGTGGAAAGACGTATGAACCGATTGTTAGTTAATTTTTAATTTAAGGAGAAACTTATGGAAGTATCAGATTTAATTTTAGCTGATTATGCTACGGTTAGTGAAAGAGGTAAATTTACATTGGTTGGCGCGGGATTTACAGAAATTGCTACAAAAAAAATTCCATGTGTGCACAATCTTATGTTCCTGTTTATTCGAATTAAGGCGACAAAGAAGGATGCTGGTCGAAATCGATTCAATGTCGGGGTAATAGGCGAAAAAGGATCGGTTTTCAAAGCTGAAGGAGACATTGGGATTAAAGATAATCATCAGGGGAAAGGTTATATTCCAATAGTTCTTCAATTAAATAATCTCAAATTTGATTCAGCTGGCGATTATAGTATTGAAGTTCGAATAAATGGTGAGCTAAGGAAAAGCCAAAATTTACGAATTAAGCATTTAGAATCCCAGTAAATGTTTAGCATTCTGAGCTGTCTGCGAGCTAAAGCAAGTGATTATTTCACGCAGGATCGCTTGTTCGCCCCTGCGGGCTCACGTTGATCGACGAAAGCCCTGCGCATTCCATGCTGAACGCATGGAAACCGGCTGCTTGGGCTTTCAACGTCCTGCTTAGAAATAATCCCTTGCTTTTAACGCTCTCCGATAGCTCAGAACGCTAAATATTTACGAATTTCAAGCAAATTAATTTTGTAGTAGATTGATTATGGAATGAAAAAAAAAGTAATTTAAAAAATCACTTGACAAACCGACTGGTCGGTTTTATACTTAAGCCATGAACAAAGAAACGATACAAAGAGGAACCGCTAAAGAGACGATCATCAGGATCGCTTCTGATCTATTTTACCGTCAGGGGTATAATGCTACAGGCATTCAACAGATTATTGATGCCGCTGGTGTTTCCAAAGGGGCATTTTATACGCATTTTAAATCTAAGGATGTTTTAGGCGTAGAATATTTACAAAAAATGAGCAAAGATGAAACAACCCACTTAAAGCAAGTATTATCAGAGATTCATGATCCGTACAAAAAATATATGCAATTTAATACCCTTATGAAAGGGTGGATGGTATCGACGAATTATCGAGGGTGTGCTTTTGCTAATATGACGGCAGAGGTTACGGACCGTAATAGTCCTATAAGGAAGGAGGCTAAATTTCATTATGAGGCATTTCGGGCTATTATTCGGGATCTTGTTGAGGATTTGCTAAAGTCTGATAAAAAGTATGAAGATTTTGATGTTCAATATGTGGCAGATCAGTTTATGATGATTACCATTGGAGCGCTTACGAATGCTGAAATTTATCAAGATACATGGCCATATGACCACGCGGAAAAGGCATTACGGCAATTAATTGGAGAAAAGGGGTAAATTTTTTTGTAATAATTCTGACCGACCAGTCGGTATTAATAGGAGAGGTAGATGAAAAGATTATTTTATACAATGGGTGACAAAATTTTTTTCGATTACAAGGCTTTCGTTGAAGTTGCACAGGATCGATTGATTGAACTAGGTGAAGTTTATAAAACTTTTGATGTAATACCAAATCCAAATACATGTTTCATAGAAGTTTAAAAAGAGAGGAGGAAAAAATGGGGGAAATACTTACGATCATTGCAATCGGTACAATTTTGTTTTATCCCGATCATAAAAAGGGAGAAGGCAAAATGGGGGAATCTAAATCTAAATCAGAAAATCCAATTATCAAAATTGGGCTCTAAAGGAGGGAATTATGTGTACAAATTGTGCTATTAACATCGATCAAACTAAATCAGATACTTTTGCAGAAAAAATGATGGGTGTCTTAAATCAAAGTGCCATTGGAATAATGACAAGCATTGGGTATCGTACAGGATTATTTGATGCGATGGCAGAGCTTGAGGCATCAACAAGCCAAGAAATTGCGGATGCGGCAAATCTTAACGAGCGTTATGTTCGTGAATGGCTGGGAGCAATGGTGACGGCTGAAATTATAGAGTACAATCCGGAAAACAAAAAATATGTTTTACCAGATGAGCATGCCGCGTGGCTTACGCGTAAAAATGCACCTAATAATATTGCTGTGACAGCGCAATGGATTCATGTCATGGCATCTGTGGAGGATCGCATTGTAGAAAGTTTCAAAAATGGTGGAGGTTTGTCGTATGACGAATACAACCGTTTTCATGAAGTTATGGCCGATGAAAGTCATCAAACAGTTGTCACGCCGTTGCTCGACACACTTTTGCCGTTGGCTGACGGTTTAAAAGAAAAGTTAGAGAAGGGTATCGATGTTCTTGATGTAGGGTGTGGTAGCGGTCGTGCCCTTATTGCATTAGCCAAGGCTTTTCCAAATAGTCGATTTACAGGGTATGACTTCTCTAAAAAAGCGGTGCAAAATGCAGAAGAGCACACACAGAAGGAAAATCTTAAGAATATAGGGTTTGTTGAAAAAAATGCAGCTGAATTTTATGATCAAGAAAAATTTGATCTGATCTTTACCTTTGATTCGGTACATGATCAGGCAAAACCTGATCGAATGCTTAAGAATATATACAACGCCCTCAAATCGGATGGCACATATTTTTGTCAAGATATCGCCGGTTCAAGTTATGTTGAAAACAATATGGAGCATCCGTTGGCTCCGTTTATTTATACAATTTCTTGTACGCATTGTATGAGCGTGTCCTTGGCTCAGGGTGGCGCTGGGTTGGGTGCTATGTGGGGAAAAGAACTGGCGACAAAGATGATGAAAGAGGCAGGTTTTTCTTCCGTTGAATTAAAAGAATTAGCGCATGATCCGATCAATTATTATTACATAGTGAAAAAATAAAAAGGAGAATAAAATGACGACACAGACAAAAGAAAAAATTATCAATGGCGTTAATACAACACAGTTAAGAGAAAACATTAATGCCGTTAAAACAGATGCCGGACTAGCAGACTTTAAATTTAAGGCATTGAACAAATGGAATAATGGCGCGCACAATCAATTTACTATTGATGAATTTTATGGGCTAAAAAATACTTTGCGCCATAAACAAGCTTTTGTCCATGATTGTTCTGAACCGCAGGAATTGTTAGGAGAAGATAATGGCACAAATCCTGTTGAATATGTATTAGGCGGACTATCTGGCTGTATGACAACAACCCTGGCTTATTATTCAGCTCTGGCAGGTAAAAATATAGAGAAGATAAGTTCAGAATATGAAGGGGATATTGACCTTCAAGGTTTCTTGGGCGTCCGCGATGATGTGAATAAGGGGTATAATGAAATCCGTGTGAAGTTTAAGGTCAAAGGAGATGTGACAGAAGAGGAAATTAAGGCAATTGTTAAAAATTCTCCGGTTTATGATACACTTGTACGTCCGATCAAAATTAAAATCGAAGTTGAAAAAGAATAAGGTAGGGTGGAGAAATAAAGAGGGGAGGTCATTTATAGAACCTTTCCCTTTTTATTTCTATATTAGAAAAAAAGGAGGGTATTGTGGAAGAAAATGAAATCATACAAAAACATTATAGTATTGGAAGCATTATGGAACGGATTGTAGATGCATTGAAAGCATCTAATAAAGATTTGGATAATTTGAAATCTGAAGATCTATCACCGGTGGATGCTTTTCATACGCGTGGAAAAGATTCTACATTAGAGCTGGCCGCATTAGCACAGTTTAAAGCAGAAGATAATGTTTTAGATGTGGGATGTGGTTTAGGGGGATCAGCCCGGTTTATTGCTGAAAATTATGGGTGTCATGTCAAGGGTATTGATTTGACGCAAGATTATATTGATGCAGCCAAGAAATTAAATCAAATGGTTGGATTGGACGATAAAGTCACGTGCCAACAAGCCAGTGCGTTGGATCTTCCTTTTGAAGATAATACGTTTGATATTGCGTGGACAGAACATGTCCAGATGAATATTGCGGATAAGGACAAATTTTATTCAGAAATTTCGCGTGTATTAAAGCCTGGTGGACGATTTGTCTGTCATGAAATTTTACAAGGTGCGGGCGATCAGCCATATTTTCCTGTCCCTTGGGCGGAAGAAGCGCATATGAGTGCTTTAGGAACAGTTGAAGAAATTAAAGCCGCGATTAATAAGTCCCAATTAAAAATAGGTCAGTGGATTGATAAAACCGATCTCTCGTTAGATTTCTTTAAGTCTGTGATAGAAAAATTTAAGGAAAGTGGCCCGCCACCATTGGGTATTCATTTATTAATGGGGGATACGGCTAAAGCAAAACTCGATAATTATATCACTAATTTAACAGAGGGCAGAACAGCCGTTGCACAGTGTTTGGCTTTTAAATAAAGGAGTTTGTCCATGGGAAGACGTTATGAAAATATATTAGAAACAATCGGGAACACACCCGTCGTTAAGATAAATAAATTAGGGCCTAAGAAAGTAAATTTATTTGTAAAAGTTGAATCTTTTAACCCGATGAGTTCGGTTAAAGATCGGCTTGCTTTAGGTGTTATTGAAGCGGCAGAGAAGGCAGGGCAATTAAAACCCGGCCAGACGGTCATTGAAGCCACCAGTGGTAATACAGGTATCGGGTTGGCTATGGTGTGTGCACAGAAGGGATATCCGCTGGTCATTGTGATGGCCGAAAGTTTTAGCGTTGAGCGTCGAAAGCTTATGCGTTTTTTGGGCGCAAAAGTTGTTTTAACACCAGCTGCGCTAAAAGGTAAGGGGATGTTAGAAAAGGCAACAGAGTTAGCCAAAAAAAATGGATGGTTTTTAACACGACAATTTGAAAATGAAGCTAATGCCGATGTGCATTCAAAAACAACAGCACAGGAAATTCTTAAGGATTTTAGTGACAAACCATTGGATTATTGGGTCACTGGTTTTGGAACAGGCGGGACATTAAAAGGTGTTGCGCGGGTTTTAAAAGAAAAAAGTCCGCAAACAAAAGTGATTGTGTGTGAGCCGGATAATTCTGCTATTTTAGGAAGTGGTATTACGCAGGAACGCAATGCAGATGGGAGTATTGTGGATAGTCATCCAGGCTTTCGCCCACATTTGATGCAGGGGTGGTCGCCGGATTTTATTCCGCAGTTAACAGAAGATGTCGTTAATGCCAAATTGATTGATCAAATTGTACCTATCGCAGGAAACAAGGCCTTGCAATGTTCGATGGATTTGGCTCAAAAAGAAGGGATCTTTGTTGGTGTTTCGGCAGGGGCAACACTGGCCGGAGCTCTTGAAATTGCAAAGGATGCGCCTGAAGGGGCAACTATTTTAGCCATGCTTCCAGATACAGGTGAACGATATTTATCGACGCCGCTTTTTTATGATATTTCTGAAGAAATGACCGAAGAGGAGTTGGGAATTTCACGTTCAACACCAACGGCACGGTTTGATGCGCCGCCTCCAGCCGCTCCTGCAAAAAAAGAAGAGGAAGCCCCTGTTGCTCTTGATGAAGAGGCGATCAAATTTCTTGAAGAGGCCATTAGTGATGTAAAACAACCGATTGCATTTTTTGCACTTGAATGGTGTGAATTTTGTTGGTCTGCGCGCAAGATGTTTAAGAAATTTGGTATTGAATATAATTCTATAGATTTGGATTCTGTTCAATATCAAGATAACAACAGAGGTGGAAAAATTCGTGCGGCGCTCAGTGCAAAAACCGGATGTAAAACAATCCCGCAGATTTTTATTGGTGGAGAGTTTATCGGAGGCTGTACAGATTTATTTGATTCATTTAAGGATCAAACGTTGCAGAAGAGATTAAAAGATAATAATGTCAGTTTTGATGAAAACATAGAAGTAAATCCATATACATTCTTGCCTGGTTGGATGCAGCCACGGTAAAAAGGAATATTGTATGAATTCAAAAGTTAATGATATTAAAGAGCGAGCACAGATAGCTGATTTATCAGGGGCCATTAAAACAATTTTGCCGGCTTTAGAGCAATTTAATTGTTTTGAAGGGCAAGATAAGACGGTATTCAATAAAGATGATTGGCAAAAGAAACTCGATGAATCTTTGCCGCAATCTGGTGTTGGCATAAAAGGTGTACTTAAAGAATTGAATGAAACCGTTATTCCAAATGGTTTGCGTAATGGTGCTCCAGGTTTTAGTGGTTGGATTACAACAGCCCCGACGGTTGTAGGCGCATCGGCTGGTTTAGCTTCAATGGTGGCTGGATCGCAACGTGTATGGAATACAAGTTTTAATTTTCTAGAGACTTTGGGATTAGCATGGTTAAAAGAACTTTTGGGGATACCCACGGATTGGCAAGGAGTTTTTGTGAGTGGAGGATCTGTTGCCAATATTGTTGGTTTAACAGCTGCACGGCAGTGGGCGTTTGAACAAATAGGGATTGATCCTGCTAAAGAAGGATTGCCGGCACATAAGCAATGGCGGATCTATGGAAGCAGCGAAGTGCATCATGTGATTATGCGTGCGGCTGGGGTGTTAGGTTTAGGCCGTCAAAATGTTATTGCGATTCCCGTCGATGAAAATCAAAAAATTGATTTAATCCAATTGCGGAAAATATTAGAGGAAGATCAAGAAAAAGGTATTATTCCCATTGCTCTTGTGGCGAGCGCCGGAACGGTTAATACAGGCGTGGTTGATCCTATTAATGCCATGGCAGATATGGCTAAAGAATTTAATGCATGGTTACATGTCGATGGGGCTTATGGATTATTTGGTAAGTTAGATCCGCAAGTGGCGCATTTGTATAAAGGATTAGAACGCGCTAATTCAATGGCCGTAGATCCTCATAAATGGCTTGCGGCACCCGTCGGATGCGGGGCCGCATTTGTTTGTGATCGCTCACTTTTAGGTCGCGCCTTAACGCTTGAACCAGCTGAATATCTGGAAGGTTCCAAAGGAAAGGGTGAATTGAAGTCCCCCTTTGATACATTTGGTGATGAATATCATGAGTTTGGAGTGGCGCAATCCGCGCCGTCTCGTGGTGTGATGGTTTGGGCGATTCTAAAAGAGATGGGTGCACAAGGTATGCGTGATCGTGTTATTCGACACAATAATTACGCGCGTCATTTATCTGCGCGCATTAAGGCAGAAGATCGGTTAGAGCAAGTAGGCGATGTGGAATTATCGATTTGTTGTTTTCGATATTATCAAGAAGGTTTATCCGATAAAAAATTAGATGAGTTAAATGAGCTTATTGCCACACAATTAAGAGAAAAAAGCCTGCACGTTCCCTCCACGACAAAGGTCGATGAAAAAATAGTCATTCGCCCGTGTTTTATTAATTCACGCACAACGATAAAAGAAGTGGGTGGGTTAGTAGATAGTGTTTGTACTTTGGGTGATGAAATATTAAGATTAGATAAGAAAAAATAAAGGATTATGGCGATGCGCTGGTGGGTTTTGACTTTGGAGGTTTTGTAATGGAAGAAAGTGGTGCAGTATTCCCGGATGAGGAGTATTTCCTGAAGATGCTACAGGCACGTATGCCTTTTGGAAAATACAAGGGACGTAAGTTGATTAATCTGCCGGAAGATTATATTATGTGGTTTGAGCGTAAAGGTTTTCCTGAAGGAAGTCTGGGCAACATGCTCAAGAGTATTTACGAAATCAAACTCAATGGCCTGGATCATTTGTTAGTTGCTGAAGGTTAAATTTATGTTAAGGAAATTCAATGTTAGTCATCAGGCGTCAGCTATCAGCCTTCAGTGTTTTTACTGATGTCTGACGACTGATGACTGAAAGCCAAAATCGTCGCCGAAGGCGATTTAACGTGATCTGGACTAATTCTATAAAACAAGGAGGGTACTATGGGGTTTGAAGATTTGAAGAATGCGGTACAGCAGTTAGAAGATTCACTTAAAGAAATGGACAGTGTTGATGAGTCATTACGCGATAAATTGACACAGTTAATTGCGGAGATTAACCAAAATATTGATAGCACCTCTGATCAAGATCCCAAAAATTTAAGTGAAAAAGTTAAAAGTTCAGTTATTCAGTTTGAAGCCAATCACCCTCGCATTACCGAGTTGCTTGAGAAAATTAAAAAAATTTGTATTGGATTGGGGATTTGAAAACGGAAAAAATAGAGATATGAAATAGGAAAATATGTCTAAGTTTTATTTTTATGAGATTTTATTATGCAAGTTAAAAAATGTCCAAAATGTCAGGCCACGTATTCTCATTCAAGACGAGAGCCGTGCTGTAAGTGTGCCACGCCATTGGTGGATTATAAAGAAACTCCGGAAGAAGAGCTGAAAAGACTAGAGAGTCAAAAGCGGTTAAAGAATCAAGAGAGGGCGTCAAATATTATTCGGGGAAGTTTGAAATTTATTTTTCAAATTGTTTTATGGATATTGATTATTCCCGCCATATGTGCCGGAGTTTATCATTTTGTAGAATTGGTTATTATAGGGGATATGTCCGTTAACAGATTTTTTTCTTCAATAGGTGATTTTACTTATGAATTTGTATTTTCATGTTATGAGAAAATCATATATGAAATAAGAAAAATATTTTAAAGAAAGGAACGTATTGAAATCATATTCTTCCAACCTATTAAAGATTATTCTCCTTGTTATCTTTTTATTTCTTTTTGTGTTTTTCATTTTTTATATAAAGAAAAATGCACAAGCACCCGAAGGGCCGGTATCTATTGGAGGGCCCGTGGGTAATTTTGTGCTCAAAGATCATACAGGCGTTCCGCACGAACTTTATTATTATACGGATCAGAAAGCCGTTGTGCTCATTTCGCACGCGAATAACTGTTTGATTAATCGACATTTAAACCCTTATCTGAATCGTTTAAAAGATGAATATGCTGCAAAAGGCGTGAAATTTTTGATGATTAATGCAAATCCCGAGGATACTTTGTCTTCTATTGCTAAAGAAGCAAAGGATTTTGACGTGCAGATACCCATTTTAAAAGATCGCCCACAAGTAGTTTCTGCGGATCTCAATTTTCATCAAGCCGGTGAGGCTATTGTTATCAATACGGAAGACTGGTCCATTATTTATCGTGGCGCGATTATGGAAAAGAAAATGGATGCGCATTATTTAAGCGGAGCACTGGATGCTTTGCTTGCAAAGAAGTCCTTGGCTGTTACAAAAACACAGGTGCAAGGATGTAGTATCGATATGCAAATGGGTTATTCAAAAAAAGAAGTAGTCTACACCAGGGATGTAGCTCCGATTTTAATGAATTGGTGTGTATCTTGTCACAATGACGGTAGGGATGATACATGGAGTATAAATGATTATGAAACAGTCAAAGAATATGGCCAACTATTAAGAGAAGTCATCATAACAAAACGCATGCCTCCTTTAAAAGGGGATGAGCTTTTATCACCTGAAGAACTCCGCACAATTATCCGATGGGTTGACCAAGGCTCTTTGCGAGGAGAAGGGGAAGATCCTTTGTTTTAAACAAATTCTAGGAACATAGGGGTGGCAAGTTTGCAAGGTGAGACTTGTCCCAGGATACTAAAATAGGGCACAAGCCCTGATTATGAATACAGGAGATCATTTATGTCAAAAACTATTGAAACTAAAGGAAAATGCCTTTGTGGAAAAGTGGAAATACATGCTAAAAAATTACAAACACAGATCGGCGCGTGTCATTGTACTAGCTGCCGAACGTGGGGTGGTGGGCCATTTTTAGCTATCGATGGCGGAGAAGATGTCGTGTTTACAGGTGAAGAATATATCAGCATTTACAATTCTTCCGATTGGGCCGAACGGGGGTTTTGCAAAAATTGTGGTACGAACCTTTTTTATCATCTTAAAAAACCGTCCAAGTATATCCTAACAGTTGGTTTATTTGGTGAGGACAATGCTTTCAATTTTGACCATCAGGTCTTTATTGATGAAAAGCCCGGTTATTACAATTTCGCCAATGAAACAAAGAATATGACAGGGGAAGAATGCTTCGCCGCATTTTCGGCTTGCCAGGAAAAAAATGACTAATAATGATATCTTAAAGAAATTGAGAGTGGCGCTTAAGCTTAAGGATACGGATATCATTGATATTCTAAAACTTGCTGATTTTGACATTACTAAAGCTCAGTTGTCTGCCTTGTTTAGAAAGGAAGATCACAAAAATTATATTGAATGTCAAAATCAAATCTTAAGAAGATTCTTAAACGGCCTTATCATAAAACATAGAGGCAAAGAATTTTACAATTCAAAATAAAATTTACCACGCTAACCTTAGATCCTCGAGTCTAGGCGGTCTCTACTTTTTATGTATCTGCTTACGTTTATTACAATGCTTGCTTTTGCGGCGAATTCGATTTTTTGTCGATTTGCTCTCAAAAATACGAGTATTGATCCGGCCAGTTTTACATCTAGCCGTATTGTTTCAGGTGCCATGGCTTTATGGTTGTTGTTGAAAAAGGATCATAAGGGGTATAATTTTTGTTTATTTAGTCTATTGTTATACCCTTTCGGGTGCATATTTAATAGTAGTATACCTTAAAGGGTATATTAGGAATATAGATATATTGAAATTATACCCGATAGGTGGTATATTTTAAGTGTTATGAAACATAAAATTTTAAACAAAAATGTACCAAATATTTCTGTTCAGGTAAAAAATTTGCGGAAGAAAAATGGTTTAACTCAAATTGAGTTTGCCAAGCGTGTAGGGGTGGGTTTGCGTTTTATACGAGAGCTTGAACAAGGCAAAGTAACTGTAAGAATGGATAAGGTGATGCAGGTCGTAGATTTTTTAGGATATCATTTGGAACTAAAAAGAAATGATTCGCAATCTGTAGAAGATGATATTGGAATTATAAAGGAGCGGTTGTGCCGTTTAAAATTATCGGAATAATTAAGATAAAACTTACATAGGAGTACACATGAGCGAACACGGATTATCTAAAAACAGAAAAACTTTTTCAAAAGAGGCCCCAGACACAGCAGGTATACTTAAAAAAATGCAATATCAGCTGGATGCCATAGAGCGAAAGATCGACTCTTTGGTTAAACCATCCGGCCCGCGAGATTTTAAAAGTGCGTTTCCTTCAAAGCCGCGTAGGGAATCTACGGATGCAAAATATCCTTCTAAACAGAAGCATGCTAAAAGAAAAGAAGCCGCTTCTAGTGAAGGAAAGTTTTATCATGGGCTTCCATCTGGTGGAAAAAAGGGTTCGCGTAAAAAAGCAAAGTAAAACCGAACAAACAGTAGAAACAGCTTTCGGTAATTCTAAAGGAATGCAATTTGAAGGAAAAGGTACTTGAATTTTTAGCATGTTTTTGTAACGGAGACGTCGATAGTCTAAGTGCTTTATTGGCTGAAGAATTCTGTTTTAAAGGGCCATTTATTGAATGTACGTCGAAGGAAGCCTACATTTCCGCATTAAATGAAGATCCTCCCATTGATTGTCAAATTGAGGTTGTCAAACTTTTTGAAGATGGAGAAGATGTCGGTATATTTTATACATTTAAAAAGTCAGATGTAACTACTCCAATGGCACAATTTTTTAAATTTAATGAAGGTAAAATTGCGGAAACACTTTTAGTGTTTGATAGCGGGGTGTTTGCTAGTAGTAAGGAAATAGGATCAAAATTATGATTCCCTGGATTTTATTAGATAAAGCCTCAACACCTGGAAACGGGAAAGAACTTCGGTTGTACCGGCGGGATACGGAATATTCCATCAAAGTAGGCACCTATGAACTTATGAATAGTCGTGCCCATGCTTCCGAAGATGTTTTAGCCAAGCTTGCTTGTGTGAAGATTTCGAGTCATATGAAACCGCAAATTCTTATTGGCGGTTTGGGTATGGGGTTTACACTCAGGTCTGCATTGGACAACCTCAACGTCCGGGCACATGTCACTGTGGCTGAATTGATCCCTGATGTGGTTAAATGGAATCGTAATGTCCTTGCGCATTTGGCGGGCCGTCCTCTTGATGACACACGTGTAATAGTTTATGACGGTGATGTGGCGGATAAAATAAACGTCGTGCAAGATTTTTATCATGCTGTTCTTTTAGATGTGGATAATGGGGCTCAGGGTTTGATGCAGAAGGAAAATGACAGACTGTATACTCTCAAGGGACTTAGGGCTGCATATGCGGCGTTGAAACCGGCAGGTATTTTGGCGATATGGTCAGCTGGTCCGGATGAAGCGTTTATGAATCTTTTACGAAAGGCCAAATTCAAGGTAGAAGAAAAGCGCGTGCCCACGCGTAGTGGCCGTAAAGGCGGGGGACATTCGATTGTATGGTTGGCGATGAAATAAAAAAATAAAGTATTAATTAAGGATGGAATATGAATAAGAAAAGAATTTTAATCGTTGATGATGAACAGACAAATATTGCATTAATTAAATCCGTGTTCTCCGAAGAACTGCACGATATTAAAATTGCTCATGACGGCGAAGAGGGTTTAAATTTAGCCAGAGAGGAAGTGCCTGATTTAATTCTTCTCGATGTCATGATGCCTAAACTAGATGGGTTTAAAGTGTGTGGATTGTTAAAAGCAGACAAAAGATATGCCCAAATACCCATTATCATCCTTAGTTCCCGCGCTGGAGCAGACGATATTGAAATTAGCAAAAGTGTAGGGGCTGATTTTTATATGCTTAAGCCAATTGATAAAAAGAAATTATCTGAAGCCGTTGAGCCATTTCTTAATTAGGAATTTCTAGCTTTAAAGAAATTCCAAAAGGGTCTAATTCCCCGAGGTTTGCCCCGAGGAGATTCATTAGTCGTCAGCCCTCAGACGTCAGTATTTTGTTTTTACTGAAGGCTGAAAGCCAAAAATTACCGCCGAAGGCGGCCTAACGTGTTCTTAAAGAAAGAGGTGTTATGAAGAATCCACTTGAAATTACTTTTCGCAATATGGATCAAAATTCTAAAATTGAAACTCTTATTTTAGAGAAATTTGAAAATGTTAAAAAAATTAGTTCGGATGTCACGAAATGCCATGTGATCCTTGAAAAACTCAGCAATCATCATCAGAGCGCTAACAGGGCATGCGCACGCATTAATTTGAAAGTGCCGAATATCAATGATATCGTCGTTAGTGAAAAGTGTAGTGAAGATGAGGCTGCGTTGTTAACCACTGTGATTAAAGTTTTCAAACGCGCTAAAACTCTTTTGCGTGAAGAGGTTGCCCGTATTCGTAACTTCAACCGAACACCTAAAGAAAAGAATTTTGAAATTGATGTTGAAAATGAAGATGATCTTGAAATAGAGGCCTAGGTCAGGGTTGTCAATAAGAAAAATTTTGGAGATATGAATAAAAATTTCTTGGCGTATATCCCAGCTAATGTCTCCTTGTTAAGGAAGGTGGTGCATGATCGAATCAAATGAAAAAGACCAGAAAAATATAATTATTATTTTTTGTATCTTAATATCTGCCATAACTTTAATTCTTATAGGATATAACTATAAATATTTAGTGCCATCTTTTCATAAATTTCTTATTGCGCAGTCTGAATTAGAAGCAAACCGTGTTGGAAATTTTATTGCTATCTCAAGAGATGTAGAGAAAATTATTGCTCAGGAAAAAAGTATTGATGCGCAGTTCAAAAAAGAAATGAATATAATGTTGGAAACCTTGGGCATTGAAAAAATTAAATTATTTTCTGGCACGGGACTAATTGTATATTCGACTGACAAAAAAGATATCGGTACAATTAACAAAAAAGATTATTTTAGAGATATTGTATCTCAAGGAAAGAATTACACGAAAATTGTTCAAAAAGGAGATAAAACTGGTGAAGGCAGAGAAGTTGTTCGTGATGTGGTTGAATCCTATGTTCCTTTAGTAAAAGATTCCAAATTTTTTGGGGCTTTTGAATTATATTATGATGTTACAGAAAGAACACGTCAGTTCAACGATTTATTGATGATTTCGAACATCATACTCGTTGGTCTTCTTATATTTCTTCTTCTTCTGATAGGTTTTTTTGTTCGAAGAATGCTCATAAACCTTTCCGTAAAGGAACAACTTCGTAAAAAGATTTCTACTTTTGAAAAATTACTTCCCATTTGCATGCATTGTAAACGCATAAGAAAGCAGGGCTCAGATATGAATGCGCAAGACTCTTGGGATAAAGTAGAAAATTATATAGCGGATAGAACAGAGTCAGAATTTTCCCACAGCATTTGTCCGGAATGCATGCAGACGCATTATCCAGAATAGAAAAAGTAGACAACGTAAAGCGTACCGTTAAGTATCAAAAGAAAATGAAAAAGAATCTGAATAATATATTTCAATGTTCAGCAGGAATTGGTTTTGGATTGTTGATGCCTGCCGTTTTTTTATTGGCGATAAATAAAGGGCTTTTGAAAGCTTTTTCAATAAATAATCATTTGATTATATTTATTGCATATTTAAGCATTATTTTTTATCTAGCATGGTTAAGTGGAGCTCTTACTAGTGATATTAAAGGGTTCACATCGATTACTAGAGGTGTATTATCATCTTTTTTTGTAAATATTTTTTCTATAAATTATTTTTATAAAGACCTTATCACTCCGGGTAAAGCGCATATTCTTTTTTTAATTGTATTATTAAATTGCCTGATTGCTGTTTATGCCTGTCAGACTGGAGAAAAGTATTCCAATAAAAATGATTCGGAAGCAGAAGGGAATTTTTTTGTGGTTGCACTAGGATTACCTATTCCATTTTTTATTTTTATTTGGTTAATTATTTTTGGACTTTTTAAGCTTTATTCATTGTGAAATAATAATCTATGACCATCAGGTCGGCATACGGAAGGTCAGAGATAGATAAGTAGTCAATTTTGTTAATTGAAGTCAGCATAGATTTTTGCTTTTTGTGTTAGAATAAATTAATTTTCATAAACCCTAGCAATATTTTTACAAGGAGGAGAGATGGTTAACAAAGTTTTAAAAAAAATTCTTTTGGTTTTAATCCCTGTTGTAATGTTATCAGGATGTGTGACTTCAGGGCATATTACCGCCACGAGTTATCGTGTTTCTGATACGGATGAGTTTACGGATACGGATGTTGTTGCCGTCTTAGGTTGGCCGGATTCGACAACATCTGCAATGTCAAGCCTGGCGCAAGTTGCCCGTGAACAAGGACGTAAATTTCAGGCGAAATTAGAAAAAGATGTTCGTGTCTATGGCGATCATGATGGGGATATGACCATTCAGATTTCAGCGGTATCGGTCAGAACAGATAACAATCGATTTCCTGCCCCAACAGAGCTGACGATTCAAACATTGAGCGGTCACGCTTTAGGTGAAAAAACAACGGATGGTAAAATTGAGCTACGTTTTGGGGTAGAGGAACCTATTTATACAAGTGAACCTAGTGGGGCGCATACTCGATTTGAATTAACCATTCAAAATATTTATACCAGAGACGGTGACAAATGGGTGGCAGGTTTTTATCAAGCATTTGTGGCTAACAAAGCTAATCCGTCCGATAAAAAAGGAATTTTTATTGTGAACGGTGTGTTTGATCAGAGAATTTCTAATTAGTAATTAAAAAGAAAAGGACTGTCCTCAAAAGGGGCAGTCCTTTTTTTTCTTACAACTGTTAATATGCTTATTGTATATACTTATTTAGTGAAAGGTTTGTTTTATGAAAACTCGCGCAGCCATTGCTTTTGAAGCAAAAAAACCTCTTGAGATTGAGAGGATTGATTTAGAAGGGCCAAAGGAAGGCGAAGTTTTATGTAAGATGGTTGCCAGTGGTATTTGTCATACAGATGCGTACACACTTTCCGGTAATGATCCAGAAGGGGTGTTTCCTGTTATTTTAGGGCATGAAGGTGGTGCTATTGTTGAGGCAATTGGCAAAAGCGTTACAAGTGTTAAACCAGGCGATCACATTATTCCATTGTATGTACCGGAATGTGGTAAATGTAAATTCTGTTTATCTGGTAAAACAAATCTTTGTCAAGCTATTCGAACAACACAAGGGAAAGGGTTAATGCCTGATGGGACTTCACGTTTTTCACATAAAGGGCAACCTATTTTTCATTACATGGGCACATCAACATTTTCAGAATATACAGTGCTTCCCGAGATATCTGTGGCAAAAATTAGTAATAAAGCACCTTTAGAAAAAGTATGTCTTCTTGGTTGTGGCATTACAACGGGTATTGGCGCTGTATTAAATACAGCAAAAGTAACACCAGGCTCAACTGTTGCCGTTTTTGGTTTAGGGGGGATTGGTTTATCTGTTATTCAAGGGGCTGTTTTAGCCAAAGCAGAACGTATTATCGCGATCGATATTAATGAAGATAAATTTGAAACGGCTAAAGCTTTTGGCGCTACTGATTTTGTAAATCCAAAAACTTGTGGAGCAACCATTGAAGAGGTTATTATTGAAATGACAGATGGTGGCGTTGATTATTCTTTTGAATGTGTTGGAAATATACACCTTATGCGTTCAGCTCTCGAGTGTTGTCATAAAGGGTGGGGGGAATCAACGATTATCGGTGTCGGTGGTGCAGGAGCTGAAATTTCAACACAACCATTTCAACTTGTCACAGGACGCGTCTGGCGTGGATCAGCTTTTGGCGGTGTAAAGGGGCGCACTCAACTTCCTGGATATGTCGATAAATATTTAAATGGTGAAATTAAAGTAGATGAAATGATTACGGATACAATGCCATTTGAAGAAATTAATAGCGCCTTTGATTTAATGCATCAAGGTAAAAGTATTCGTAGTGTAGTTATTTTTTAGTTTCTAAAACAGGCTGCTTTAAATGATAAAGACTTAACATATAAATAATAGGGAGCAGCGCCCCATCTTTGTGTAATTAAGTAAAAATTGAGGATATTGTATGGGTTTTTTTGACGAAGAAAAGAATGTACAAGAATACATAAAAATAGCAGAAGGATATGACGGAACAGAATTGATTAAAGTTCTCCAGAAATATTTACCAAAAAATACCACTGTTCTTGAGTTAGGTATGGGGCCAGGCAAAGATTTAGATGTTCTAAAGCAAACATATCAAGCAACAGGTTCTGACAATTCGCAAATATTTATTGATCGTTATAAGAAAATCCGTAAAAGTGCAGATGTTATTGTGTTAGATGCTATTTCACTAAATACGAATAAAATCTTTGACTGTATTTATTCGAATAAAGTACTCCACCATCTCACCAAAGATGAATTAAAACAGTCGTTTTTGAATCAAGAAAAACTTCTTCAAAAGAATGGGTTTTTATTTCATTCTTTCTGGTATGGCGATAAGGAGGAAACGCATCATGGATTAAGATTTATTTATTACACGGAAGAGGGGATAAAGAAAGTTATTGGTAATAATTTTGAGATTTTAGAAATAAGGAAGTATAAAGAATTCGAAGAGAATGATTCTTTTTATATTATTGCAAAAAGAAATTAATAACATTAATTTTAGGAAAGGACACCCTATATGCCTTCACAAATTAAAATACTTGCATTTGCTGGAAGTGCAAGAGAGGACTCTTTTAATAAAAAGTTAGTTAAAATAGCGGCCGATGGTGCAAGCCAAAATGGGGCAGATGTCACCCTACTTGATCTAAGAGACTATCCCATCCCTTTATTTGATGAGGATTTAGAAAAAAAAGAAGGGCTTCCTTCGAATGCAAAAAAAATAAAAGAAATGATGGTGTCTCACGATGGGTTACTGATTGCTACGCCTGAATACAATAGTTCTATTTCACCACTTTTAAAAAATACACTTGATTGGATCTCTCGTTCGGAATCAAAAGATGAGCCCCCATTGATAGCTTATAAAAATAAAGTTGCAGCCATAATGTCTGCCTCCCCAGGTGGATTAGGAGGATTGAGGGGGCTAGTTCACGTTCGTTCTATATTGGAGAATATGGGGGTTATTGTTCTGCCTAACCAACGAGCAATTGGTAGTGCCTATAATGCCTTTGATGAAAATGGAAAACTTAAAGATAAAAAACAGCAAGAATCAATTATCGGCCTTGGGAATGAATTGGTTAGTGTAGTGCAAAAATTAAAAAGTTAAAGAATTATGATTGAGCAAGATGCAAAAGATAGGGCGCTGTCCCCACTACTGTTAGGGGTTTGACATTGTTTTTCAAATATGATACACTTTAGTCATAATTATGAAAAGTAAAAAAAACCTATTAGAACAACTAAAATCTTTGCCCCATTTCAGCAAGGATAGCGTGTATCAGCTTGGCAAACAGCTTGGACTTGCCGATTCTACAGTGGATACGTATATCAGTCGTTTTCTGAAATACAAAAAAATTATCAAACTGAAAAATGGTCTGTATGTATCAGCTGATTTCTTTGATAAAAACAGAGGTAATATTTCCTATTCGTTTTATCTGGCAAATATCTTACGGACACCTTCGTATGTCAGCTCTTGGTCAGCGCTTCAGTACTACAACCTGACAACAGAGGCCATTTACGGCATATCTTCGGTGACACCAAAGGTCACCAGGAATTATACAACAAAGGCCGGAAACTTTTCTTATCAATCCATAAAAGAAAAGCTGTTTTCTGATTTTTTTCTGTTCCGCGGTGATGGAGGGAAGTTTGATTTTTTTATCGCTTCACCGGCCAAGGCTTTGTTTGATTTGCTTTATTTTAAAACTCACCAGTTGCGTGGAGTCAGCGAAAAAGAGATTGAACCGCTTGTGGAGGAATTACGGATAGATATTGATGAAATGGACAAAAAAGAGAGAACTAAATTTTACACGATGATAAAGGGATATATTAACCATGAGTGAACAAATTATTGCCATTTTAAAAAGGAAGCTTGAGGATCTTACCTCACATGGCCAGATGGACGCTGAAACTCTCCGTAATGCCCTTAAGGAAGAACTTCAGTTTTATGTCCTGAATTTCATTTATCATCATCCAGAATACAATAAGTGGATCATGTATGGCGGCTCGGCGCTTCGCATTATTCATGGACTGGATCGTATGTCTGTTGATCTGGATTTTGAAGTATCAGAGACAGTAACCAAACATTTTCTGGAAGAATTAAAACAAGAGATTGAGGATCATTTTTTCCGCACATATAATGTTCAATCCGACTTTTTGACCGTTAAGATCGTTACAGGAAGGGGGCTGCTGCTTAAATTTAATGCAGGGGAAGCATTAAATCTCGATCATCCGTCAAATCAGATTCATGTTAAAGTTGATTTAAATCATTTTTCCGCCCCTCATCTGGTCACAGAACGACGGCCAATTAACCGGTCCCAGCTGTCCTTTGTCATCGTAACCTATAATATGTCCACCCTTATGGCGAGCAAAGTGGCCGCTATATTCCTGCGTGGAACACGTGGTGTGGGCAAGGCCATCTATGAAGAAAAGGGACGCGATATCTATGATCTTCTGTGGTACATGAGTCCGGACAGAAAAATTGTACCTGATCTTGATTATCTAACGGCAAAAAATGTCCAAGAAGCTAAAGATTTACGAACACTTTTCGACAAACTTACGGTCAAAATGAACGCTGTCAGCGATGCGAACCTCAAACAAGACCTTTTTCCACTTTTCGAAATTCGTCCGAAAATTGAAAACTGGATCGCCAACTGGAGGGAAAGCTATTTACGGCTTGTTGAGGCATATAAAATCTGTACAGTGACGACATTAGCAAACGTGCGCATACACCAGCACTTTGATACGGATAATTTTTTGTTTACTTATAGTTACAATACCGAAGAAGAAGGAAAGCATTTCCGGATACGGTATATTATGAGTGATTACTGGATAGATGCAGACTTGCCAATTGATGAAGGTGAAATTGTAGAAGGGATCATGCAATTTAGCCGTGATGGAGTAAGCAGTCAGTCTATGCCAAAAAATAAACTCAGGCTGTACGCAATTCTTTTTTATCAGAAAACCGAGAATTATTTTAAAAAAACAAACAGAATTATGCTTGGCCGGAGCATTGATACCAAGCTTATCAGAATGACAGCTGACCGTCTGAACCAGAAAGAGCAAGTCGTCCTTAATAAGTCGGCGTTGTTGTCTTGTGAGCTTGAGGATTTATTAAAATAAAATAGGAGTCAGACACCTTTTACCCCAATAAACTCGACGAAGCTTATGGAAAATAGGTAAAATAGGTGTTTGTCCCGTATTTTAAAAGAGGAGTAAAAATCATGCGGTCACAAAAGATTGTCAATACTGTATTGGTGTTAAGCGTCCTTTGCATGGGAATAGTCTTAACGACCACACTCTCCCATGCCTTTACCTGCGGCACGGATACTATTACCGATGCCGATGGCAACACGTATAAAACTGTTCAAATCGGTGAGCAGTGCTGGATGGCAACGAATCTGAATGTGGGTACCATGCTTTTCAGTCCTTCGATCGAGCCAAGTGATAACGGTATAGTGGAAAAATGGTGTACCGGAACCGATGGCAATAATCACTTAACCAGCGGGGATTGCGCGACATCGTATGGAGGATTTTACGCGTGGAATGAGGTCATGAATTACTCTACCGCTGAAGGATCACAGGGTATTTGTCCTTCAGACTGGCATATCCCCACAGACAAGGAGTGGTACAAGCTGGAAAACGGTTTGGCATCCGGCGACTGTCTAAGTACTAGGTTGTCCGCCAGCTGTGCTCCTGCAGGGACGGCATTAAAATCAGGCGGTTCATCCAGCTTTGAGGGTCTTCTCACGGGCTACCGCGATACTACTGGCTCTTTGGAATTTTCAGTGGGTGAATTTAAAGGTTCAATGACTTCTGAGGCCTTAATAAAATCTATAGAAACAAAAGGAATAATCATTCCAGATGCAAATACTTCGGTTGAGCGATTAAATAAGTTATTAGAAAGACAAGACTTATACTTATATAAGTTTATGGCAAAACTACCGGATAAGGTCACGGATTTAATAAGCCGATTAGAACAGGGCCAAAAATTAAAACCTTCGGAAATTATACGTTTGAATAGACTTATCATAAGCGCAAACTACCCACTCAAAACTCCAAAGAGCAACGATATAAGTGGATCGTACTACTATCACGGCATGCTCACAGCCTACTGGTCATCTTCGATGAGCGGATCCAGTGCATGGCTTCGCAACCTGTACTTGGGTTACTCATCAGTCGGCCGGAGTTCTTTCGATCAGGCGTACGGGTTATCTGTGCGATGCCTCAAGGACTGATTCGACTATTTAAAAGATAGGGCACAGCGCTTCATCTTTTAAAATAGAACAGCTATGAAATATTTCAAATGGACAATTTGGGGGTGTATGATTCTTTTTTTAACAACGTCCTCTATGGCACTATCAGAGGAAACACAAAAGAAGAGCATTGCTCGTGTATTTGATCAATACATTTATGACGAGGACATTTCACCAAAAATAGAAATACTTGATCAATATCGTTCTCAATTAAGTAAGGATGAATTCGATAAATGGGAAAAAGAGAATAAAATAAAAATGCTCGAAGCCTCGATATATGCAGGTCTGCAGAAACGGTTCTTGGAAGAAATGAGTATGAACCCGACGGAGGATGAAATTCAACTCTTTATTAATTTTAGTCTTAAACAAGAAGAAACAAGGTTGGAAGAATTTCAATCTCAACGGCATGATCTGCTTAAAGAGTTGCAGGCTACGGATCTTGAAGAATCAAAACGGACCTCTTTGAGCGAGCATCTAAAAACCGTGGACCAATTGATCGAATATGAGCTTACACGGCAGGAAGAAGAAAAATCGATTCCTAATTATGCACAAATCAAAAAAAATTCTCTTAAACGAGTGGCAACGATAAGTGTGACCTCTTGGAAGTTTAATAAAGCACTTTACGAAAAATATGGGGGCAGGATCATATTTCAACAGGCAGGTCTGGAACCTATTGATGCTTACAAACAATTCTTGGATGATCATACAAAAAAGAAGTCTTTTGAAATTTTTGATCCTTCTTTTAATAACATTTTTGAAAGTATGTACACATATTTTGAGATGGGGCATAATTATTTGGATAATGAGAATACGGAAAAATATTTTTCTAAACCATGGTGGGATCCGACCTTTGAGCCTTTGTGATAGACTCCGGGACAGACTCCACTTAAAAGATAGGGCTGTCCCCTATGATTAATATGACAAAACAAAAGCAGATATGCGTCAGCTTATTATTTGTATTATTATTTCTTACTGATGCAACAGCTGATCAGATTTTTCCCTCTCAAGTTAATAAAAATGAATGCAAGGAAAAAAGAATTGATTCCGAATCAATTATTCGTAAGTGTTATGATGCTGACGGGATTCTGGAAAACGAAAAAACAATACGTAATGGAAAAATGACTGTCTGGAAAACGTATTATAAAAATAGTCAGATTCAATCAGTAATGCATTTTGAGAATGATAAAAGAGTAGGCGAAAGCAGGACATATTATGAAAATGGTAATATAAAAGGTATATATGATCATGATATCGGAAAGAGTCAGGTTTTTTATGAAAATGGGAAACCGCAGTATTTCGAGAATGAAGAAACAGGAGAAACTAAAGATTTTTTTAAGAGTGGTGGTGTTTTAATAAGAAATAGTAAGCAAGGAACTATGAAACAATTTAATGAATATGGGATTATAGAGAAGGAGTCTTTTAAGCAAGATGATGTTACTATTATAGAAAAAACTTATCAATATGGTCTTCTAATAAGAGAAAAAATTGAGAAAAATGGGGAGTATGTTCAGGAAAAGACTTTTAAGAAAAATGGTATTTCAAAATCATATCATGCAGGTTTTCTACATGAAATTACATATAAAGATGATGAATTTGATGGTTTAGCCCGGGAGTACTATAAAAATGGAACCATTCACAAAGAATATTTCAGAAAGGGTAACAATATTTATTATGGCCCTCTGCGAACATATTATGAAAATGGTGAATTAAGCAGTGAAATTAATTTAGAGGATAGTAAGAAGCATGGTTTTTCAAAATATTATAGCGATAACGGGAAATTAGAAAAAGAAGAGGTTTATGAAAATGGTAAGTTAGTTTCAATTAAAGAATATGATGGTGAGGGGAATTTATTGCCGGAATTAAAAAAGATAGGGCGCAGAGCCCCATCTTTAAAGGTTAAATAGCAAACATGTAATTTTTTTATGTTTCAAATGGGGTGATTGATGAAGAAAAAAAGATCTAAAGGTGTTATATTTTTGTGTTTATTTCTTGTATTGCAGGGTGCAGGCGGAAGCAGCGGAATAATGGTTTCACTTTACTCAAGAAATTTAAACCTGAGCAGATCGGGTGAAGAAAAAATAAAAATGATTCAGACGGATCAAAATTATAAAAATTTGAATATCAAAACAATAGAGGAATATGATGATTATTGGAAAAATCTAACCAGTCCAATGTTAACTCCATTTTTTTATATAAATGCGATTTTGCCTTTGTTTTTTTTAGTTGGAATATTTTTGTTGCTTGATTGGTCAAGAATTGGTCTTATCTTATTGGAAATATGTAGAATTGGACAGAATATCTATTGGATAGATATAGGTTTTAATCATCAAATGAATAATTTAAGTACAAAAATAATTCACATAGGAATAGCCGGTATAATAATTTATTTTCTTACTCGTCCAAAGGTCAAGGAGCAGTTTAGCAATAAATAGGGATGGACTATTTAATTAGATTTGAGAATTTTATACTGGAAGAATTGCTTAATTTATTAAGTAATTTTTTATTTCTTATTCCATTTTACGCTGGGGTGGAGGGGGAGTAGAGTAAGTGCATGGGGCGAAACAAATTTAACCCTCGACAAACCTGAGGATTGTTTCGTAAAGGTAGTAGAAATTAGCAAATTTATTTTTTTACTTAAAATCCAGGCTCCGCGGAGCCTGTGAGCCTGGATTGATTTACAAAGGAGGGGCATGATGGGTAAATCAAAGGATGTTGGACAGGCCGGGTTGATCGGGGCGCGGTATGGGAAGTTGTTGGGGGATATTCGTACGCTTATTGATGAGGGTAAGCGGCGGGTGCAGGAAGTCGCCGGGCAGGAAATTGTGACGATGTATTGGCATATTGGACAGCGTATTACCAAGGAGCATTTGACGGAAAATGCGGGGTATCAGGAGGCGGTTTTAAGGGATCTTTCGGATGAGCTTCAGGTGGATATTTCGACGTTGCGACGGAGTGTGGCGTTTTACCGGGCGTATCCGCAGTTACCGGCAAATCCGGCTTTGCGTTGGTCCCATTACAAGGCGCTGATTCCAGTGGCTGATCTTAAGCAGCGGCAGTGGTATGAAAATTTGGTGACGCAGACCAACATGCCGCATCAGCAATTGAGTAAGTCGATTCAAAATGCAGCGTTTCAGGCGCAGACAGCGGCCAAGAAAACGAGCGGCAAGACGAAGGCTGTAGCAACGGCGTTGACGCGGCCTAAGGATGCGGCGTATCTTTACCGTGGTATTGTGGACCGTGTGATTGATGGAGATAGTGTGCCACGAAAAGCTGCATACGAGATGAGGGATGGCCCCTCGGAGTCGACTTGCAGGAGTAGGCTTCAAAGCGCCTTAAGCGGCAATGGCCAAAATCTATTGTCGTGAGCGTTAAGGAAAAGGCCCTTTAAA
>JAJDCA010000047.1 GCA_029261055.1 Candidatus Omnitrophota bacterium | reverse complement strand
TTTAAAGGGCCTTTTCCTTAACGCTCACGACAATAGATTTTGGCCATTGCCGCTTAAGGCGCTTTGAAGCCTACTCCTGCAAGTCGACTCCGAGGGGCCATCCCTCATCTCGTATGCAGCTTTTCGTGGCACACTATCTCCGTCCACAACCTTCATCACTTCACCGGCATAGGTATACAACCTTTGTTCTTTTTCCGTAATAGACGGGCGTTTATTATTGTTCCCTGCCACCTGAAGTTCATAATAATAATTTTCTTTAATCCGCCGTGTTAATTCATATTTATTCCAATCATGCCGGCAACTTTCCCGCAAATAAAAATCCCGCGCCTTAGCATCATGAACCGGTAAAACAGATCGAATCATAGACCAATTAACCACTCGATTATGATATTTTTCCGGATACCCCTCCGGAAACGTTTTATAAAATTGCGTATACTTCTGTAAATCTTTATCTGATATTTCTAATATCTGTGCCACCTCTTTAATCAACATCCCCGTCGATTCTTTATATCCCATGGACAACTGCCCCACATCCCAATACCCCCGCACCATAGCCACCTTAGAATCATCTTCAATCGAATCATCAATCCCAGCCAAAATTTTTCTTAATCTTGCTTATGATTTGGGGTTTGTTCATTATGACTTAAACTTCCTAACCAAAAAATTAGCCACAGATATAAACTGCGTCACAACAAATTCTGCTTCTGAGTAATCAAGAACATCTCCTTCTCGAACATGTCTGGCTCGATCTGAAGCATATCCCCAAGCCTTTTCAACAGATACATTTAATGGTGGCGGAATAATATCTTTTCGCTTCTTAAGAATTTGCCCTAACGTTGCATTATGTTCTCCGGTAATATTACGTAAAACACATTCCACGGCTGCTGTCGCATGTTGCATCGATCCTGTAATATCAGGTTTCGGCTTACGATTAAGATCATGCAAAGCTTCCTGAATTTCTCTATTCACAACTTTCAGGTTTGTCTTTGTTAAAGTCAAAACAGTCTGCTTTTTGGGTGACATTAACTGATTCATAGCATTAAAAATAACTTTAATGTCTTTATCATTCTTCCGAACACTTTGTTCCAAGCTTGATACCTTCAAAACAATTTCTTTATTAGAAACCATTAATTCACGAAGCTTAATAAAAACTTTAATAATCTCAATATTAACTTGAATAGCTTTCTTACTATTGAGAACAGAAGATAACATAGCGACACCAGCCTCACTAAAAACATAGGGTCGTTTCCGTAATCCCATTTTTTCTCGATTGGATGTCACAATTTGTGACTTCCACTCTTCCATTTCTATTTTTGTAAGTTGAAACATAAATTCCTCTGGAAAACGCTCTAAATTTCTTCTAACCGCCTGGTTCAAAACTCTTGTCTCAACTCCATAAAGCTTCGCCAAATCCCGATCTAACATCACTCGCTTTCCTCTTATCGTAAAAACTTTATTTTTAATTATTTTTTCTGAAACCAGTAAATTACTTCCCATACCTGCTCCAATTTAATTTATACACTACTGTTAACATACTTCAAACATAACTTGCGGCCGCAAGCTGTACGGCCTCCAATACCGATGATCATAAAAACTCAAATTTTTCGTATTATCATCCTGTGCCGCATCAAATGGCACATTCCCTTCGTCTAGTCCCAACAAAAACGGCAAGTTTGTGATTGGCACAATATTAAAAATCACCGGGGTAAAGCCTGTGATAACCATATTCTCAAGCGCCTTAATATCCAACCGCTCGCACTCCCCATTATTGTCCTCATTCATACAAAAACCTGCGGCTGTTGTCTGAAAGTTAAAATCAATATTGCTGCCTTGCGTTTGTAGCGGTAGCGTGTTGGCGTTAAGGTCGATCCCGCCTTTTTTTAAAATGCTATCTCCGACACTTGCTGCAGCTATTGTGTCATCGACGATCATGGATTGATCACTAATATTTCCCTTTTTATCAATTTTAAAAAGCCCTTCGGATTTATAAAAATAAAACTCACCATTACCTGTCAAACGGCCTTGAAAATGATTACCCGGTAAAATATCAGTACTCGATTTCCATTTAACCTCTAAGAAATTTACAACAAGTACATTTTTATACCGATATTCCAAGATATTTATTATTTTACTATTTTCATCCTGAATATCCTCATTACGAATATTATACTCATCCAACGTTAAAAAACTCTTATTTGTAGACAAATTTAGGGCCTTTTTAAATAATTCATTAGCGTCCTCACCTTGAAACGTACTTAATTGATCATCTTCCAAATGACGATGTTCTTTCTTTTTATCTTCCGTCGGTCTAATAATTTGAAACTCTGTATGCACAATTCCATCATTAAATGTGCTTAAATAGCTCACAACAAGGCTTCCAGCTGGAAACGTTAATTTATATGTGCTAGGCTTATCTCCGGAAAACATTGGTGGATATGTTATGCTAAATTCTTCATTTTCCAAAGTGGGTTTAACACTCACGACATTTGACATTATACGCGTCTTACTACCGGGTCTTGCAATCGCAATTTCCATGACTTCCGGACCTTGAGATTCAGAATTATTTTTCTTATTTTGTATATGCATAGGCCCATGACTAAGTATGGATATTTGATATCCCTTAATTTGTGGATGTTCCCAGAGAAAAGATTTTTGAGAGTTTTTGGAAAACCCAAATATTGCGAGAGATCCGGACTGACTAATATTTGCTGGATAGTCACCTGAGGAAGTTAAATGGTTCCAGGCAATTGGTACACTCGAAGACTGCAAATTTTCTGATGCAAGCACTCTGAAAAATTGTGTTACTGCTCCGTCTAATGAAACAAGTTCTTCTGGAAGGGCTTGCCCCGCTAAAAATAAATTTTTGACGTCATAAATCTGATTCATAGAAAGAAGAATCTGAGAATCTGCATCTACAAGCCAAGCTATCCCTGATATTGCATTCTGTATTAAATCAGCCCTATAATTATCTTTATCAAAAACTAAACGGTCCAGCCATTGTTTGATCAAATTTGATTTTAATGACCCATGATCCAGCGTAAGAAAATTCATGTTAATATCGTATTGAAGATTCAAGAAGTTACTGCTCTTAATGTCAGATTTAACTTTTTTATCAATATGTACTTGGATATCAGGTGAAACTTTTATTTCACTTTTTCCATCCTCATTCTCAACACGTAATTGCCATAAATCATTACCCCTAATGGTCGTAAGTGCCTTATTTATCTCTGGCCACAACCTTGAAAAACCATCAATATTGAGGTAACCAAATAATGACTTGATAAAATTGTCAACATTCTCCTGAACAGGGGCATACGAATCATACCGTATTCGTAAATACGGATTTACCTGATTGGCTGATATTAAAATGCTTAGCGCTTCAATATCCTCATCTCTTACAACTTGAATATACGAAGGGCCACAAGTAGAACAGCCTCGAGATATAGAATAAGAAAATTCTTCTTTGAGTTTCTCTGCCATAAAGAGTGGAATCTGCCCTTCTAAAATCCATCCTTTTTTATGTAACGCCCGTACAAGCTCAGAAAACTCGACATGAAAACGTACAACTGGAAGTTTTCCCAATCGTTCTGTAATAGAATTTATAATAGGTTGAAATGGTGGTAAGGGATTTTGCTTTAATTCAGCGCGTACAATCTTCACAAGTATTTGCAATTGATTTTTAAGAGAATCATTATTTTTAGATTTTTCGTGAAGCTGCTCGGATATATTCCGATTTGACAAAAACATATTTACAAAATTTACTACTTCATTCCATGAATTCTCAATTAAATCATCCTTACTTTTAATCCTTTCAGTCGCCCTACTCAATATTTCATTATATTCATAAAGTGATTTAGCCGCTTCTAAAAATAAATTCTCATCACCTAAATTATGATCTAACATAAGTGCCATAATGCCCGAAGCAGCTTCTGCTCTAACATCGTATAATATTGGAGAAAAATTTCTTTTCGTTAAATTTTCTTCTGACTCTGTTGTAATGTGTTGTGCGTTCATGTCTTGAATTACATCTATAAGTCTTAATATTTTTTTATTATTCACAATATTTTTAATATCAGATTTCGTCAGCCATTTGTTATTCAACAATATTTTAAAAACTTCAGCCGCAACACGCAACTCAATTGGATCATATGAAGTGTTATATTCATGAAAATAATGAAACAAGTCTTCTAGAAACTTTCGTTTAAAAATTTCTTGATCAGTAATATGGCTAACGACATCTAAAATGAACTTCCTTGTGCCTTCTTCTGTGGTATTTATATCGAGATCGCGAACAAGTCGTACTAATTCGGATAATTGATCTACTGATGCATCATGACTATTTTCATCTATTTTCCCTTTCTTTGCCCAACCTTTATGATGAATTTTTTCCCATAACTCAGGATGAGCTTCTAACCACCAATTTTTTCTAATCTTCATAAATTTGTCAATCAAGTCCTGAATTTTATATTGCTGAAATTCTGCGTCCGTAAAAAAGTCGGCCAGGAGCAAAGGCTCCAAAATATTAATTTTCTCATCAACACGTTTATTTTGTGGTTCAGAAAATAATATCTCTCCCAAATATTCATCAAAAAGTATTCCCTCTTCCTTAAGAAACTCACGCAAAAAAATCAACAGCTCTCCACCTTCTTCTAAATGTCGACTGTTAAAATCATCTGAACCACTTCTAAGCAATCGAAGCTCTTTTTCTATAATCATTTTTCCATGTAAACGGAGACGTTCTTGAAATATTGGATCTACAAGCACGGAGGGCTCCAACAAATCAGCTTTCTTGAGCTTAAGTAGTGCTTGTGCAGTTTCAGCATGTTCTGAATAATATCCTAAATTTCTATTTCCAAATAAATTTTCAAATAACACAGATACCGTTTCTGCACCTAACCTTATTGATTGATCTAAAAGGTTACGTTCCTTTAAGAGAAGAAGAGTATCCACCGTATGATTTAATTCGTCAGCATTCAATTTTTGATTATTTAACTTACGTATTAGCTCTGTTACACGAGTTAAAAACAAAGATGTAGTTTCTAATCGCCATTGAGGGATATTTTTAAGTTGCTTGACGGTCATAGCCACATCCTTCAATTTGCTCGATAAAGGGTCTAACACAATGGAAACATTTGATGCTTTATCTGTAGTTTTTTCGACTTCTTGTCCAATTAAACGATCTTTTGTAACAGCCATAGCCTTATCCATAACAAGAAAATCGCCTCCACCCGAGAAATATTTGCGCGGTAAAATTTCCTGCGTGCTTGAATTATATTCTTCCTTAATATAGTCATACGCCCCCTGTTTGAAAGATTCGAGGTATTGGTTGTAAATTTTTTGTTTAGCTTGCTTGTCTGCGATATCTACCCCATCAATTTTGTTTTGGCCTACGTAAATCTTGCCAAGGATGGATTCTTTGAGGTTGCGTTTGTACCAGGTGGCGAGGATCAGAGAGTGGTAGATTTGGCGGAGCTGGGCGAAGTGGGTGCCTTCGTTGACTTCGTGTTCGATGGCGGGGATGATGAGATCGCGAATGATGGATGTCGTAGGGGCGAAACCCTGTTTTCGCCCTTGAATTGGGCTAATACGTGGATTCGTCCCTACGTTATTTTCTATTGCGACATAATCTTCCTCTAACATAACCTTCAACCGCGATTCCACCACAAACGCCGTATTCGTCTTATCATTTTCATACACCACCGCTTTCTCCGGTACAATCCATACCTTGTTAAACGTATCTACAGGAATATCCGTTACCCCATATTCTTCATACGCTTTTTCATACACGGCATCCCAAAACGTTTCCCCCAATTCATCCTCCGGGTACATCAACGAAGCGGTCAATTGTTTAAGCATATAATCCTGCGCGAGCAGGTCACGGCCCATTTCGGTCTGGCCGAACTTTTCTGGAATAATCCTGTCAGCCTCATATGGCGAAAGGTTGACCCAAAGGTCTTCCTCCGGAACGGTTAACGACGCCAGAAAATATTTGATCAACCGATTCGACACACCTCGTAGGTGTGTTTGCGATTGTTCGTCCCCCGTATCGACAATAAAATCAAACCGCAACGGATTTTCCGGATACACCGTCACCCCTTTAATCAACACTGGCGCAAACGCTTCACTTGGCCCCACCATCGTTCCGGGTACAGGTAAATTCAACACAGTAGCCGTTGGCAGAAGCTGCGCGTACCCTGCCGGGACAAGGGTTGTTGTTAAAAATACGGCCGCAATAAAAATAGATAAAATTTTAAAAATTCTTTTTTGTTTCATTAGTTTTTATATTATTTGTTCCCGTTCTTTCAACCGCTGTATCCACTCATGATTATCCACATACCACGCAATCGTCTTTTTAATACCTTCTTCAAACGGGGTCGCCGGACTCCAACCTAATTCTTTTTGAATTTTGGATGAATCAATGGCATAACGTCTGTCATGGCCGAGACGATCGATTACGTATTCAATCAATGATTCAGGTTTACCAACATCCTTAAGGATTGTTTTTACAATATCGATATTTTTCCATTCATTATTACCGCCAATGTTGTAAACGTCGCCGTCTTTTCCCTTGTGTAAAACAGCATCGATGGCACGGCAGTGGTCTTCGACGTAGAGCCAATCCCGGACATATAAACCATCGCCATAAACTGGTAAAGGTTTATCGGATAGGGCATTGCTAATCATTAAAGGAATTAATTTTTCTGGAAATTGATACGGACCATAATTATTGGAACAACGTGTGATGATGGCAGGGAATTTATAGGTTTCATAATAAGAACGAACGAGACAATCACTTCCTGCTTTGCTAGCGGAATAGGGGCTATTCGGCGCCAGGGCGGTGTCTTCGGTGAAATAACCGGTCTTGCCTAGACTGCCGTAAACTTCATCCGTGGACACGTGAATAAATTTCTTTACGCCTTCTTGCCGTGCGCTCTCTAACAAATTAAATGTGCCAAGCACATTAGTATTCACAAATACCGCCCCGTCCTCAATGCTGCGGTCCACATGGGACTCGGCTGCGAAATGAACGACAGAATCTATTTTGTTCATTACGGCATTCACATCCAGCGTTTCCGTGATGTCTCCCTTAACAAATGTGTATCGGGGATCATTTTCAATATCCTTCAAGTTTTCCGGATTGCCGGCATACGTTAAATTATCAAAATTGACAATGTGATAGTCTGGATAAGTATTGAGCACATATTTAATAAAGTTTGAACCAATAAATCCACATCCACCTGTAACAAGAATTTTGGATGATTTTTGTGTCATTTATTTTTCCTCTCAATGAATCGATCCACCGCATCTTGCCAATGGGGAATTGTAATATTTAATTCTTTAGAAATTTTTTGATTTGATAAGAGCGTATACGGTGCTCGCTTGGCTTTTTCCACAAAATGGCTTGAAGAAATCGGATCCACCGGTTTATCAATACCTTTTTTCATGACATAATATTTTACAGATTCATACCTTGAGCATGCACCGCTGTTGGTCAGATGGTATAATCCGCGTAATCCTTTTTCTAAAGCTAACAGGGTAATGTCCACGATATCTTTTGCATATGTAACTACCGATTTATTGTCATCGACAATTTGCAATCTGTCTTTCTGCTGCAACCATTGCTCCACTTTATAAAAGAAATTTTGTTGTCCTTCACCAAATACCCAACTGACACGAAAAGTCAAAGAATCTTTGGCCACCTGCTCAACGGCTTGCTCCCCCTGATATTTACTTTGCGCGTACACATTGATCGGGTTGGGTTCATCTTCTTCTGTATAGGGGGCGTTCTTTTGTCCATCAAAAACATAATCGGTACTATAGTGCACGAAGAAAATACCATTGGCCTGACATACACGTGCAAGATTGCCGACGGCTTCAACGTTTATTTTATGCGCTATTTCAGGTTGGTCTTCTGCGACATCAACAAGGTTGTACGCGGCACAATTGAGAACAACATCCGGCTTTTCGTTTTTAATCGTCTGTTCGACTAATGCAAAATCCGTAATATCTAACTGACTTCGTGTAAAAGCCGTATATTGCACATTTTGTTCCGTGAATGTGTGCTGAAACTCTTTGGCTAACTGTCCGTTAGAACCTGTTATGAGAAATTTTTTATTTTTGTTCATAAGTATAATTAATGTCGGCCTTATCTAAATCCGGAAACGAGGCATCGCGCTCTGCAATAATAGGTTCTTGCACGGGCCATTTGATACCGAGGCTTGGGTCATTCCATCGTAAACCGCGTTCATATTCCGGTGAATACACATCGGTACAGTAATAAATAAGTTCTGCTATTTCAGAAATAACACAAAATCCATGGGCAAAGCCTTCCGGAACATACAGCATATGGTGTTTTTTGCTATCGAGTGTCACGCCTAACCATTGTCCGTAATGCGGTGATCCTTTGCGAATATCTACAATAACATCATAGACCTCACCGACGACTACACTCACAAATTTTCCCTGAACTTTGGGGTCTTTTTGATAATGCAAACCTCGAAGCACACCTTTTGAACTTTTGGAATGATTGATTTGCATAATGGGTTTATCAATACCGATGGCATCAAAATCTGTTTTTTTATAGGTCTCTAAAAAGAAACCGCGTTCATCCGGAAATATTCTTGGTTCGATGAGAATGGCATCGGGGTTGTCTAATTTTTTAAAATTAAATGGCATCTTTTAATTTCTCCTCAATTCTTTCTATAAAAGTTGTTTTATGAGCTGCGCATAAGAAGACACTATAGAATTAAGTATTCATTAGTGCGCAGTCTCTTAAATAAGCTCCATAATTCATATTTACTTCTTCAGCCAACTTTAAAAGCTGATTACTATCAATAAAATTCATGCGATAGGCGACTTCTTCAATACATCCAATCTTTAACCCTTGTCTATCCTCTATGGTTTTGATAAATGCTGAGGCATCCATCAATGAATCATGTGTCCCTGTATCTAACCAGGCAAAACCTCGTCCGAGGCTTACGACTTTTAAGGCGCCTTTTTTTAAATAGACATTATTAATATCCGTAATTTCGAGTTCTCCTCTAGGGGATGCTTGGACGGACTTGGCAATATTGATGACATTGTTATCGTAAAAATAAAGTCCTGTAACCGCATAATTGGATCTTGGTTTTTCTGGTTTTTCTTCAATTGAAATGGCTTTATGATCTTTATCAAATTCTACAACACCGTAACGTTCCGGGTCTTTGACATAATAAGCGAAAATCGAGGCATCGTCTTGCGAAACAGCCCGACGTAAAAGTGTGTGCAAACGGTCCCCAAAAAATATATTGTCTCCTAAAATTAAACATACATTATCGTTGCCGATAAATTCTTCCCCGATAATAAAGGCATCGGCCAACCCCTTAGGTTGATTTTGTACTGCATACGATATATTGATACCGAGAGAACTACCGTTTCCTAACATTTCTTCAAAAGCAGATAAAGAATGCGGGGCTGTGATGATAAGAACATCCTGAATGCCGGCCAGCATCAGCACCGATAAGGGATAATAAATCATGGGTTTGTCGTATACCGGTAAAAGTTGTTTGCTGACAGACTTTGTAACAGGATATAATCGGGTTGCTTTCCCTCCTGCCAAAATAATACCTTTTGTTTTTTTTACGGTTGTCATTGATTAGCCTCTCTCATGCTTCTTCCTAAATTATGAGAAATGCCAAATGGTATACATAGGGTATATTCATCATTTGGCATTTTTGTCAGTGAATATTTATTAACGTGCTATTACGTGCTGCAATGGTTCGGTTCTTCAATTTACAAATACCGATAAATATATTCCGGCAAATGATATTCAATATTGGTTAACACATGGCCCAAAACTTTTGAATGCGATTGATGCAAAAGTTCTTCTGCACGTCGGATAATACCACGCTGTGTCCGACCGGCCTGAATAACCATGAGAACTCCGTCAGACTGTGCCCCGACTATGCCGGAATCCGTTACAGAAATAATCGGTGGCGTGTCGATAATGATATGATCAAATTCCCGCTTCATCGCAGAGAGAAAAAGTTTCATTTTTTCTGACCCCAACAATTCTGATGGATTTTCCGGGACAGCTCCCGAAGCGATAAAGGTTAAGTTATCAATATCAATATTAAATAAAGCATCTGAAAATTGGTTTTTCTGCATTAAGACTTCTGTAAGACCAACTTTTTGTTTTACACCTATATATTTTTCTATACGCCCCCGTCTCAAATCGGCATCAACAAGTAACACCTTTGGTTTTTGAGTGGATTGCGCCAAAGTCATAGCTAAATTTAAGGCCGTAACGGTTTTCCCTTCTGAATGCACCGAACTGGTGACTACAATAACTTTTGGACGTGTCCCTTTACTCACAGATAAAACGTTTGTCCGTAAAATTTTGTATTGTTCGGTAATAAGAGCCTTTGGATCAAAATAGGCAACAATTTTTGGATCCACCTTTGAATTGCTCATTCTTTTAATGACAATCTTTTCATGCTCTTTGATACGATTAATTTTATCAAAGCGATCAATCCGTTCTTCCGCTGCTTTTTTTAATGCTGACGTAATTTTTCCCATAATATAACCCTTCCTTAAAAGTATTATTGCTGGCTTTTTAATTTCCTGATATTTCGAACTTCCCGGCTTAACCCTGTGACTCTTTTGACTAATTCTCGTGTTGTAAAGGTACTGTCACTAAGTTCAGACTTAAAAGACTTGTATTTTTTTTCTAATTGAGTAACTTTTGTTTCTTTTTCGAGAATCAACTGTTCTAAATCCATAAGCTTTTCTGTAATATTCCCTAAATAGGATAATTCGTTACTACTCTTAGCTTCAGAAAAAGAAAGCAATTTCTTGATATCTTTATTTTGTTGACTGATATGATGGGCCAATGATCGCGAAATTAATTTTGCCTTCTGGGTTTCGAATAAAGTTGTAATGCTTACGGTCATTGCAATCATACTGATGCCGATAAGAAAAATAATGACATTTTTGGAATAGCTCGTATCTTGCATGACTGTTGATGTTGAATCATTTGCTTGAGATGAAACATTCTCCTTTGAATCTTCATTTCTTTTTAAAGCATTATATATTTTACTCATAAAAATTCCTCCATGTTGAGCCTATCACTTTTTCCTCTGGTTCCGGCTTCTCAACGATTTGAACCATAGGAGACTCTCCGATAACTTCCTCTAAAATCTTTTCATCAATCTGTTCTGCTTCGCAGATGTAACCGCTCAAGAAAGCACTGTCACAAATTTGATTGATAAGTCGAGGAACACCTTTTGTAAATTCACAGATACGTTCCAGGGCGCCATCTGTAAAATATTTTTTGTCCGTGCCACTGGCAACTTTGAGCCTATGTAGAATGTAATCGATGGCATCTTTTTTTGCCAATGGGGTTAACTGAAAGAAAACGGCAATTCTTTGGCGTAATTGTTCCAATCGTGGAAGGGCTAATTTCTTTTTTAACTCCGGCTGTCCGAGAAAAATGATTTGGATCAACTTTTCATTTTCGGTTTCCAGGTTGGAAAGCATACGGACTTCTTCTAATACCGACGGTGTTAAATTTTGGGCTTCATCAATAATTAGGACCACGTTATAATCAGATTCGAGTTGTTCAATCAGATATTGATTTAATTGAGCATGCAATTTGGCTTTAGAACCGGCTTTATATTCGATACCTAAATCTTCCATGACCGACATAAGAAGATCTTTTCCACTCGTTGGGGTGTTGATTACCAAAGCAGTTTTGGTTTGAGGATCTAATTGATTCAGTAAAGCTCGACAGACCGTTGTTTTTCCCGACCCTATGTCTCCGGTAATCACAACAAATCCTTTACGCTCATTGATGGCATAAATAAGCGTGCTTAAGGCTTCTGTATGCTTTGAGCTGGAAAAAAAGAACCGGGAATTTGGTGTTATGTTGAAAGGTGGTTCTTTAAAATTGTAAAATTTATAATACATTATATCTCCTGAGAAAATCGCTTTACGATTTTTATTGCCCTAAGAAATTGGATAACACCACACTAAAAATAACAACAATCACGCCCATAACAAAAGTTAAACTGTACATCCATCGACTTTTATGTTTTTCTTCTCGAATACTGTCCGCTGTATTAATCTTGGAAATGGCACCTAAAAGAGGAATCCCAAGATAATTTTTAGCCTCCTCGACATCGAGAAAAGACTTGTCGAGAAACTCTGCAGCAATCACAAACCCAACGCCTACAAGGGCACCCAAGAATAAACCTGTAATGACCATTAAAACTATATTGGGTTGAAAAGGTTTTAAAGGTACCCGTGCAGAATCAAGAATAGAATATTTGGTACCTTCTTTGGACGATTGTAAATGTTGCGTAATTTTTGCTGTTTCTAAACGCTGCAGCAACATGTTATAAACTTGCTCATTCACGTGAACGTCACGTGCCATAACATTGTCTAGTTTATCAATCAGCATAACTTTGGAGATGTGATTTTCCTTAAAGCTATCTGCTGTGGTATTAGCTGAAGACTCTAAACCATCCAGGGCTTTTTTGATTTCATTGACAATGGGGGCTGTGCTTTTAATGTCTAATTTCATGTTATCCGTATAAACCAAATTTTCCTTCTCAAGCTCTTCTTGCTTGGCCTGTATTTGTTCTTTTAGCCGTTTAACATGCGGATGCTTTTCTGTTGAATCAATGAGTAAATTGTTCAACTGATCTTGCATTTGGGCAATTTCAGCGGACTTTATTTTTCCTTGATAAAGACGGAGTTGGCTTTGAATGAAGTCAATGGCGTCAGATGTTTCTGCATTTTGCATCTGAACATTGCGTCCAATAAATAAATCACTGATATTCTGTACAACGGCCTGCGTCGTTTTAGGATCGCTTCCGACGTATTCTAATTTTAGAATGTTAGTGCCACGTAGTTTAATCAGAATATTTTCTCGCAGCCCCTCAATGAGTTTCTCAAATTCTAATTTGGTCTCGACTTCACTATCTAAGTTAAGTCGCTTTACCAATTCAACGAGATTATCCCATCCTAAGATAGTTTCTTTAATCCCCGCCAAACGCTGTTCGACGGTTGACGAAACCGCTAAGCTCTCAAAAAGCGGATTGTCGGATTTGGCTTCTTGGACGAATATTACGGTGGATGATTTATATTTTTTCGGCAAAAGGATCCCTGTACAAACACCAAAAATAAGGCCTACAAAAACAGGGATAATAATTAATTCTTTACGCCGAAAGAATATTTTTAAATAACCAATGGGGGATACCCCTGCATCTTCTGTATCTGTCATGAGTCTGTCCTTTTTTTATTTTGTTTAACCCTAAGTCTAACGGTGGTGTCCTACGATTTGGCTTGAAATGCTGAGCTTGTCGAAGGACACAAAGCGCGTCGAACCATTAAAATCCTGTTGCTACAGTACGTCCTACCCCTATTGGTGCCGCTACCGGCTGTATCACCCTTAAGGCCTTGGCCATCACGGTTGGTGGTAAATAAAAAACATCGCCGGGTTTCATCACAAGGTTTTCCCTCAAATCGCCTTCAAAGAGAAGCTTGTGTACGTTTACTTTTTCTTGATTTGCTTTACCATTAGCTGAAGGCGTAATCAAACTTCCGCGGGTTGTTTTGGCACTTAAAAGAGGTAAGCCCGCTTGCATTAAAGCTTCGCGAACGGTAATCGTGTCCCCACGCATAAATATCTTCCCAGGGCTACCGACCTCACCAATCACGTAAACAATTTTACTGTTGTACCCTGTAATCTTGACCATGACCTCAGGTTCAACAATGTAGGTTGACAAAAGTTCCTTAAGAATATCTCCAACATCATTCTTCGTTAACCCCTCAACATCAACATCACCAACAAACTGGTACTGAATCTTTCCTTCATTGTTAATGGTAAACTCACCACTCACCTCAGGATGTCGCGCTACATTAATTTCAATGATATCTGTCTTCCCTAAGGTGTATTTACTTAAGTCGCCTAAAACCTTTTCGGCTTTGGCCAATTCTTCTTTAGACATTTTCTTTGTTTCCAGAATCTGCCCCAAAGGCTCTTTAATAAATTGAGCCACGGCCTCCTCTTCTGTTACAGCTTCAACAGTTCCAGCCGTTTGAGCCGCTTCATTCACTAAGGGTTCGGTAGAAATATTTCCTGAAAAATCCTGCGCCACGGCCGTTGTTGTTAAACAAACCATTACCACAAAAAGACCCAGCCCTACATTACTCTTAAATACTTTTGTCTTTGTCATCATCTCACTCCCATTCTTAGATTTTTTAGACTTCAAATACTGCCTCGTGAAATTCTTTAATTTGTTTAATGTCGTGTTGTGTGTACACCCTCCAACCGCGCCAGTCCCTTTTTGGCTTACTAATCTTTCCAACCTTCTCCCACCGGGCCAAAGTTTTTGGACTAACTCCCAACATTTCAGCCACCTCTGTAATTGTTAATCGTTCATCCACATTACTACCCTCCTTGCTTTTTTAAATCAAATTTAATACTTACCAAATATTTTATTTCCCCCTAAATTATCCAAATTAATTTTACGCATATGCATTCCATTGAGCAATAACTGTGCCAACTATCTTTATGTGACAATAATTTTTTTTGCACAATTGTAACATACTTATTTACAAAATGTTACAAGATATTCCGTATTACTCATTAATCAGCCTTGACCAAGTATCTGTGATCAGATGTTTAAAAGAATAAACATATCTGTCCATGACAAACATGGACAGTTCTGGAAACTGCCTGATAATAAACACTTACACTTTGTCTAATTTTTTCACCATTGCGCATTAGCATTTATGTGTTATACTTCAATTATATGAATCTTCAGACACAAACAAAACAAATACAAAAGCAACAGCTTGCGCCGGTTATGCAAAAATCGATCGAGATTCTTTTGCTCTCTCTGATTGATCTTAATACCTCCATTGAGCAAGAACTGCAGAATAACCCTCTGCTTGAAGTTAATGAAGACTCCGCAGAAGCATCTTCAGAAATAACAGAAAAAACTATTTTAAACCTCGCTCAATCAGAAATATCTTACCAAGGCTCAAATTTTGATGATGAAGTTATGGAAGATTGGAACACCCCTATTAAGGAAGATACCTGTCTGGAAGACCTGCTTCTTCAACAATTACGTGTAGAATTATCTGACCCTCTGGAATTATCCATTGGCGAGATGATTATCGGTAATTTAGATGAGGATGGCTATTTACAATCTTCATGCGAAGAAATTGCCCAAGCCGTCAAAACTGAAAATATCGCCCTTGTCGAACGCATCCTGAGCATTGTCCAAGCATTTGAACCTGTCGGCATCGCCTCGCGCAACCTAAGTGAATGCCTGCTAACCCAGATAAAATTCAAAAATCCGAAAGAACTGCCCCTTCTTTCCCTTATTATCACAGACCACCTCTCTGAAATCGGCACAAAGAAATTTCAACACATTGCGCGTAAACTACGTCTGCCAGTGGATCACATAAAAAACGCAACGCGTATGATCGCTTCGCTTGAGCCCAAACCGGCCAGAAATTACAGGCCCATTCGCTCAGGGACCTACATTAAACCAGACATCTTTATTACAAAAAATGAACTGGGCGAATTCACGATAAAATGCAATAAAAGTGAAATGCCCATACTCCGAATTAGCCCCTTTTATAGAAAAATGCTGACACGCAACAAACTAAGCCCCGAGGAAAAAAAATTCATTCACGAAAAATTAAAAGACGCCATTCATTTCATCAAAAGCATTGAATTACGCGGACACACACTCCAACGCATTGCCGAATTTATCCTGAATAAACAGCGCCCCTTTTTTGAAAATGATGCCATGACCCTTGGCCCCATGACCCTAAAAGATGTGGCCCAGGATATTGACCGCAATGAATCCACCATCAGCCGCGCCATCCACAATAAATATATCGACACACCCAAAGGGATATTCCCTTTAAGTTTTTTCTTTTCCCAAGGTATTGCAGAAAAAAATAATGGCGTGGTGGCTTCAAGAACAGTAAAGGAAGAATTAAAAGAACTTATTGAAGAAGAGGATAAATCATCCCCCTTATCGGATCAAGCCATTCAAACATTCTTTGAGAAAAAAGGCTTACATATCGCACGCAGAACCATCAACAAATATCGTCAATCTTTACACATCCTCCCCGCCCATCTCAGGAAGACTTAAATAAAAAATTTAAAACTGATAACTCACTGTTGTCGTAACAACATTCGTAAAATTTTCATATTTCCCATCCACATTACCACCCAAAGCCGCTCCCACATTATTCGTAATATCACGATCCTCATACAATAATCCGGTCCAGGCAAAATCTAATGTCATATCTTCTTGAATATCATACCCAAACCCAACATTAACCCCATGAGAATCAGAACCAGGCACAGTTGTATCAAAATTCTCTTCCGGAATCGGCGTTGGATTATAAAAATAACCACCCCGCAACCGCACCTGATCATTCCACACGTATTCTCCCCCAAGCGCCACCGCCACCGTAGAATCCCAATCCCGATTGGAAGCCGTTAAAGCATCCAAAATAGCCAACCGTGTTGCACCAGATTCCTCAGGAAAAGTTACACGTTCCGATTCCACGCTGGACCAATCCGTCCAATCCACATCCATATTAAGTATCCAACGATTATTCGGCCTAAAACTGTACCCTGCCACCACACTTTGCGGCAACGTGAGCTCTGTTCGAAAACCTGTTTTATACGAAGACCCTCCTGGTGAAAATAAAGCAGCCAACCCACCTGTCAATCCCTCCGCCGTAAGATTTCCCTCATACTCAAGATCCATCTCACTACGGTACAACACCCCAACCTGATGTTTGCCATTTATTTTATATAAAGAAGAAGCCGAATACCCAACCCCATTATCATCCCCTTTAATCTGCGCAAAAGCATCTCCTGAAGCTTGAAAGACTTGCTTTCGTTTATCCAATTTTGAAAACATATAATTCCACCCACCCCCTACCGATAACTTCTCTGTTACCTGATAAGCTCCGGTTAAAAACGTATCAATATTTTCCAACTCCGTCCTTGTGGCTACATACCGTGAAAAACTATCCGGCGCCCAATCCGTGGTTAAACCATAATGAGTCGTCGTTCCCATCCCAAAGGCCGCATCATAAAACCCCAAATCGCTTACAACATAAATATGTGGAATCTGAAACGTATCCCGCCGCATCTTCGTACGCCCCCCAGCAGAACCAAAATGCTCCACACTAGGCTGAATCACCCCAAACCCAATGGACACATGCGTCCCCCCCAACTGCGTCATCCCGGCAGGGTTATACACCACCGCCGAAGCATTATCCGCCTCACCGGTAAAAGCACTCCCCTTACCCATCGCCTCCGCATCAGAGGCAAATATACGAAACCCTCCCGCACTAGCGGCAAAACTCTCATACTGAGCAAGCCCCACCACGATAGCCGTGATCATAAAGATCACGAAAATTCTAAAAGATTTTAACCCCATATGAATACCTCCTTAAAATTTATAAAAACACAAAATTACTTTATATTCTTTATAATAATACAAAAATAGCATAAAAAAACAAATTTTTCATATTTTTTAAGAAAATTTCACTAAAGAAATAACCCTCCTAATTGAACATAAATTATGGTTACAATTGCCAAGTATATGTGTATAATATTTTTCAAATTACACCTCACCCTAAATAGGAGTCCATCATGGAAAATAATAAAATTATTAACATAGAAAAATTACCCCCAGAAGTTCAGAATAAATTTATCCCTTACCTCAAATTGATGATAGATATCCACAAAGATCACCTACACTCTGTTTTTATCTATGGATCCGCCACAGGGAAAAACTATATACCCAAAGTTTCCGATATTAATTCCGTATTTATCTTTAAAGACCTTGCCTTTGCATCGCTTACAGACAGCCTCAAAATAGTCTCCAAAGGAATTAATAAAAAAATTGCCGCGCCCTTATTCTTAACCAAAGAGCATATCGAAACTTCCCTGGATGTCTTCCCCATTGAATTCTTAGACATGAAAGAAAACCATATTTTGCTCTATGGCACAGATGTTCTATCTGCCTTAACGATTAAAGAAGAACATATCCGCCTTTTCTGCGAACAACAAATTAAAGGAAAGCTTATTAGAATCCGTCAAGCGTACCTCGAAGTGGGGCTCAAGAAAAAAGGAATGGAATCCTTATTAAAAGAATCCCTTAATTCCCTTATTCCCATTTTTAAAAACCTTATCCGTCTCAAAGGCAAAAAAGCATATACAGAAAAATCAGAGATCATCAAACAACTTTGCCAAGAATTTGACCTGGATGAAAATGTATTCCTCCCCATTTACAAAGACACCAGCAATGATGAAAAAATCGCCAATCAGGAAGTCGCTGTTTTCATCGAGAAATATTTAAATCAAATAAAAAAACTTGCCTGCGGAGTTGATCAATTATGATAAAAAAATGTATTCTCACACTCCCCCTCGTTTTTTCTCTATTACTCTCTTCCGCCGTAGCCCAAGAAGTAAAAATCCCCAATCGAGGGCTTGGGTTTGTCAGCGACTTTGCAAAACTTCTAAAACCTAATGACAAACTCGCCATCACAAAATTTGCCAGTGAATTAGAAAAAAAAACAACCGCCCAATTAGCCGTCGTTACAATTCAATCCACCCACCCGGAAACAATACAAGGTTTTTCCGTTAGACTTTTCGATCAATGGAAAATAGGTCAAAAAGGTAAAGACAACGGAGCCTTAATCCTTGTCGCTGTTAAAGACCGTAAAGCATGGATTACAACCGGTTATGGATTAGAAGGCGCCATCCCTGATGTCATTGCGACTAAAATCGTTCAGGCCAATATGATCCCATATTTTAAAAGCGGACAATATTCCCAGGGCATCAAAGAAGGTTCTGTTGCTGTCATAAGCCTAATTGCAAAAGAATATGATGTCCGGATAACCGGCCAAGAGGCACAGGTTTATCAAACTGTTCATAAAAGAAAAAGTCCATTACAAATACTTTTTACAATTCTTATGTTTATATTTATCCTAAGCTCACGTACAGGATTCCTGGGATATTTTTTAATGGGGTCAATGCTCGGCGGCAGACGACGAAGCGGATATTGGCACGGATCCGGAGTAGGCGGATCCAGCGGCGGATTTTCAGGAGGGTTCGGAGGCTTTGGCGGCGGTATGACAGGCGGTGGTGGTGGCGGTGGCGGATGGTAATAAATTATATTACATAACAACAGCAAAGGCATATCTTTGCCACATAGGAGATTAAAAAATGAAAAAATTTTGGATTACACTAGGCGTCATTGCACTCGTTTTATTTATGGCTTTTGGTTGGTATAAAAGCGGTTACAATCAAGCCATTGCTAAAGATGAAGAAGTTAAAGCTGCATGGGCCCAAGTCGACAATCAACTACAGAGAAGAAACGATCTTATTCCTAATCTTATCAGCACCGTCAAAGGATTTGCCTCCCACGAAAAAGAAATTTTTACAGAAGTCACACGCCTTAGAAGCCAATGGGGAAAATCAGCCTCTGTCGGCGCAAAAGTTGAAAATGCCAACGCCATGAGCGGCGCCCTTTCACGTCTTTTAGTTGTTGCAGAAAATTACCCTCAACTCAAATCAAATCAAAACTTTCTCGCCTTACAGTCTCAATTAGAAGGTACAGAAAACAGAATTGCTGTCGAACGCATGCGCTACAATCGTTCCGTTAAAGATTTCAACCGATTTCAACGTTTATTTTTCGGACGATTTTTTTCAAGCCAAGCCGGCGTGACAGAACCCGCCGTATATTTTGAAGCCGTTGAATCCGCGTCCGAAGTTCCGGTGGTGAAATTTGATTAATAGGGGCATTCGTCCCTACTTATTTAACTCGGGGCATTACAGGTAAGTTAGTGATACTCCTCTTAAAAGGTAGATATCAATAATATGTTCGTCTTTTGTATGTTGTGCGAACCTTTAAATATTTTATGACTCTTCAACCTGGAATTGCTCCAGACATACAAAATATTTGTTGCGATATTGGTTGATGAAAGATAAATCCTGTTGCTCATCTTCAGATTCTGCTGAATTAAAAGGCCCTTTTTCCTCAGCAATGCCAAGCAGAGGGCCCAAATTAGTTATGGGTACAATCTGAAAAATGACAGGCGTAAATCCGGTTATCGGCATATTTTCAAGGGCTTCAATATTAATACGATTACATGAACCGTCATTGTCGTCATCGATACACAATTCCGCCGGCATTGAAAAGTTAAAATCAATCCCACTACCTTGCACATCCAGCGGAAGCGTGTTGGCGTTTAAATCAATACCACCTTTAACGTCAAGTTTTTGATTTAACATCGCACTATCCTCATTATTGGCATCCTTTTCATTTTGACTCTCTTCTAAACTGTATTTTATAATCTTATTCCAAGATGTTCCCTTACTAACCTCCTTTTCTGCTTTGACAAGCCACTCATCAATTTTCTCTAACCCATGCGATATAACAATTCTCCAAGCATTCCCTTCATTGCCTACACGACCCTTAATTTCCATAACTTTTTTTTCTGCTTCATCAACCCACTTATCTGTTTTTCCTAAACCTTGCCCTACCACAATCATCCACGCGTTTGTTTCACCATTCACACGATTCTTTATTTGATAAACTTTCTTTTCTGCTTGATCGACCCATCCATCAACATTATTTAAACTCTGCGCTCTTACAATCACCCAAGCTCTAGTCTTAGTTTTGACACGATCTTTTATTTTATTAACTTTTTTTATTGCCTCGTCAACCCACGGATCTGTTTTTTCCAGTCCCTGATTTATTACAATCATCCAGGCATTATTTTCACCGCCTACATCATTTTCCCGTTTTTTCAGCGATAGTGTCCTCAAGTCCAAAGGTTAATTAACTATCAGCGTAAGGCGAAATTGCCTATACGTTCTAAGAAGGCTATAATAGCCTTAAGGAGGAACCTATTGGACATCATGACAAACACAAACC
>JAJDCA010000046.1 GCA_029261055.1 Candidatus Omnitrophota bacterium | reverse complement strand
TTTTTTATTTACTTATATTATACGGGTAAGCCTCCGTTTATAATGCAAGGAGCAGGGCTTACGAATGGAAGAGATTAACTTTGGCAGGGCATTGTGGTTTCAATGGGTTACACGCTTTTCGCTCTATAAAAATTTATGTATTTTAGTCCAGTCATAATGCACATAATACTTTGCATTAATTAATAGTTTATAAATCAGGTAAAAACAAAAGTTTTTCATCTACATTCTCTTTTTCTTCCACAACAATCGCCTGTGTTCCATCATCAAAGGCCAATAATCGTAATCTTTTTTTCTCAGATTCGGTAATTAATTCGGCCATATATTCCTTATAATTATCCAGAAATTCCCGCCTCTCTTTAACGGCGGCCAAGTCTTCTTTTGCTTCCCAATATAACGATTGAAGAAACTCTCTGGATGTCTCATCTTCTTCCGGATTATTGATAGCATCCTTTAGGTTATCTAATGCTTTCTCATAATTTTGGAGTGTTTCATAATAAGATAATTCGGAAGCTATTGTAGCCAATGACACATAGCTTTTTCCATCATCCAACAAGGTAATATTCTTTAACTGCCATTCTGTTAAAGGCGCACCAGGAATTGAGTATTGCTCTAAAGTCGTATCTGAAACCGTTTGGGTTGCTTTATAATCAGCTAAAACAACTTCTAATTCAGCCAAAATTTCATCCCTTCTTTCCTCCAAAATATATTCAATTCCTGAGTTTGGTTCTGTATTTTGGACTTCATCGGCTGTGATAGTTTTTTCCGGAAGAACATTCTGTATAAAAGCTTTTTCAGGAGCCGATAAAGCAAGCCTATCCATAGCATCTTCCAAAATGTTAATTTCAACCCCTGTGTATAATGGTTGCCCATCCTTATTTTTAAGAAAAGCAAACGGATCACCTTGCGCTTTACAGACATTCATTGCTCCATCAATATCATCAGCTGCTTGTTCTTTTATACACTCCATTTCAGATTTTTTGCGTAACTTATCAAACTCACCGCTTACAGCTTTTTCAATATCCTCACATTGTGTATATCTTAGCCCCAACTTTACATTGGTAACGGCATTAAAATGTTTCACAATGTCTGCTAAGGTTGGCGAAGCGTATTCCAACAACAACATAGGAGCCGCGGCCATTGTAGCCGTGGCCACAGAAGATAAAGTGTTACTCAAGGCTTCTGTAGAAAATTGCTTGAGAAAATTGGTGTTAAAATTAAAACCACTACACCCTAACGAAAGATTTTGTTTTGCAGTAAATCTAGGGTCATTAGTAGCTGGCCGTGTGTTTAAATCAACCCCTGAACGATAATAAAATCCAGAAGGGTCGTTTTCCACAGACGATTTAAGTTCGGTGTCTGGTCCACCTAAGAGTTCTGTGAAAATATCAGCAGAAACGCACCTTCCCCATGTAACCACACACATAAATACGAAAACCATCAAATAGTTTTGTCTCATGATTGCTCCTTCAAAAATTCATAGATTAATGTGTCAGATAAAATCCCCGGAACAAGAGCCTTTTTCCCATATTTATTAACCATTAATGTTGTTGGATAGCGAGAAAACCCCAAAGACTGACTGATCCCCTGATCAGAAATTGCTTTAAATGGCAATCTCTGTAATTCACTATTAGAATATCCTTTTACAAAAACCTCAATCCGTAAATCCGGACGTGTTTCTTTAAGCTGGCTGATAATTTGTTTTTGTTGCTCACAATAAGGACAGCCCTTTAATAAAAAAAACGCGATATAATTTTGTCCAGAAGTCCATCTTTTAGAAACACTTTTAGGAACGCTCTTAACACTTCTTTTTTCTGTCATGGCCACTTTTGGCGTTACGCCCATTTCAAGCGTGACCTTCTTTAGCATATTTTGTGCCTGTTGGATTTTCCCCATTCGATTCATATTCCATTGAAGATAATCTTTAGCATTTTCTTCAGAAGGATTATCCAAAAACGCTACCACTTGCTTTGGGGGTGTATAGTAAACAATGTTGCCCCCAGGCCCCACAATAGGCTCAGACCAAACATTTTGCTGTTCTGTACCCACTTCCTTACCTTCTGGATTACTCTCTATCTGCGTGTATTTTGGAGCTTCCTTCATTTGAGCTGTTGGCGTATCTGGATTAAAGAAATCTATCTTTGTAAGACCAAATAGACTTTCTTGAGCGTACCCGTTTGCAACTACACCAAAAACTAAAAATATTAAAACAATGTTCTTTTTCATATCTTTACCAATTTTTCAACGACATTTTTTAACGTAGGCTGACCACCAACTTTGTAATAAACATCATCATATTGAATTAAGAATGTTGGAGTCTTTTTGATGTTAAACTTTTTACTGACTTTAGCCTGAATATCTAATGTAAACGGAATTTCGTTTTCAAAAATGTTTTTATTCTTTGTAATAAAAGATTTGTATTCCTTCATACTGCCAAGCATATAAACTTCATACTCCCATTGAGGATAGCTTGATCTAAATTTGTCCAACTCTTTGATTGCACCTAAAGAATGGGTACACTGCGGACTAATAAAAAGATAAATGCTGTCTTTAGTAGTGGCCGCATTTTTACGAATTTTCTTCACAACCTCCCGCATATCTTTAGGGATTTCTTTAATCGTTTCTTTTATTGGGCTATCAAATTGACAGGAGAGACATTCTTCTTTTTTAGGTTTTTCAGGCGTGATGTTATCATTGCCAAAATAATCAATTCCACTATCAAAAAAACTATCTTGAGCATACCCGTTAGAACAACAAATAACGAAAAGACAAATAATAATTCTTAAAACAAACAACATTCTCTATACCTCCAATACACCCACGCATACTTTCCATTAGGTGACGTTTTGCCTGATTCCCACAATGCCGGATTTTCCCCAATATTAATACATCGACTTGAAACTGGATAAACCATCGACATCTTATCCCTGTCTAGATTTGGTCTAAACCACAAAGGCGAAAGCACCACATGACCCGACAATGTTTCTAAACTAGCAATACTTACCGCCCTATAAGCATCTGCCGCAGAGCCTACCACCTCACTTTGATGCTTTAACCATCCTCGTCGTGGATACAAGGCCCCCCATGACCCCATACACAAACCGCCACTTCCAGTAATCGAAAATACCGAACAAATTGGACCTAACGAAGCAGACAATAAACTTTTTGGATTAAAAATTTCTGTTAAACCTAAACGCCATTCCACCGAATCCAATTCGGAAAGATAATAAGGTTGCCCTGGAACCGGCGCACCCCCACAATCAAAAGCCGCAAATGTTGAAAAGATATTAAAAAATGGATTTCCATAAACATGAACTTCATTAAATTGTGTGTTGGTTATCTCGCTGTGGGTTGTCGTTCCGCTTGTCGCGGCAACGTCCAACCCTGTGGCTCCAGAAATTAAAACCCTAGAAGCCCCCTCGGTAATTGGACGAATCACAGTACCAAACAAATCAACCACTGAATCCCCCGGCCTTTTAACTGTCTCAATTAATAATGCCGGCTCCCAATAGCGAACCTTAATCCCAACCCACGGAGGACTACGCCTAAAACATAGGCCAATCACGCGCGGACTTATACAACTCCAATTAACCGCACCCTGCAGAGACAAAAGACTTTCACCATATACAAGACTTGTTAAACCAATAAAAATCAGAAATAAACTAAATGTTCGTTTCAACCGTAACTTCTCCATTTTTAATAATTAATAACGACGGATAACTTTTAATTCGTAATAAATCTATTACACTGTCATTCCCTAGTTTTATAGGATATTCAACCCCTGTTTCTTCTCGGAATGATTTAATGTCATCTAATGATTGATATTTAATACATATCCCAATATCTGCCTTTAATCGTTTGCCTGTCTCAATGCTCTGTGAATCTAAAGCAGAAAACACATAAACTCGTTTCTCATTAAACGGTAAATTTTCTGCCTTTAACTTATACTGATAATTTTGTCCCCCTTGATGGAGTTTTTTTGTTCCATCATAAGAAACATTCAACTGTTTACGGACATTCTGCATATATTCTTCTTTATTAATGGAAATATTCTGGTGAAGATATTTATTGTGGCTAGAACGAATTTTTTGCGGACTTACTCTACACGTTTGCCCTACAACCCCTAAATCAACGACCTTTTGAGAAAAGCCAGGGGTTGGCCAAAGTAAAAAAATCCCTAAAAAAAGAATCCTTCTTTTATGATCTGTTTGGATTCCATTTCGCCAAAAATTGTTGGATTTTATTACCAAGTTTTTCCTTTGATTTGTTTTCTCCATATTGATTTTTGCCTATATTTTCCTTGCCCTGACGCACATTTTCGTCTTCGATGGCTTCTAATGTTTCTAAATTTATCTTTTGATAATCAACGGCATCACCATTTTTAATTTGATTCTTAATTTCATATCCCGAATTAGCTTTCCACGATCCAGGATTAATAATAACAAGTTCTTTATGCTCCGGAATAAACACCCCATTATTGATGTGTGCCGGGACAACAACTTCTTGGACAATCGGCGCATACCAATTAACATATGGAGAATTCCCTTGCTTCTTTATTTCTTCTACGGCATCATCAACTTTTTGGGCAAGACCTCGCTTATAACCCTTATCATAAGCCCTTTTTGTAACAACTGTGCCGGAACACCCCGTTACAAAAAATACGCAAATACTTAAAAGTAATACTCTATTTAATCCCATAAGGATACTCCTTTACACATTGGTTTAGTGCCTCTAACAATTTTCCATCACACTCTTTTATCTTATTGTTGAGATACCTGTTGTTTCGCGGCTCTGTATTGGCCACCCAATATAAAAACGGATCAGGAACAAGACGAATAATGCCGGACTTCCCTTCGGACAAAAACATCGCCTCAGAAAACTTTCCCTTAATGATCTCTAAAGATTTTAAAGAATGTAAGTGATCTTCACTAAGAGACAGCCCTTTTTTAGAGCGTTCAATAGCCACCGGCTCCTGACTCAAAATGATTTTATTGGCCGAGCTGGTAATAATCGCCTTCCCGCTGGCACTCTCGGTCAAATCCTCAATATCTTGAGTAATCGCCACGACCGAACAACGATACTTCCGATACGTCTTAAAAGCCTGTCGGATAAAATCAGCGGTTTTTTCCACATCTAACAGGGACCACGCTTCATCAATTAGTAGAAATTTCCTCTTTGGTTTCATGGTTTCTGAGGAAATAAAATTAGTGATAAAAAACATAATGTTTAACAAAACCACCATCTGTAAATCCGAATGGTCACTTAAATTCGCCAACTCAAAAACGGTGAATTGTGAATCAAGGTCAAATTGATTCGGGCCATCAAAAAATTTTCCATAAGGACCCATCCGTGTAAAATCCGTCAACTTATAAGCAAGTCTTTGTCCCACCCCCCTTCCTAGTCCTGTTTCTTCATTAAACTCATCACTTTTTAATATTATGACTACGTCCAAAAGAAAAACTTCTTCGCCACTTTCTTCTTTCTGTTTGTAGGCTTTATGCACAGCATTTAACAGTAAAGCCTTTTGTTCTCGATTTAATCGGTCACGCTCATCACAGCCCGAGGCCATTTGAGCAAGCATTTCTCTTAAAAAAGCAATGTTCTCCGAGGTCGGTTCACGATAAAAAGGATTGATAGTTAATGGCTTAGTAAAACTGAACTTTATATATTGACCGCCTAGAATGGAGCATAATTTTTTATAAGACTCGCCTTTGTCCAAAACAAAAAAATGTGAGCCAAGACGATAATTCTGTAAAATAAAATCATTGATCCAGAAGCTTTTTCCCGCTCCCGATGCACCAATAATTAATCCATGAGGATTTTTGTTAGCATCGAATAAATCTAAATTAAGAATTTCCCCTCTTCGATTAAAATAAATTTGCGCTGGCGTTCGTGTGCCTTGAAACGCTCCATACATCGGCAACATATCCAAAAAATTAGTTGATAACATCCGTTTGGTGCGCTTGATGATCTGCTCGTATTTCGGGTTAAAATTTAAAGGTAAGCAACTTAAAAACAGTGTTCCCCCGATAATATCTTCTTTTAAGCCCTCACACCCTAAACGATTTAAGATGCTCAAAATATCATCAGCCGCACGCTCAATCTCATCCTCACTCTCTTCCATGACAATAAAATGTACTCTTGGATAAACAACACGTTTACCACCTCGAAAAGTTTCACTAATTGTTTTATCTAATTCCTTTTTTTGCTCCTGTGCTTCAATCGCATCGTCGCCGATAATGTCTTTTCTATGCACAAACGCTAAACCTTTCTGTAACTTTAACCGCTTTAAAGCTGTTTCCTGACTTGGAACCATAAAATTAATAACCATCATAAAATTACGCACCAAATCTAACATACAAAATCGTGATCCTTTGACTTCTTCAGAAGTAAACATCCCCATATACGTTTCTTCCGGCAACTCTTTTAACGTAACTACCCTGCTTTGATGCCCCTCTAATATCATTCCATGATCGGTTACACATGGTGCGTTATACAAAATTTGGTCACGGATCGCCTCTTCTTTGTTTTCCTTTACATAAGGAATTTTCTTTGCTCGTCGTGGATTTAAAATACGATAAAGCAGTAAAATCATTTCCTGTGACTGAATGGCCGTACATTCCATTCCATTAGCTTTAAACACACTGTCGATAATGTTTCCGTACTTATCTACTGTTTTTTTGTACTTCTCAAAATTATTCTTGAGTGCCTTAGAAAAAGTATGCGATTCTGTTAGAAAATATTTTATTTGCTCTGTTAATGATGGATTAATATAATCAGGAAAATACCGTAATGTGAAAAACAGCCTCAACCTTCTCGGGCTAAACGTACTTTGCCGATGTTCAAAAAACCCTTCTTTGGATCGGCATATATGTTTGACTCGTTCTTCTAGACAATTTTTGACAATTTCGTTTTCCATCCCCACTTCTGTATAATCAGTATATTCAGACAGCTTATCTTCTATCGCACTGTCACTTAATAAAATCATCTGACAACTTAATTTATCAGATGTTAGACGATTAATAATTCCGTTGATGTTGCTCACTAAGTTTTTTAAGACAAAACTGTTTTGAGATTCTGCTTCAATAAAACTTAATTCCCATATTTTGCCTAAACTCCCGTCAACTTGTATAAATACCCCTTCATGAAACTCAAGGTATGGAAGAAAATCAACAAAACTATCTCCTTCTGCAAAAACACTTTCCATCTGACTTGTTTTAACACCCATAATATTTATCTCCCACTAGTCGGAAACGTCGGTACAACAACCGGCATTTTCATTTCGCCTTTTTTATCTTCTTCCACAAACCACTTAAAATCATCGAGCTTTACATAAACCCAATGCCCGTCAATCATGACATTTTTATCCTGATCTGATTTGTGGGGTGGAATCCAGACTTTTTTAACAGTCGGTTGCGTCATAACCGGAATATACGGCTTAACACGCCCCGCACTTTCCTTAATACCAAAACTTTCTTTAATATTTTCTTCTGTACTATTGTCTTTATTCGTATAAACCTGAAACAATGTCGGTTTACCATTTTTGCTCATACCGTTTGATGTCCCTTGCGTTGTTGTACACCCGCTAGTCAACAAAACGGTAAGAAAGAGTAGGGTTGGTTTGTAAGCCTTCAATTTTTACTCCTTTCTGAACAACAAAATAAATTGTTTTGTTGTTTTCAATTTTTATGGCCGGAACCATTTCGTCTATGCGATCAAAGAAATGTTCGGACAACTGACTTGCGCTTTGTGCCATTCCAGAAAATGCCGCCGCTTTTCCGGAATCTCCTGTCACCGCACTCGTCACCGTACCGCTACTACTAACTACGGTTGTTTGTTCTGCATCAGCAAAGGCCTCAGCTGCACCAGAGGCAAACCCTGCCATAAATCCTGCAAACATCTGTCTGCCAGTGTTATAAGTCACTATTCCTGGAACCCCTAACAATCCATTTTCATCCGTAATCCATCCGAGGTTACTTTCATGCTCAAAAGTAATCGTGTCCGGCAAAACCGTGGACATTGAAACCACTTGAATTTTTGCTCTCTCTGAAACAAGATCCCCCACAGCCTTACCAATGGCAAAGGCTCCTTTAAGCGGTATCCGTGTTTTGTTTGGGCCATAAAAGGCTTCATCGAGAGCAATTAAAACAGGTAAAGGTTGTGATTCATTACTTGAGGCATAAACCCCCGTAAGTAACGTCCCTTTGCAGAAACTCCCAATAGGCAAATAAACCGTATTGTCTCGCTCCTCTCTGATCGGCATAATATCCACCACCTGTAAATCAATACTTTCTTCATCTATCCCCAAAGGATTGGCCTTAAACAATAAATTTAACGGATCAAATTTTGACCGTTCCTTATCTTCCCTACTTTTTTGTTCAATTAAATCCATCATTTCTTCTGTTTTGTTTTTCATACTCTCATTCATGTTCAACATAATTTTGCCAATATCTTTCTGAGAGTCCTTCATTTCTGTAATGGTTTTCTCTAGCTTGGCAACTCTGTCATTAACGCTGTGGTAATCTTTTTCAAGGGCTTCCACATAAGCCCTTTGTTCAACGGACCCGATCATAAAATCAGACACCTTATCTTTTCCTTTTGTGTTTACCTGTTGCCCATCCACTCCTTTAACCATTTTTCTTTTTTTGCTAGAGCCAAAACTAACCACAATAACGCCGATTAAAAAACACAGCCCAATAGTCACGGCCAAATTTTTTGTTTTTTCTTTCTTGCCTTTTTCATCTTTTTCTCCTTCAGGCGGGATCAATAACCCTTTCATTTTCTCAAAATATTTTTTCATATTATTTCCTCACAATCATATACAACTTTGTTTGAGAGCCTTCCTCCCCTTTGGGAAACAACACTTCCCGATCAGAAGCAATGGCTAATAAATTGGGATAAACTATTTGTTGAACAGGCACAACAACAGCCTGTTTAATCATATTTTGAGCTGTGACAAGATAGACCTTTGACTGCGGTAACTCATATGTCTTCTCAAAAACTAATTTCAAGTGTTGGTCTTTAAGATGAATCACCTTTCTCTTATTAATGACCGTCGCCCCCGCAGGTACTCTTCCTATAAATAATTCCTTCATCAAAGCAATGGTCAAATTCTTGTCCTGTCTTTCTTCACATACTGATTGCATGGAAATAGACACCATGTCATCAACCGTATCTTCATAAATAAAATTAAGAGGATATTTCTCTCCGTCTTCGGTCACAACTATAAGTTGGGCAACAGGAATATTTTTAGGAGTAACAAATACAGAATACCCTCTGTTTTCAACCAAAATACTTTCTGGATCGCCTGACTTAACTAATTGTGCGACCTTTTTAGGAAACGTAATTGTTGTTAATTTCGATACCCCCACCTTGATGTTTAACGGCTCTTCCGGGTACAGAATACGACGAGCAAACGCATGTTGAGAATGTAATAGCGTTACCGTCGCCATCATAAATCCAATGAACAATATTCTTTTCATAATTAGCCCTCTCATTTATTTATTTTCTCCTCTAAAATTTCATAAATGAGATTATCGACTTGTAATCCATAAATATTCTCATCATTGGGAGAAACCTCCGTTAAGTAAATGTAATACTGAACTGTTTCTTCTTTAACAATCTCTTTCCCGATAAACAGCTGCTTTTTTCCAACCAATCCAATTTCATAAAACCTATTCTTTTTAGTTACCTTTGGATCTTCGGTAAGCATAAAACTCGATGAAATAAGCCCGCGCTCGATACTTTGAATATCATCTTTAACCGATCTAAATTTTGATAGATACTTTGGCGACATATACCGTTCAGAATTTGTACGGACATCTTTATATGTAGCCGGCGTGAAGTTAAGAAGGGAAACTAGCCAATTAGATGTAAACCCCCAAATCGAAGATTCTGGAATTTCATTGGGGTGTGCAATGCCGGCTGAACTTGCCCCCGGCACATAATAAATGGGTTTATCTTTAGTGGCGACCTTAATAAGAGCCGTCACTAAACAAATACTGACAACTGACATCAGCACAAGGGCCCACCCTAATTTAATGCTAACGTCTTCTGCTTTTGCCCACCGCTCAATAAACTTAGATTTATGAGGTTTTGAGGCTTGTTTATTTTTATTTTTTTCCATGAGTTCGTCTTATTGAACTCACAGACAACGACACAGTTTTCTCTTAGACATAAATAAATACATCTTTCAGTTTGAAAACTGCTTTTAATTACCTTTAAGAAGCTTGACCGGATCGTTGCCTGCGAGTTGGTCTTTTTTTTATTTCAATTAATACAAAATCTTCTTTGGGTCTGCCTTCCTATACACACAATATCGGGGTTTCAGTCGAGGAGAGGGAATCAAACCCGGCATCATAAGCCCGCATTTATACAACAAATGCGGAATAATCCCTGAAGGTTTCCCCTTCTTGATCTTACTCAAGATCCACCATCCGAAAAAGAACAAAAATGTCGGTATAACAGGATTACATAGTATTACTGTTATACCAACAAACAACGCAAGAACACCAACGTCTTCAACCTCAAGACCGAATAAAATCATTGGTTTATCTAATGTTCTTGGACATATATTCATGATTCTCCTCTAAAATGTTGCTATTATTTGTGGCAAGAATATTAAAATCGCAAAAGCAAAACCTGCGGCCACTGCTTTTGGATAATCTCCTCGAAACAAATAAACAACAGCCGTTATAAGAATAACAACAGCTAATATTTTTGAAATAGGACTGTCAATAATTCTGACCATAAAATCGGCAAAATCAGTAACAACCTGTTCTTCAGCCAACTGTGCATAGGCTTGTTGTGTTACCACACCTAAACCCAATACACTAAAAAATCCCAACATAATAAAAATTTTCTTAAATCCATTCATTGCTTGAATAAGTCCCTTTTTTTTCACTTTGACTCCTCCTTTTCTTTCTTTTTTTAACCAACTCTCTTTCTTCCTTTGAAGTACAATTCCAATTTCTAATCCCCCTTTCGTTAATAAACGGTTTGTTCAACAAGGCATCCCGCTCTTTTAAAGTGTAGTAATGCTGATGATTCGAAACTTTAGCATTCTTCTGTCTTAAAAAAATAACAGACTTACCCAACGGTAAACGTAAAAAAATATTTTCGGAAATATAATTTTTACTCAAATGCTGAATAGAGCCTTCTAGTTCTCTTTTTCCATCTAAAACAGTCGAATCGTCCCCAAAAGTCTTTCCGGAAAAGGTCCGCATAGAGCGTTGCTCGAATAGAGTTTTCCCTGTTTTTTCTGCCCAAAACTGTGCGTCTTTAGGGTCTTCCTGATTAAAGACGACCTTAGTGGCTGTGTTGGTAAAAACAGTGTTTTCAAATGACTTATCCACGGCCAATAAATTACCTCTTGTTTGGTTGGACAACACCAGACAAAAATTAGCACTACGGACTTTTGAAATCACGTCAACAAAATGATTAGAGGCAATCGTCTGAAATTCATCAATGAAAATATAAAACTGTTTGTCGATCTCTTTGCGTGATGCCGCATGATATTTCAAATCAATAATTAACATGCGCCCTATAGCTTCGGCAATTTGTGTATTGATTTGAGATTTAAGAGCAAAGAAAATAACATCACCATTATTTATAATTTCTTTTAAATTAATACCATCACCATTCAGGGTGGAATAATCCGATAGTTTGGAAAGTGCTGCAAAAAGGCCTTTAACATCTTTTTCTTCAACATTAATACTTCTTAAAAAAGACGCATCCTTAAGCCCTTCTTGAATACTTTTAAAGCTGACTTCTCGCCCTTCTTCTTCCATTTCTTTAAGCAAACTAATAAACGTCATTGTCTGAACATTAGAATAAAAACCAGCCGGTCCGTCATAAATTAATTCCAACGCACTCATAATCCGGTCAACCTTTGAATGCTTATCACCGGACAATAAAGGATTATAAAAAACAGACGCCTCGTTAGGGTCAATGGTGAAATAATAGAATTTCTTGCCTTTTTCTTTTGTCTTCTCACAAATAGTTTTCTTTAAAATATCGTCACCCTTAAAATCAATAAAACACCCTCCATACCCTTTATCTAATGTCTGCAACGCTAACGGTAAAAACGTCATTGATGTTTTCCCCGTTCCACTTGGTCCCATAATATGCACATGGTGACTCATCAACGCTGTGGGAATCGTAATGTCTTTCTTATCATCCCCTACCCCAAGAAAAAATTCATTCCGATTCTGATAGCGTTTAAGTTTTTTTCGTAAATCGAACTTAACATCTTTAAAAGTTACATTCTCTATAGAAAGTTCACTTCTCTTATCTTTGTCTTTATCATATTTAACAAAATCTTCTATTTCACGTTTCCTTTTGGGCAAAACGTGCTTAGTAAGAAAAACCATTCCCATCATTACAAATAAAATCGGGCATATAATGAAAACTAGAACTGACGATAAAAATTTCCATACCTGGGCGTTCTCTCCTAAAATCCGAAAGGTAACGGTGTAGCGGTTTAAAACAGGTCCAATCCAAAAAATGTCCTTCAGAGGGTTGCCTGTTAGCCAAACAACAGCATATAAACCGACCTGTGCGGTAAAAAACCATGAATAACACCACCACCAGACAAACAACAGCTTTCCACTTCTTGTAAAAAGCATACTTAATAACGTCAAATAACCAAATCCAATAATCCACGGAAGAGTACGGTTTATCGCAAGAACAATTTTTTCAAAAAATACAGGAACCTTAAAGGAAGAAACCATTCTCTTTAATTCTTTTTTCTGTAATAAATCACTTGCGGCAATGATCCCCTCAATTTCATGAAGCCTTATTGTCTCTTTTGTCCAATTTAATCCGAAATTAACCAACAAGGTTTTACCTTTGACGGATTCTTTTATTTTTTTAAATTCGCTGAAATTTATCTTTTTTGTGACGTCATATACTCTCCCCTCTTGATACGTCGCTATGCTATCCATTAAAAATAATTCTTCATATTTTGGAATCACAAAAACAACCGGATCAGGCCGAGTTTTAAACTGAAATTTACCTATGATTCGTTCATGCCTACCATAAACATATCCGACAATCCAACATATTAAGGCAAAAGCCACCGGCAAAATAAATATGAGTATTCTTGGATCGCTCTTTTTTTTCTTTTTTATTTGTTCATCTTTCATCCTTGCTCCTGTAAATTAAACTGACGCACCATATCATCCAAACTTAAAACATTCTCGTAACATAACAGTCGATTTTTAGCCAACCCCTTAAAAGATGTTAAAAATATATGTTGATTGGGAAAATTCTTATCTTCTTTATGAACTTGTTTTTTTATCCCTTCAAACACATTGTCCATAGCTACAATTAAAACTCCATGACAACTAGAATTTCGTATATTGCGTCTATATCGACTAAGGATTTCCTTCCACTCCCTCTCCGTTTTATAAGTTTTTTCAACTTCAACCGCAATTTTGACCTTATCGTCAACAACCAATATTCCATCCGGCAAACGAACGCGCCGCTTTACATTGTTTCGCATAATCCACTCACTGATCCAAACAGCATTATTAAATTTCTGGATAAGAAAAAAATATGCTTCGATCACATAACCATTATGCGGAACTACTTTTAAATTAATGTGCCGATCCTTCCTGAACGTATATATTTCTTTTGGGACAGAATCATCTAACTGCTCCACCCCTTTTTTGGTGAGATAATAAAATTTCTTCCTATATAGAACCATCTGCTTTGCATCATCAGATAAATCTGACTTCAAAACATACCCTTCTTTTATACACGCCTCAATAAGACGCTGTGAATGAGATAATTTTAAAATTTTAATAACAAAACGGTGTAGTTCTCCATGAAAAGCGAATCGAAAAATAAACACAAACTTTAAAACTTCTTTAATATTTTTTCTCCTTTCTTCTTTTATTTTGCGGCCCTTCAATATTGTTTTACATTTATGCATTAGATTTCAATGCCCCCTTTACAGACCCGCCAAATAGTTTCGTCGCTGCGCCAACAGATTGACTAACCAATAAAGTCACGGCAGTCGCAACTTGTCCGACACCAAATATTGCGCCTTCAACAATGGCTAAAGAAACAATCGGTGTCATAATAATAAAGACCGCTGTCACAATGTTAAAATATGGTTCTTCCCAAAACCATTTTACATTAGGCGATAGCAGTCGTTGCACTTCTACAATATATAGAGAAGCATACTCAATGACAGCCCACATAATTGGCCATGTCTTGACCCAAAACAAAAGTTTAACAAACTGCCATAATACCGTCCATGATCTTGTAAAAATCATAATCAGCAATGTGAAAGGGAACAAAGTGTACATAATTAAAGAAGCATACCCTTCAATGAATGGGAACATTTTCATCATTCCTTCTGAAAAAGCTTCTGTCCCAAATTGAGTTACAAACGATCCTGCTGTTGCCAATATACCGCCTAACCCTTCTCTGCCTTTATCGAGAATAGTTCTTTCAACGCCAACCGCATTTTTAACAGCGACATCTCTCTTGGATCGTTTTAATTCACTATTGAATAACGAAACAATTAATTCGTCCTCCATGTCTGCGCTGTCTAACGAGAATAGGCTTGCAAAATTCAACCTTATATACGCTAATCTAGAATTATTATAAATATACTCAACTAAATCGCTTCTTAGCTGCGTCCATCTTGCTACACCTTCGGGACTATATTTTGCAATTACATCCGTATGCCCAGGCCACCATTTATTAAATGTGGCTACCGTGCTTGTAAATTCATCTGCTAATTCTTTAATGGCTGGTAAATAGTGTGTATAGAAAAAATCGAGAACCTCTTGGCGTAAAACTGGTTGCCTGATACCATTACCGGTAAATTTGTTCATATGAATGGCTAGCTTATGAACAAGAAACGGATTATTAAGGTAGTTGATTTCCCCTCCCTGCGTGGCGGTGGTCAACACATTAATAACACTGTGAGTAAACGCATTGAAAAACTCACTGACACTTGTTAATATCGGATTAACACCGCCTGCTCTTTGTTCATCTGTAAGGATTTCGTCTGCTGTGATTTGATCGAAGCCACCCGTTTCCATCGTAGATGTAACATTCGGGGTTGTAGTGCTAGGAATAACAAAAAGAAACCAGATTGTAAAAAAAAGAAAAAGGTATTTGCCTAAATGGGCAAATGCCCCGCTTACCATGCTAGTCCAAAGCGCAAAAAGAAAGCCTATAATAAAAACAATAATCCCAATTTTTGTATCGAGAAAAATAAAATCCATTATCAGCTTACTATTTGTAAGCCCAATAACATCAAAAGCAGCCTCTATGGGAGTTACACCGAATGTTTCCATTAATAAAACATTTCTCTCTTATAATTGTTCAAGTTGGGTCTATAAAAAAAGCAAGCAAAACGAATATATGTTTGCTTGCTTACTGTTGGGTGGCCTTTGGTCAAGGTCGATTTGGTTATATAGTCCGACATCTTCACCATTTAATATGTTTTGTTAAAAAAACTATTTTCATAAAAGAAGTTCCTTCTTTCTAGTGGTTCAATAAAATATTTTATCATAAAGTAAACGCTAGTCAATAAATTTGTTAAATAGTATTTACTAATTAAGTAAACAATGTTTAACAAAATATTTAACAATGTGGTGGAACAGAAATAGAAGTTCGGTTATTATGCATTAATGACCACCAAAATTACTAATTCTAATACAAATCAACTCTCTCTTGGCCAATACCTGAATCGCTGTCGAGAAGAGAAAAGTCCTTCCCCTTATTGGTCAATGGATAGCGTCGCCAAACGCGCTGGGATAACAAGAAATTATCTCCACATCCTTGAAAAGGGAGAAAAAAAAATAAAAGTTACCACAAAAGTATTAACTGCTTTAGCTTTGGTTCTTCAAGCGGATTATACAAAATTATTACGTTTGGCTGGACACATTAATGACAATATAACTATTAAAGAAAAAGCTCGCGAAGTGCCGATTTTAGGTGAGATTAGAAAAAAAGAAACTAAGATAAAAATATTTACCGATGCCATTAAAGAAAGCATTGCTATCGAGAGCGCCTTCCCCGCCGATAAAAAACTTGCCGGAATTAGAATAAAAACTCAAACAAAAATCTGTAATTATAAGCTTCTTCCATCTGATATTATTATCATTCCACTAAGCCATATCGAAGCCCCCATTATAGACATCACCATACTAAAAAAATTTGGTGATTAACTAACACTGCTTCTTCCTTTATTTTATATCTGGGGATTTCTTAAGGTGTGTTTAATATCTAAAATAAATTGTTTTGATTCCACCGGCTTAAGGACCCAACCCCTCGCCCCAATACCAAGAAAATCAATTAGTTTATCCAATGATTTTTCGACTGTTACAAATAAAACGGGTATCTGCTTTGTTCTTTCTTCTTTTTTTAATCTTTCGCACACCTTATCGCCATTCTCTCCGGGAAGATAATAGTCTAATATAATAAGGTCTGGAATTTTCTCATATGCCAAATTAAATCCTGTCCTTCCATCGTGTGCAGTTATCGCACGCGCCCCTTCCTTTAGAAGTAACCTAGCCATAATTTCCTGATCTGTCCTGTTATCTTCAATAATTAATATTGTAAACTCCCCCAAAGACATTCTTTTTAACGCCCGACTTGACAACAATCTTGATATTCGTCTAAAACACTCTTTCACAAAGAGATTCTCCCGTGGTGGTTCTATTCGGTTATATAAAAGTGGAATTAGTTGACTAGTTTGATTAGAACTTTTACTAACGCTTTTCTATAATTCTTTCAAAATATCGTATTAAACAAGTTTAGTCAATAGGGTGACAGGGCTAATGTATGACTATTTTCTACCTGTGAAATTTGGAAGGAATTATGATTTATGATTATTGCTGCGGTCATCGATCGCATTTAACAGAAAGAGAGCTTTTTCAAAATCTGTCTTGGTTTTGGTTAGATAATCTTTGGGGATCTCTTTATCTTTGTTTAAAAGCTCTATAACCGTCTGCGCTCTTTGTAATTTATTTCTTATTTCTGCTGTCATTTCTTATGTAGGATTTATATTCATCATCTAATTACTCCCCTACCTTATATTAACCAAATTTAATTTTTCCACATTAAATGTTTGATCCCATTCCCAAAAATCTAAAATTTCATCTGGAAAATATTTTTGAAAGGATTCAATCCGTGTTTCGTCCTTATTAAAATCATCTAGCCACACAGTAGATGAAAAAGGCGTATTTTCTACCTCTTCTCTTTGTTTATTCCTAAAGGTTAAAAATTTCTGATAATCTTTTGTTCTATCTTCTTTAAATGCTTCTTCCGTTAAACGTAAATATTCGAAATGTTCTATTTGAAACTTTTTTTGATGTTTTTCTTTTGCTACGGCCTCTTTTTCGGCTCTTTTTTTATTAATTTTTTCTTTTTGATAAAGATAAAATTTATCTCCAAATGATCGCAAAGCTGGAATTAATGATATATAAACATTTTTATTTGAATTATTGAAATTAGATTTGAACATTTCACCAAATAGTTTTCCCCATTTTGCAACGTATTCTTTGTTAGGATATATTTTAAGAAGTTTCCCAACATATTTTTCTGCAATAAAAATTTCTTTATCTGTTGGTTCAGTTACAGGTTCTTCATTGCTTCCGGCACATCCTGCATAAAAATATTTTGTAAATATAGAACCGTTATTATTATCTAAATTTTCATTCGCAATTTCTTCTGGTGCTGTCCAATTTTCTTTAATGGCTTTTTTTAATAACCCAAGTTTATTTTTTTTAACATTTCTATTTGGAAGCCAATCAATTTGGTTTGTAATGATCCTCAAAATTTTATCAGGTGTATGGTATTTCACAATTTCTAATGAAGAAATTTTATTAAACCCAATTTTTATTAATTCTTCATAAGCTACTGCAACAGCAACAGGTTGTTGTTTAAAGGTTTTATTTAAAGGTTTTATTTCTTTTATAGAGGCACTGTCCTTTTTGGACGCATTAACCACTTTCCCTTTTGAACTAAAACCGCTGTCCTTTTTGGACTGTTTTTTTGCCTCCACTGTCCTTTTTGAACTGTTTCCTTCCTCGCTTTCCTTTTTGGACTGATCGTTGTTTTCCACTTTCCCTTTTGAACCGATTATAAGTTTACCGCTAGAATCAGTCCAATTTAAGGAATATTTTGAAGCGCGGCTATTTATCCCTGCATTTTTATCAAAAATACCCTTTTCTACATATTTAATATATTTTTTTTCTATCGCTATGACAAGAGCCTCAGAAAGATGGCGAGAACTTAAATTTGCTTTTTTCTGCAACTCTAAAAAATTCATTTGAATGTTTTGGCGTCTAAAACCAGAATAAGTTTGAAATCCGATTGTGTTACGAATAATTGTTCCCACAAGTTTGATAATTTTCAATGGATCTTCTTTTATTAAAACATCAAAGAATTGATTTGGAATGTAGGTTCTGTTTCCTTGCCCTGCGAAAAAACCATTAAATTTGGCCGGGTCGAAAGTATATTTATTTTTACAATCCCAATTTAATTGGAATAGAGCGGAAAGGCCCTCCTCCCCTGCTTTCTTCATTTTACCTTCTCGTAAACATTTAATAAATTTTCCTTTTATAGAATCATTAATTGCTTCTTTGATAGCGCCTCTACTAATCTTAGCATTTTTAATTAATTCATTATATGAAATAACAAGCTCTTCTTCTTTTGGGTTCCCATGTTCATCACACCAACCAAGAGTTTTCCGCAACATATACCCAACTAAACGAACAACCCCGCGGGAATAGTTTGGGATACAAACATCAAAGAATTGATTTGGAGTGTATGTAGTGTTGCTAGTAGGCGGATGAAAACCAATAAATGGTTTAGCCTTGGATTGATTTTTATTGTAAATTTTTTTTTGTTGTGATGGCATTGTTCAAGAGCAAATATTTAAAAAATTATATAGAAAATGTAAAAAGATTATTAGGAATCATACCCAATGTTTTGCCTTGGTTCTAAAAATAAAGGATAGCTGTTTTAATTTTGCACCAAAGTTTTTTTATAATTTTTGAAAGACATAATAACAACTCTTGATTTAGGCCGCACGTTATCTTTGTGCCATCTTCTAATGGTCATTGATGAGACACCAACGCCAGCGGCAATATGCTCATATGATTGGTTTGGGTCTTTAAGAATTTCTGTAACTTCATGTTGTAGACTAATCGCTTGGATCATTTTAAAATACCTCCCTCTAATTTAAAATCAGATAAAACATTGAATTTTTCCAATCGTTTTTCTTCCGCGCGTGTTTTTAAAAATTCAATTTCTTGGTCTTTTAGTTTGTTTTCAAGTGTTCGTATTTCCATATTTTTTGATGTGATGGCTTGTGTTTTTTGTTGGACCTCTTTAGAAAGGGAAGTGTTTTTTTTGCTAACTTGGGCTTTTTTGTTTTCTAATTCTTTATGAGAGTTCCAAACAAAAAAGCTTCCCCCTCCAATAAAGGCTAAGCAAAGAATGAAAATTAATAGCCAATTCTTTTCCCTTCCTTGTATTTTCATTGTTTCGGTAGCTACGTTTTTTAGATCATTGTTTAATTTATCATTCTGTTCTCTTAGCGTGTCATTGCGGGCTTCCAGCTTATCATTACGATTTTCTAATTTTCCTATTTGTGTTTGAAAGTTAGCGACTGCTTGAGACATATGCTGTTCTGCTAAAAATTGAGCATCTGTTTTGCTCAGAACTTTTTTATTGTCATCTGTATGAGGAATGTCATTCCAAGGTCTTTTTAATGCTTTATCAAAATGTGCGGCGATTGCCTCTACATCATGTTCTCGGATAAAATTATAAGAGTATCTTTTCGTTCGATGTCGCTCTCTTTTAACATTAAGTTCTTTGCAATATCGTTCAACTGATTTGTAGCCAACCCCCAACATAAGTTCGGCAACATTTTGTTGAATCCACTTATGTCCAGTGCTATCCAAGAACTCATACGTGATACCAATGTCACCGTAATCTTTTTCTTCAAAAAGTATTTCTGTTTTCCCGCGTTCCGTTCCTTCTTCAATTGTTTCCATAATGAACCCTCCGTTTCTATTTGATAACACATGATATCAGACTATTTTTTGAAAGTCAATAATTATTTCCGACTTTTTTTCTATTATTTTATGAAAATTTCTACTAGAAATAGACTCCGAAAATGTCGGACATTGCTTTTTTAGTAAAGATTTTGTGTTGATGTAGAAAGATAGAAAGAATGTCGTAATTATATTCCGACAATATTTCTTGTGTGTCTAGTGTAAATGTCTATAAGACACGGACACGAAAAATGTCGGACATTGCCACAAATTATACATGAAATAAGGGGTTTTGTGTGTAAATTACCATTAGACAAGATGTCTAGTGTGTCTAGTGGTAGAATTTATTTGGTTTTTATTAAAATACATGTTTTTGATACATAAATTTTTATAGAGCGAAAAGCGTGTAACCCATTGAAACCACAATGCCCTGCCAAAGTTAATCTCTTCCATTCGTAAGCCCTGCTCCTTGCATTATAAACGGAGGCTTACCCGTATAATATAAGTAAATAAAAAA
>JAJDCA010000045.1 GCA_029261055.1 Candidatus Omnitrophota bacterium | reverse complement strand
CTACCACTAATTTTTCGTTTTTTGACGTACTCTCTTATATCTTGCTCGCTTAGGTTATTGTGTAAAGGTAGGTTAGGCTTGTCTAAAACTCTCAACAATTCGTGTTGATTTTTACCCATTCTTTCTAACGCTAAATTAAGAGTGATGTAGCTAGTTTGAGTGTTACATAATGCTTGAAAACGTTGCTTAATATTTTCAGCTTGGGATTCTATCGGTTTTAATTTGTAGGCTTTTAAATCAGCATAAATACCCCAAATCTTATCTCGTGCCCAGTCAACCTCTTGCTGATGTAAGTCGTTTAGAGGGATTAATCGATTAATCACTCGTTCGGCATGAATCCAACACAGAATATGGTCAAAGACATTAAACTGTCCAGCATCATCACTGATAATGCCGAAATCAGCGGGGATACCTTGTGCCAATAAACCACCAATTAACGCACCTTCAGTCATAATTCTACGATGAGTTCTGGAATTAATCCCTTGCTCGCTCATCCAACTATCCCAATCATAAGATTTATTCTTATCAATACTCAAATCACTTAGTTGTTTCAGGATAAATTTTGGTAGCTTATGACTTTCCATATAAGCCAAAGCACCATCATTAATTACATAACGCTGTTCTACACCTTTACTCAATAATTCCAGAAAATTAACGCGACTTTTACTTTCTGTACTTTCAAACCATGCAAATAATTCGTTACCAATATGAGTGCAATAGCCATTCTTGGTAACCGTTCACCTACCCCACCTCTGAAACTTGTAATAATTTTCAAATTGCAAGAAAATAGTGATCATGAAACTCGACTTCAACAAATCCGCGCCACAACCTAAAACCATTAAAAAGGCGCAAAAAATTATTAATGTAGTATGGGGTTGTTCGTCTGAATTTCAAAAAAGGGAATTAGCTTTAATCTCAGAATTATCTGAATTCCGAAAAAATGAAACTGCTTTACTATCAGAAATAGCAGACTTAAAGGAAAAATTAAACACCAACTCGACTAATTCGTCAAAAGCACCTTCATCAGATTTATTCAAAACCAGAAAGCCAAAAAAGAAATATCATGGTTCAGGTAAAAGTAACACTTTAAAACAAGGCGCACAAAATGGTCATGAAGGAAAAGGGCGTAAGTTATTACCACCTGAAGAAGTAGATAACACGGTAGCTTGTTTACCTAAATCAATTTGTGACTGCGGTGGTCACATTGAAGCTAATCCTGACAAAATAAAACGCCATCAGCAATTCGAATTGCCTGAAATCAAGCCGATTGTAACTGAATATCAGCAAATTTATGGGTCTTGCAATGACTGCGGGACATTGTATTGCGGTGAATTACCTTTTGGTGTCTCCACTTCTTTTTTAGCGCCACGAGCAACCGCAACGATCGCTATTCTTACCGGTGATTATTATTTAAGCAGACGTTCAACTCAACTTATTTTTGACGATATTTTTAATTTGCCAGTTAGTCTTGGAAGTATTTCTAATGCCGAAGAAACGGTAAGCACCGCTTTGGAAGCACCCGTTGAAGAAGCTAAAATTTATATTCAAGAATACAAATGGTCTGTGAATGCTGATGAAACAGGGCATAAACAGCAGGGCGATAAAATGTGGATGTGGTTAGCAGCTACGATGATGGTTGCGGTGTTTATTATTCACGCATCACGTTCTATGGAAGCTGCTAAAGCTTTATTAGGCGAGAAGTTTGCGGGTGTTTTAACCACAGATAGGTGCTCTTCTTATAACTGTTTTAAAACTGTTCTCAGGCAGTTTTGCTGGGCGCATTTAAAACGTGATATGCAAAAAATATCAGAACGTAGTGGCCGTGCAGGCCAAATCGGTGATGAGATTTTAGATTTTATCAGGCGCATGTTTCGGTTATGGCGTCGTCATAAAGCTGGGAAAATCAGTAGAAAAACCTTTCAAGCTGCAATGAAACCTATACGTAACAATATAGAACGTTTGCTTAAAGAAGGAACCACTTGTGGCCATAAAAAAACTGAAAACTCTTGTGCACGGATTCTTAAGCGCAAAGATGCTTTATGGACGTTCGTTGATGTTGAAGGTATAGAGCCAACAAATAACTTTGCAGAACAACTGATTCGTCCCTATGTTTTATGGCGCAAAAGTAGTTTTGGCACGCAATCAGAGCGTGGCAACTTGTTTGTTGAGCGTATGATGACGACAACAGCAACCTGTAAACTACAGAATCGCAACCGCTATGATTACGTCACAGAGGCAGTCTCTGCACACCTAAAAAATGAGTCAATTCCTTCTCTGCTTCCTGTTGAGGAGACTAAATTAGCAGCTTAAACTGTAGGCGGTAGGTGAACGGTTACCATTCTTGCCGTTATGACGTGCCGTTGTATCATCAGTATGGATATAGCTAGAAGATTTTAAACCTGCTGCCAGTATTTCTTCTTTTTCCTGATGAAAAACTTCAATATCCAAATTGAGAAATTTGTTAACTTGACCTGCAGAAATTTCAACACCTAAATCATGTAAAAAATCTAATAGTAACGGTTGTGTAACTAGTTGATAATGATTTTGATATTGAATTAAACGAATTAAATCAGAGCCAAAATGACAACCTTGCAAATGCTCTGGTAACTTACCTGAAAGATAACTACCATCAGACAGCCTGTATTGTGCCAACTTATAGCAGGTGTTGAATGATTTAATAACAATGTCTTGGATAACAACCTCACGGTAGCCCTTAAACTCTGCACCTTCAGGAATATTGTCCGGACGAATATCAACAATCTCATCAATTCTCAAATCTTCTGTTTTCGAACGCATGGGACCACGAGGTTTACGTGTTTTCTCATCCACATTTGGGTCAGTATTTTTATCCATCTGCGATGGACTAATCTTCGGCTTAGTTGTTTCACCTTTAAGCTTTAAGATCTTCTGTTCTAACTTGTCAATTTCCTCACTTTGCTTTGCAATGATTTCCAGCAATACACCAACTAACGGTGTACGCTCTTTATCATTGATTTTTGGTAGTTTAGGAATAGGTGTATTCATAAGGGTATTTTAAACTATTTCGGCTCTTTACCTATGACTAATGAGAAGTTACGTTTTACGCACTAAGGAGCATTTTGGTGCATGGAATGCACCCTACCCCTTTTTATAAAAATTTCCAAACAGAAAATATAGTTCTTGACCAAGCACTGTGCCATATGAGGCAACCACAAATTGGCTATTGATTATTCAAACTTCTTCCAAATTTCACACCTTAATATTAGCAACTCCATTCAATACGGCATCTAACCTACCCCATTCAGACTCAGCACCCGGCAATCCAAAGCGCAAGCTCTGCGGTACACTAAAAAGCCTAGTAAACACCCCTTGACGTAAAAGTTTCTCATGAATAATTTCAGCATGAGAAACTCCAACCCATTGGAAAAATGCACAACCGCCATCAGGAGACAAATGATGTCGTGACAATAACGATCGTAAACGTTTACTGTCTTTAGTAAGATTGCGAGATGTATTTTCCTGCCAAAGATGATCCTGCAACGCTTGAATAGCAAGCCAGCGTGATGCCGTGCTAATAAAAAAAAGGGGTCATGTATATTTTACAATATTAAATAAGTCACATATGATGTTATTGAAAAATACACATGACCCCTTTTTTTGGTCTGAAATGGAACCCGTTTAATTCCGACATTCCAACTGCAGCGTTATATGTCTCGCCTCCCATGGAGAACTTTATCTGGCGGATTGAAAACAACCACATTCAGGAAGGCGGTTTTGCCATGATTGTGGGTGACCCGGGTACCGGGAAAAGTTGTTTGTTACGCCTATTATCACAAAAGCTGAACCAGGTTCAAGGACTGACGGTAGGGACATTTACTCACCCTCAAAATAAGATAAGGGGTCAAGATAAGGGGTCATGTGTATTTTTCCAAGATAAGGGGTCAAGATAAGGGGTCATGTGTATTTTTCAATATTATCATATGTGACTCATGACCCCTTATCAAAATATTTAATATTGTAAAATACACATGGTAGAGTAGACCGGCACTCCAATATATTGAATTCACACCCAATAAAAGTTGTAGCCAAGCCCCTCTCAGAACCGTGCTTGCGCTATTTACGCACACGGCTCCTCAATAACACTCTTCACCTCTAAG